>JBLHIB010000004.1:0-63411 GCA_047615865.1 Gammaproteobacteria bacterium
AATTGCTCAATGAACATGTACCTCATACTGTGTTAATTTATGGACTACATGATAGTGTGATCAAATTATGGCAGGGCGAGAAGCTCAATCGCGGACTTAAAAAAAGCTCTCTTCATGTTCTAGACACGGGACATCTTTTACTTGAAGGGCGCACAATTGCCTATTTAGAGGAGAACGACCTTTGGTTCCCTCCCGCTGAAGGTGATTCAATTTGAAGCTCGGGCGCAGCCATTGGGAATGGCAGATAAATCATGTTACTTTGCAGTGTGAAGGTATTGGAGCACATACAATCGATGGCGACAGAAGGAAAGAAAGGCTTAGCCGTCTTGCTCGATCCCGACAAGTTGGTATCTAAAGCGAGTCGTGATCGCTTGATTAATTTAATAAACTCTAGCCCTGTTGACCTGGTACTGGTGGGTGGAAGCTTGATCGTTGAAGATCATTTTGATGAGGTTACGCGAGCAATCAAATCTTCTTGTAAAAAACCGCTTATCTTATTCCCCGGTAGCGCCACCCAGGTAACTAAAAATGTAGATGCCGTCCTTTTTTTATCGCTCATTAGCGGTCGAAATCCGGAATTATTGATTGGTCAGCATGTCATTGCAGCTCCGATGATCAGGCGCTTAGGATTAGAAGCGATCAGCACGGGCTATATGCTTGTGGATTGCGGAAAACCAACTACCGCAAGTTATATAAGCGGCACCTTGCCAATCCCCTATGACAAGCCTGAAATCGCGGGTGTAACTGCCATGGCGGGAGAGATGCTTGGCAATAAAATTATTTATTTAGACGGCGGCAGCGGAGCGTCTAGGCCTATTTCTTCAGGAATGATTGGCGCTACGCGCAAATGTGTAAATATTCCGATCGTAGTTGGAGGAGGCATCCAAACAGAAGAGGCTGCTCATCGCGCATGGACAGCAGGTGCAGACTTTCTAGTCATGGGCACTGCCATTGAAGAAAATCCGGACCTACTGTTCGATATTTGCGCAGCTAAAAAAGCCTTTTCTTAAAATTCTATCTTCATATTCAATAAGAAGTTCGTTCCTGCTTGAGGATAGTAGAAGTTCTCAGTAATCTGCTCCCCCACTACATAGCTATATGTATATCCGTTAGAGGAATAAAACTCGTTGAGAACGTTATTTACTAGCAAGTTCAATGTCAGTTTCTTAAAACAACATCCTTTGACCACATATGTAAGTCGAGCATCATTCACGAAGTACGCATCCAACTTCCGATCTTCGTTCGTCGTATTGTCTAGATATTGCTTTCCCACATATTTTGCAGTCCATCCTAGGCTTACTTCTTGATGTTCCGAATCGAACAAGGTGTATGAGATTTGTCCGGCAGCGATCGTGCTTGGACTGAAAGCGATATCTGTTTCAGCGTATTCCGTTACGATCACATCGAAATCGGTAGTGTAATCGTAAAGTACTTCGTTAAAATTTTCGATCTTATTTTCCGAAAAGGTGGCGTTTGCTCCTAGCGTCAATTTCTCAATTGGCTTCCAGGCGACTTCTAGCTCCACACCTCTTCGATGACTCTTGTCTACATTCTGGCGAATAGAATTTCCGACGTCATTTAGTTCGCCAGTTAAGACGAGTTGATCTGTGTATTCCATTGCATACAAATTGGCTCCAAGGAAAAGCTTCTTGGTCTTGCGCTGGAATCCCAATTCTAGATCTTGCATAGTCTCTGGCTTAGCTCCGGCAGTAATTCCATCTATATAGTCATTCCTCGTGGGCTCACGGTTTCCAATCGCATACGACACATAAATGCGGCTTTTGTTCAATTTATAATTGAGACCACCCTTTGGATTGATGAAAGCCAATTGCTCATCCACGTCTACTTCAATCCTGTCACTATCCAAACCAGACACTGTATAATCAACTGTTCTATATTGAACATCAACAAAAAGTTTCAGCTTATTGGTCAAGGAGTAGTCGGCACGAACATAGGTATTGAAGTCGTTCTTCTGTGCCTTGTTGAGATAATAAAGATCTCCAATATCCGTCCCATTGGCATATTCCATCCAAGTGAGTTCACCGTAATGATTTCCATAATACTCATTGTATGCTCCTCCCACCAAAAGACTGAATTTTTGTTTGTTCCAAGCAAGACTCCAGGTCCCACCAAACAAATCATTTTGCAACCAACGACGTCGAATTAAGTCGGTCGACTCGATGACCTGTCCGCCAATGCTCAAAGGAAGAATACCATAATCTTCAAAGTCCTCATTTTCTTTGAACTGCTCAAAAAAGCCACGACCATAAGTATAATGTCCTGCGATATTCAACTTGAGGTTTGTTCGGATATACCACCCGGCATGCAATTGCACATGATCTTGCGCATAGTCATCAACTTGATCCTGGTACTCATAGAAGTTATAGGTCCTTCCCGAATTTAGCAAGTTCTGTGTTTGACCTTCAGACAAACCACTGTTTGCCGCATGCTCTTGCATAGCTTCTTCGTCATTGTTGAGTCTGCTTTCAGGAGTTCCGTTCCAGCTTTGATAAGTTCGCTCTCTTCCACCGAAGACAAGAGCTTTAACAGAAAACGGTCCGCCGTTCCAATTGACCTGGGTGTAATAAGACAACAATTGAGACTCGGCACGGTCGATATAGCCATCGGAGCTTATTCGAGACAAGCGGGCATTTACGGACCATCCGTTGATATCGCCAGATCCAACCGCCACACTATTTTTCCAAGTATTGAACGATCCGTATGTGTTGCTTACTTCGGCAAAAGGCTCCAGCTTCAGATCATTGGTTTTCACCTTAACGGATCCTCCAAACGCTCCGGCTCCATTGCTAGAAGTGCCTACTCCCCTTTGAATTTGTATAGAAGAGGCATTACTTCCTAAGTCTGGAAGGTTGACCCAGTATACATTTTGCGACTCCGCATCATTGAGCGGAATACCATTGATATTGACATTGATTCTTGAGGCATCAGAACCACGAATTCTCATACCAGTGTAACCTACACCAGAGCCACCGTCTGAAGTCACTACCATAGAAGGAGTAAATCGAAGCAGATAGGGTAAGTCCTGCGCATTGTTAAGCTTATCTAGTTCTGCTCTCCCAACATTCGTCTGGGCAACAGGTGTTTCTGCATTTGCCCGAGTGGCTTCAATAAAAGCAGGCTGATGAACTAATAAAGGCAATGTCTGGACAATCAATGGCGTTTGATCCGCAGCTAGAAGGGCATCTAAAACAATGTCTTGGTCCACTACTTGGGCCATAAGTTTTTGTTCGCTATAGCCGAGCGCTCCAAATAAAATGTAATGCGCTCCAACAGGCATACCTAAAAAGGTATACAGCCCTTCAATATTGGTGACTGTTCCTCGTCTTGAACCTTCAACCGTGATTTGCACGCCGACAATGGGTTCATTGGTTTGAGCATCAACGACACGTCCGTTAATGGTAAATTGAGCCATAGATGTCAGCGATAACATCGACAGACATAGGCCTAGAATTCTAGAAATATTCATGACAATAGTTTGCCCTTGCGTATTTTGATTGGACGCAAGGAGGTTCATACTTCCTAGCCGGCATTATCCGGTCAGGTTCAAAGGGTCTGATCTCAGCCCGTACAGTTGGGCACCCCTGTGGTTCATTTGTCCGCTTTGTTTCCTCAGAAACACTAATCGTTAACAAACGCTCCTATTGAGACAGAGCAAAACTAATAAAACATTTAGGTTAATCTATCTTTGTGCTCGATGAACTTCTCGAAAATATTGGATATTGCCCTTCAGGCTTCTTGTGAGGCTGCTGAAGGAATCATTCGTGTAAAAAAAGCAGGATACGACAAATGGGTAAAGGAGGATCAATCTCCAGTTACTGAGGCTGACTATGAATCCAATCGGATTCTAATCAAGCATCTTGAACCTTTGAACATTCCCATTCTGAGTGAAGAGCAGGATGATATTCCATACGAAACGAGAAAAAACTGGACAACTTTTTGGTCATTAGACCCATTAGATGGAACGAAAGAGTTCATCAAAGGTTTGCCTGAATTCACGATCAACATTGCCCTAATTCATGAGGGCGAGCCAGTACTTGGAATTGTGGCTATTCCTGAATCGAAAAAAGTTTATTATGGTTATGGGGATTCCGCCTGGAAGGCAAATGTTTCAGAGGGAACAATTGATCAAGTTCAGAAACTAAATCCTCAACCGCCAGGAAACATCTTGAGAGTTGCTGCTAGTAGATCTCATCTTTCCTCAAAGACGTCAGATTATATTGAAGGGTTGAAAACAGATGGTCGACAATTGGAAATCATCCAAGCTGGCAGCGCGCTAAAATTTTGTCTTATAGCTGAAGGCACGGCACATATTTACCCTCGATTTAATCCATGCATGGAGTGGGACACAGCAGCAGCTCATGCAATTCTGAAAGCGGTAGGAAAGAACATCTTGCAAATGGACAATGGCAAACAACTAGAATACAACAAGCCTTCTTTACTTAACCCTTCGTTTCTAGCTCAATAATTCACTGTACGGTAAGGACCTTCTTCCTCTTGATACATAGACAAGTAACTGGTATATCTTGATTTCGGGATACGCCCTTCCTCAATTGCCAGCTTAACGGCACAATGGGGTTCGAGCACATGCAGACAATTGTGAAACTTGCATTCGGGTAAAAGTGCAAACATTTCAGGGAAATGATGATGAAGTTCCTCTCTGGCAATTGTAACTATTCCAAAGCCTTTGATGCCAGGAGTATCGATAATAAAACCGTTATCGCCAACAGGGTGCATCTCAGCAAAAGTTGTTGTGTGTCTTCCCTGTTCATGGGAGTCGCTCACCTCCATGGTCTTGATGTTCAAATCGGGATTAATCGCGTTGATCAAAGTGGACTTCCCGACGCCCGAATGACCTGAGACCATGCTTGATTTTCTGCTCATTAAGTCAAGAACAGCATCTACATTTATTCTTTCCAATGCTGAGACCTCGAGGCACTTATACCCGATACTCTCATACAATATCCGAACCTCGCTCGTAGACTCTTTCTCTTCTTCGCTATATTCATCAATCTTATTGAAGACGATTACAACTGGAATATCGTACGCTTTAGCAGCCACGAGAAATCGATCGATAAATCCCACTGATGTTCTTGGACGTGCGAGTGTGACCAATAAAAAGGCTTGATCGATATTGGCGGCGACAATGTGCGTTTCTTTTGAGAGGTTCACACTTTTCCTGACAATGAAATTTTTACGCTTTTCAATGTCGGTAATAACTGCATGATCCTCCATTTGAGTTTCAGGCTCAATAACCACTCTATCGCCCACAGCAATTGGATTGGTGCTGCGTATTCCCTTCATTCTCAGCTTTCCGCGCATGCGACATTGCCAGTACTTGCCCGCATCATCGCGCACTTGGCACCATTTCCCCATCGACTTAATAACTACCGCAGTATGCATGTGGCAAAAGACGTGATTTTTTTGGTTGGAATCGCCCGGTTTGAAGATCATTCTCGAACATGTCGGAAAAGGGAACTGTGATACCATGCCTTCCATATTCCTGACAGACCTGATCATAATACCCTTGTTTCACAGCAAGGACAATAGATCAGTTCGAGCAATGTTCTATCTTTGAGGATTCCTCAATAAAAGGGACTAATTCTTATTCTATATGTCGATTCTAGTTGAGCAGGTAAGCAAATTGTATGGTGAGCAAAAAGCTCTAGATGACGTGAATTTTGCTGTTTCCAGTGGAGAAGTTATTGGATTTCTGGGGCCAAATGGCGCGGGAAAATCAACAATGATGAAGATTATATCTGGATTCATCCCGCCAAATGAGGGAAAAGTAACCGTTTGTGGACATGATGTATTGTCAGAAACTCTCGAAGTGAAAAAGAAGGTAGGCTATCTCCCTGAGCACAACCCTTTGTACTTAGATATGTATGTAAAAGAGTATTTTGAATTTGTAGGAAGCGTCTACAAAATTCCAAATTTAAAAGCTCGAATAAAAGAGATGATTGACCGTGTTGGCCTGGAGTTAGAGCAACACAAACAAATAGGTGCTTTATCGAAAGGATACCGCCAACGTGTGGGCATAGCGCAAGCAATGATTCATGATCCCGAGGTTCTAATTCTGGACGAGCCTACCAGTGGTCTTGACCCCAACCAACTTGTCGAGATTCGCAATCTCATCTCTTCAATCGGAAAGGAAAAGACGGTAATGTTGTCTACGCACATCATGCAAGAAGTTGAAGCTATTTGCAGCCGTGTATTGATTATCAACCGCGGTAAAGTTGTAGCAGACAAGCCAGTAAATGAAATCCGAAGTACTTTATCGAGCTCGGGCTACGAGCTTAAGGTTGAGTTTAGTTCAGAAGTAAGTGCGACTGAGCTTAAGAAGATTCAGGGTGTCCATGGTGCTATTCAAGCAGATGGAAACAACTGGACACTTGAAGTGTCTACTAATGAAGATGTTAGGCAGTATGTTTTCAATTATGCGGTTGAGCACAACAATTCTGTATTAACTATGCAAAGGGTTGAGAAAAGCATGGAAGACGTCTTTAAGGAATTGACAAGCTTATAGATCAAAGCTTCACGGCCACCACATACAAATAGTCACCTCGAGCATTCTCGTAATGTCGAATAACATCGTGCACATTACCTGATTCGATATCAAGTCTCAAATTGATTAAACCTTCTTGAACTTCTTTGGCATTTGCCAAAGACGAAAATGAAGATATTCCCCGACGCACCTGATCGTCAAGGTACAAGCTAGGGTTATGCTTTCCGGCATATAAGAATTGATCTTGAAGGTCTGGCTGAATGAGATACCGTTCTCGATAATCGTACCTTAAAGAAGACCGTTCGATGGCCTTTTGAATTTTATCAAAGGCTGGCATCTGCTCCATAGAATCTTCTAGCATTTGAGGAAAATAGTGATTGAGCCAATATCCTTTCATTTGACTTGGCGTCGAGGTAAAAACCACCATCCGACCTCCTGGCTTCAAAACCCTATTCACTTCTTTGAATCCCGATTCTAAATCGGACCAATGATGAATTGTCAACTTCGCCAAACAGCCGTCAAAGGATTCGTCTTCAGCTGGTATAGCCTCGGCACAGCCTAGCTGCCAATTTATTTCACTGGATTTATCAGATGCAATCTTCAACATTTCGTTTGAAGGATCGACACCAGTAAGATGGATTCCCTTTTTATGAAGCTCAATTGTATAGTTACCCGTCCCACAGCCAAGGTCTAAATATTGACCAATTGGCATTGGGTCCAAGTGAGCAATTATTCTTGCCAACAGAGCTCTATCTGCCTTACGCGTCGTATTGTAATGTTGGCCTATCTTATCGTATTTCGCCTCCATTTCTGCTGTATATGGTCACTGCAATGTACATCACAAAAAGAGCAATTACCAATCTACATCATATTTTTTGTCCGCTGGATTGTCTTGGGAAGGCAAAGAGACCTATCAAATCAACTAATTGATATTCAGTCAGTTTAGGATCTAGGCATACCTTCTGGTCACAAAAAAAGCGGCTCCAAAAGGAGCCGCTTTTTATAATAAGGGTCTTGTTGTAATTACATCATTCCACCCATACCGCCCATTCCTCCGGCCGGCATTGCAGGCATCTTATCATCCTCTGGAAGGTCTGAAATAACGCATTCTGTTGTGAGCAACATACCTGCGATAGACGCAGCATTTTCGAGAGCAACACGTGAAACTTTAGTAGGATCAATAACCCCAGCTTCAAATAAATTCATGTACTCTTCTGTATGTGCATTGTAACCGAAGTCATCTTTTCCTTCGCGAACTTTTTGAACTACAACTGCTCCTTCACCGCCTGCATTGGCAATGATTTGTCGCAATGGCTCTTCAATAGCTCGTCGAATGATTGCAGCACCTGTCGTTTGATCGATGTTATCGCCTTTAAAATTATCCAAAGCCTGAGCAGCTCGAATATATGCGACACCACCGCCAGGGATAATTCCCTCTTCAACAGCAGCTTTAGTTGCATGAAGAGCATCGTCAATACGATCCTTCTTTTCTTTCATTTCAACTTCAGTGGCTGCGCCAACATAAATTACTGCAACACCTCCGGCCAACTTGGCAAGACGCTCTTGGAGTTTCTCACGATCATAGTCAGAAGTCGTTTGCTCAATTTGAGCACGAATTTGACCAACTCGAGCCGCAATAGCTTCTTTTGAACCAGCGCCATTGATAATTGTAGTGTTGTCTTTGTCTATAACAACTTTCTCAACAGTCCCGAGGTCCTCTAAAGATGCGTTCTCAAGCTTCAATCCTGTCTCTTCAGAAATAACATTTCCTCCGGTCAAAACTGCAAGATCTTCAAGCATTGCCTTACGACGATCTCCAAATCCAGGAGCCTTCACTGCAGCAACTTTGAGCGAGCCTCTAATCTTATTGACAACCAAAGTAGCCAAAGCCTCACCATCAACATCTTCAGCGATGATCAAAAGTGGCTTACCCGTCTGCGCTGTCTTTTCAAGAACAGGAAGCAAATCTTTCATGTTTGAAATCTTCTTATCGAAGATCAGGAGATAAGCACTCTCTAATTCCGCTTCCATCTTTTCAGGATTGGTTACGAAGTAAGGAGACAAGTACCCACGATCAAACTGCATACCTTCAACGGTCTTTAGCTCATCGGCGGTTCCTTTGGCCTCTTCAACAGTGATAACGCCTTCTTTTCCAGCTTTCTTCATTGCTTCAGCAATGAGTTGACCGATACGAGAATCATTGTTAGAAGAGATCGTAGCAACTTGTTCAATCTTACTAAAATCATCACCTACTTCGCGAGAAAGGTCACGCAAGCCAGCAACTACAAGAGCTACTGCCTTGTCGATTCCACGTTTCAAATCCATTGGATTCGCTCCAGATGAAACATTCTTCAATCCTTCGTGTACGATACGCTGCGCAAGCACAGTTGCTGTAGTTGTTCCATCACCAGCGATATCAGCTGTCTTTGATGCAACTTCTTTCAACATTTGAGCACCCATATTTTGAATTGGGTCTGAAAGCTCAATTTCCTTCGCTACCGTCACACCATCTTTGGTAATGCTCGGTGCTCCGAATTTCTTATCGATAACCACATTTCGACCTTTAGGTCCTAGGGTTACTTTTACGGCATTTGCCAAGGCGTCCACTCCAAGTTTGAGTTGGGCCCGTGCTTCTGAATCAAAACTGATTTCTTTGGCCATGATCTGACTATTTATATTGTGTTTTTTGTAGAGAAAGGGTAATTAAAGAATTGCGAAAATATCGCTCTCACGCATGATAAGATAATCGTTTCCTTCAATGGCAAGTTCAGTTCCTGAATACTTACCATAGAGAACAGTATCTCCTACTTTCACAGTGATTGGCTCATCTTTCTTGCCATTTCCAACAGCGATAACAGTGCCTCGTTGTGGCTTTTCTTTAGCTGTATCGGGAATTATAATTCCGCTGGCAGTGGTTTCTTCGGCTTTTGCAGGTTCAACAAGAACTCTATCGGCCAGTGGTGTTACGTTCACAGACATGTTATTCTTACGTTTAATATGGGTTAGACATCATTTCTATAGAATGATTGTCATCAGACACGAACTGTGCCAATTGGATATAGCTACACAAAGACCGACATTAGGTCAGTACAAGGCAAAAAAAATGTCAGTATGGTGACATACTGACATTTTATCTTGAGGTGATTTTTTTTTAATTCGTAGGCACTTCATCTGAAACTTCAGCTCCGTCACCATCAGGTGCAACAACTTCTGTATCAACACCACCATTATTAGTAACCACATTGGTTTTGTAAATGGTTGATGAAAAAAGGCAAAGCACAAAAAGTGCAACTACCAGATACCATGTCGACTTCTCTAGAAAGTCTGCTGTCTTCTGCACACCACCAACTTGGCTAGCACCTTGAAAACCAGTTGCTAATCCACCACCTTTTGGGTTCTGAACGAGAATTACCAGAGCCAGCAGAACACAAACAACAACGATCAATAATACTATAAATGGTCCCATCTTCTTGAATTACAATTAATTACTTGTTTCTTCCCAGCTTTTTCAACTGGTGTGCAAAATAAATGCTTTTTTCTGGATATTTCAAGCTCAACAGTTTATAAGCTTTGCGCGCCTTATCTAATTTTCCTTGTTGAGCGTATATTTTAGCCATTGTTTCAGTCACGAAACTATCATCTTCAACCAAGCTATGCTTGGCTAAATCTCTAGGCGAATACTCAGGTGCCCTTGAAGGCGTGATCCTCGGACTTGTACGGATAAAGGTGTCAACAAGTTCGCCCAAAGACAAATTTTGATTCGATTCTTTTTTGCTGTCAATGCTCACGCTAGGTGCCGGCTCATGCTGAGGCTCACCGTAACCTATTTTAGCTGCTCCTCTCAACAAGCGAAGCGCGAATGGAGAAAGTTCGGCCTCATCTTCTGTGGAATAAACAGACTGCCCTATAGTTTCTTCTTCCTCGGATTCAGAGATCTCGTCCTGAACTTCCTTTTCGATAATCCGGCTAACAGCAACAGTTAGAATCTCTTTTTCCAGCTCCGGATCTACCTGTTCTTTTTGAGCCAATTCTATTTCCTCCTCAATTGGCTGAGCTATAATTTCATGTTCAGGCCCCAATTCCTGCGGCTCATCATTTGCCGAAGGCTTATCATTATCAACATGCTCCAAATCCAAATCACCGTCAACTTCCGCTGGATCAATTTCTTTGGCGACCTCACCTTCTACCTTCTCAGGCACCAATGATTCCTCTTGCTCTTTGGCCGATGGCTGTTCCTCCGTTTCAGTATTTGCCGGAGGTTGGACCAAGCCTAAACCTTCCTTATTATCGTCAAAAGGAAAAGATCCATCCTCAGAAATTTCAGGATCAACAGACACAGTTTCTATGAATTCTGAATGCTCATGCAAGAAATTAAAAAGCACCTGTCGGTTGTTGATATGCACCGAAGCTCTTTGCAATTGCTCAGGATAATCAGCGTCTTTGCTTTCCATCATTCCCTTGGCCTTGAGAAGATGGGCCACTGAAAACCATGGATACTTAGCGATCAACTCATCCAATTCTGAAAGTTGAGCTCGCGTGGTTGAGCTTTGATTAGCGACGGTATATAGCGTATCCGGATTCATTACCAATTTCCAAGACTATCGTTATAAATGGACTGAACTAGCTTTTCCATTATCTCATCCCACAAAACCTGTTCCACGTCAATTAAGTCCTGTGAACTATCGAAATCCGCATATTCTGTGAACGACTTATCAAAACTCTTTTCTTTTTCGAGGGTGTTGGTATACGACAATTTCACAGTCACTGTAAGCCTATTGTAAGATGCTGTTTCATTGCTTTGAACGGCGGCAGTATTGACTCGATAATTTACAATTGACCCTTGGTAGTTCAGATCACCATTTTGATCCACCAATGATAGCGGAGACTGCTGCTGCAACTGATCTTTGAGCTTCTCAGTAAACTGTGCAGCAAATTCTTGACTCGCCATAGGAGTCTGCATTCTGAAGAACTCTACCGATACAGATTCGGCAACGCCCGTGTCAATCCCCGTGAAAGAATACACGCCACAACCAGCGAATGTGAGCGTTACGGCAACCAATATGTAGGACAAGAATCTCATGTGCAATGCAAACGTCTGCAAATTAGGTCAAATTATATTCTTTTATTTTCCGGTAGAGCGTCCGCTCCGAAATACCAAGTTCTTTTGCGGCGTATTTCCTTTTATTTTTATGCTTGATCAGAGCTTTTCGAATAAGTTCTTTTTCTGTATCCTGCAGCGACAAAGATTCCTCCACCTCTATTTCATGCGGATCATCACCTCGAGACTGACCAGATGGAAGTGCATACATAGCTTCGGATTTTTCTGACCAAGCTCCTTGCTCCTCCTCTGAATCGGTAAAGACTTTCTTCATGAGCGCTGCAGTATCGTCATTGGAGTCCAAGTTACCTCCCGAGCGGATAAGCTGCAAAACTAGCTTTTTCACATCATTGAGATCATTTTTCATATCAAAGAGCACCTTGTACAAGAGGTCTCTCTCAGAAAAGTCTTGAGAATTAGACTTTTGATTAACGACCATTGGAGTTCGACTGAACTCTTCTTTAGGAATAAAATCCATAAGTGTCTCAGCATCCACCTTGCGATCTTGCAGCACAATCGACATCTGTTCAGTGATGTTTTTAAGCTGACGAATATTGCCCGGCCAAGAATAGCGCTTAAGAAGCTCAATGGCTTCTGGATCTAATTCCAGTATTGGAATTCGATACTTTTCGCCAACATCAGTCGTAAACTTCCTGAAAAGCAGATGAACATCCTCAGGTCGCTCGCGCAGACTAGGCATAGCGATAGGCACTTGATTCAATCTGTAGTATAGATCTTCTCTAAACTTTCCATTTTGAATCGCTTCGGCCATTTTCACATTGGAAGCTGCCACCACTCGCACGTCCGTCTTAACTACTTTGGAAGAGCCAACACGAATAAACTCTCCCGTTTCAAGAACACGTAGCAGACGAACTTGAGTTTGAATAGGCAGATCGGCAACCTCATCCAAGAAAATCGTTCCTCCATTGGCTACTTCAAAATACCCTAATCTAGTTCCTTGAGCTCCAGTAAAAGCTCCTTTTTCATGCCCGAACAACTCAGAGTCAATTGTTCCTTCTGGGATTGCGCCGCAATTCACTGCAATGTATTCCCCGTGCTTCCGCGAACTGAGTTGGTGAATAATTTTGGGCATCACTTCTTTACCCGTTCCACTCTCACCACTTATGAGCACAGAAATATCGGTTGGAGCTACTTGGGCTGCCACACTCATGGCTCGATTGAGCAACGGGGAGCTTCCAATAATCCCAAATCGTTGTTTTATAGATTGAATTTCCACTTCGTTCTTCATTCTTCTTCCATATTAGCCTTCGGCAAATGAACTACCTCACCAATCAGTGTGGTTCTCGTCGCGTCATGAACAAGAACGTCGACATAATCACCGGGCTTAAAATCCTCTTTTGGAAATACGACAATGCAATTCTCTCCATTGCGACCGCTCATTTGCTCTTTCGATTTCTTCGAGAGCTTCTCGGCAATCACACGGTGAACTTTACCCACCATATCCTTAGTGCGTTTCCCCGTAAACATCAACTGTTGATCAATGATCGCCTGCAATCTTTGAGACTTGACCTCCTCAGGAACATCATCTTCATATTTTCTTTCGGCCAGGGTACGAGGTCTTTCAGAATAGGTATACATGTAAGCCATATTGAACCCCACTTCCTTCATCAGGCTCATGGTATCCTCATGTTGAGCTTCTGTTTCTCCACAGAATCCTGAAATAATATCCGTAGTTATGGCGCAATCAGGAATGATATTTCGAATTGCGGAAATCCGCTCCAAATACCATTCTCGCGTATAACCGCGATTCATTTTCTTTAAAATCTCATCATTGCCCGATTGAACTGGCAAGTGAATATGGTTGGCGATGTTGTCATATTTCTTCACGGCATGAATAACATCATCAGTGAGGTCCTTTGGATGAGATGTCGAGAATCTAACTCGCAATTCTGGACTCACTTGAGCGACCAACTGCATCAGCTGGGCAAAAGTCACAGTAGGCGCAGACTCATCTTTCACCTCGCCTTTGGCAGTTAGATTCCATTTGTAAGAATCGACATTCTGCCCGAGTAAGATTACTTCCTTGTATCCTTGAGCCAGCAAATCAGTTGCTTCTCCAACGATTGACTTTGGATCTCGACTTCTTTCTCTTCCTCTCGTAAAAGGCACCACACAAAAAGTGCACATATTGTCACAACCGCGCATAATCGAGATAAAGCCGGATACACCATTGCTGCCGAGACGCACGGGAGCAATATCAGCGTATGTTTCTTCTCGAGAGAGAAGAACATTCACAGCTTTTTGACCACCATAGACCTGATCAATAAGCCCAGGGAGCTCGCGGTATGCATCTGGACCGACTACCAAGTCCACCAATTTTTCCTCTTCAAGAAGATTTTCACGAAGTCGTTCGGCCATACAACCGAGAACGCCCACTACTAAATGTGGTTTTTTCTTCTTCAAAGATTTAAAAAAGCCAAGACGACGTCGCACACGTTGTTCGGCATTGTCACGAATGGCGCATGTATTTAGCAGGATCACGTCGGCTTCGGCGGCATCTTTGGTCGTGCTGTATCCTGATTCATCCAGAATAGAAGCGACAATTTCGCTATCGGAAAAATTCATCGCACAACCGTAGCTCTCGAGGAGCAGCTTTTTACCAATGGTATTGCTAGCCTCTCGGACTAAAGCTTCACCTTGTCTTTTCTCGTCTATAACTTTGTTTCCTTCGTGTAGCATTCCCGCGATTTAAGAGGACGGCAAAGGTACTCAAAAATCATTAATCTGCCATATTGACATGATGTCCAAATGCGCTTTATCCGACCTCTTAACAAGCTTTAAGAGAAGGTGTTTCAACAAACAAAATTGAGATTGATTTGCAGATGACTTGTCAAAAACAAATGCTTTGCCCTTACTTTGCAAAACTGGAACGCGTCATATCAGACCGTGAGAATATAGAACTATGTCGAAAAATTTAGTGATTGTTGAGTCCCCTGCCAAAGCCAAAACCATAGAGGGGTATCTAGGAAAGGATTTCACTGTTAAGTCAAGCTACGGGCACGTTAGAGACTTACCGACCAATAAACTGGCAATTGATGTCGATAAGAATTTCGAGCCTCAATATGAGGTGTCAGCAGACAAGAAACAGATCATCAGCGAATTAAAAAAATTGGCAAAATCAGCAGAGATTGTTTGGTTAGCAACGGATGAGGACCGCGAGGGAGAGGCCATTTCTTGGCACTTAATGGAAGCTTTGAATCTAAAAAACGACCAAGTTAAACGCATCGTCTTTCACGAAATTACAAAGCCAGCGATCTTGGCGGCGATCGAAACGCCACGAGAAGTAAATATTGACTTAGTTCATGCTCAACAAGCTCGACGTGTTTTAGATCGACTTGTTGGTTTTGAGCTCTCTCCAGTATTGTGGAAAAAAGTAAAACCTTCTCTTTCAGCTGGACGTGTGCAGAGTGTTGCAGTGCGTATCATCGTTGAGCGTGAAAGGGAGATTATAGACTTCAAGGGAGAATCTTCTTTCCGAGTAGTTGCAATATTTGAATCAGCTGGCCAA
Organism: Gammaproteobacteria bacterium; assembly: GCA_047615865.1. Taxonomy (GTDB): domain Bacteria; phylum Bacteroidota; class Bacteroidia; order Flavobacteriales_D; family Sanyastnellaceae; genus JADFAK01. Next base: position 15,151 of record JBLHIB010000004.1, read on the forward strand.
GCCTTCAAGGCAGAGTTGCCAAAGCGATTTACTACAGAAAAGGAAGCTTATGCATTTCTAGAAGATTGCAACGGGTCTATTTTCTCGATCGCTGATCTTGAAAAGACACCAGGCACAAAGAAACCGGCCGCTCCATTCACAACCTCAACGCTTCAGCAAGAAGCTAGCAGAAAGCTTGGATATTCGGTTTCTCGAACTATGGTAGTCGCTCAGAAGCTATACGAAAGTGGAAAGATAACATACATGAGAACTGACTCAGTTAACCTTTCGGATTTGGCGATGGACCAGGCTGAGAGTGTAATTGGCTCGATGTATGGCAAAGAATTTTCTGAACGAAAAAAACATACTTACAAAAGCAAAGGCGCTCAAGAGGCTCACGAGGCCATTCGTCCGACCGACCTATCGGTAAAAAGTGTGGATGGAGATAGCAGTGAGCAAAAGCTATATGAACTTATCTGGAAGCGAACAGTTGCAAGCCAGATGGCTAACGCACAATTGGAGAAGACCAATGTAAAGATTAGCATCAGCAAAACTGACGCATTATTTGTGGCCAAGGGTGAAGTCATAAAGTTTGAGGGATTTTTGAAAGTTTATCTAGAAGGCACGGATGATGACCAGCAAGAGGAAAAAGGCATGTTACCTGCGCTAAAAGTAGGACAGGACCTCAACGTCAAAGACATTTCGGCTACAGAGAGGTTCACACACCACCCGGCACGATATACTGAGGCCAGTTTGGTAAAGAAACTTGAAGAGCTCGGAATTGGACGACCTTCTACATATGCGCCAACTATTTCAACCATTCAAAAGCGAACTTACGTAGAGAAGGAGAACAGAGAAGGAACAGAAAGACACTATGTGAAATTAATTCTGGATGGGTCAGAGATCGTAAAATCTGACGAAACTGAAATCACTGGTGCTGAGAAAAACAAGCTCTTCCCATCTGATATAGGCATGGTAGTGAACGACTACTTAGTCGAACATTTCAAGACGATTCTTGACTACAACTTCACTGCAAAAGTCGAGCAAGAATTTGACGTCATAGCAGAAGGAAACATGAATTGGAACGACATGATTAAGTCGTTCTATGGATCATTCCACACTACTATCGAAACCGCATTAGAGAAATCGGAGCGGGCGACGGGTGAGCGTCTTTTGGGAGTAAGTCCAGATACAGGCAAAAACATCTACGCACGAATTGGCCGATTTGGCCCGATGATTCAAATGGGGGATGCAGAAGACGAGGAAAAGAAATTTGCCAGTCTGCGCAAAGAGCAAAGCATAACAACATTGACATTAGAGGAAGCTCTTGACCTATTCAAACTTCCAAGAAAGTTGGGCCAGTCTGCAAGTGGTGAAGAAGTGAGCACTGCAATTGGTCGCTTTGGTCCATATGTGCGTCAAGGGAAAGTATTCGCCTCATTGCAAGAGGACGATGATCCATTGACAATCACTTTAGCGAGAGCAGTAGAGCTTATCGACGAGCGAGCAGCGGCAGTCAAGAAAGCTATTTTGAAAACTTTTGACGAAGACGATAGCATCCAAGTTTTGGAAGGCAGATATGGCCCTTACATCAAGAAGGACAAGCAAAACATCAAGATTCCAAAAGAAATGGAGCCAAAAGACTTGACGTATGCACAAGTCGTGGAATTGGTAGAGAAAGCCAAAACTGCCCCAAAAAGAAAAGCAAAGACAACTACTAAGGCGGCAGCAAAGCCAAAGGCGGCAGCAAAGCCAAAGGCAAAAGCAAAGACCAAAGCGAAGCCAAAGGCAAACAAATAAATGGATATATCTGTATTTTTCACGCCAACGTTGGTTGCTCTTGAGGATAGTATTACCGATGGAAAAAACCGCTTGTACAATGCAATTTCACGTAATGAAAATAACCACTTCCCCGATTTAGAAGGTGTCAAAGTTGCTTTGATTGGTGTCCAAGAGGATCGCAAAGGGATTTATGGCGCTGGAAGCGCAAATGGACCTGATGCCGTGCGTAAACGTCTGTATCAACTATTTAAATTGGACTCAAACGTTCAGATTGCGGATTTGGGCAATATTTTCCAAGGAGAACGGTATGAGGATACGCAATTTGCGTTAGAGCAGACCGTTGAATTTCTTCTTAAAAAAGACATTATCCCTTTAATTATTGGAGGATCTCAAGACCTAACACTCTCTATCTACAAGGGCTATGGACATCTTGAACAGACTGTTAACCTGGTCACAATTGATTCTCGTTTGGACTTTGGGGAGCAGGACGATGAATTCAACGATACGAACTACTTGAATCAAATTGTACTCCACCAGCCGAACTACTTGTTCAACTATAGTAACATAGGTCACCAGAGATATTTTGTTGATCCAGAGCTATTGGAATTGATGGATAAGTTATTTTTTGACACTTTACGTCTGGGAGTAGTCAATGAAAATTTGTGGGAATCTGAACCTATTCTTCGACAAGCAGATTTAGTGAGCTTGGACTTGAACAGCATTCGCAAGTCAGAAATGCCTGGAAATGAAAGTGCTGGACCAAATGGTCTTTATGCGGAAAAAGTGTGCCAAATGGCTCGCTACTCTGGCATTAGCGACAAACTTTCTTCCTTCGGAGTATTTGGTTACGACCCTTTGAGCGATCCCAGCGGAGCTGGTGCTGAACTGGTTGCTGAAATCCTTTGGTGTTTCTTGGACGGAGTGAAGGACAGAAAATCAGATTCTCCAATTGGAGATAAAAAAGATTTTATTAAGTATACCGTTCATAGTGAAAGCCATGGACACAATTTAATCTTCTATAAAAGTGAAAAAAGTGACCGCTGGTGGATGGATGTTCCGTATCCAGCTGGTCAAAAAAACAAGTACGAGAGACACCACCTTGTACCCTGCACATATACTGATTATCAGAGAGCTACCAACGAAGACATCCCAGATCGTTGGTGGAAGACATACCAAAAACTTACATGAGTTCTCGACATACTCCTACAGCGCACTTTAAATCCTTTTTTTAGGTTTGATAAAGTGTAGGAGTTTTTAAAAAAAGTGTTGAGAAATCGTGTTGAAGTTTTTTAGAATTTTTGGGCTTTAAAAATTTTGCTATTTTAGCCACTTCTCGAAAAATTGCTCGAGGAAACCAAACACCTGTAAATACTAGGAAAGAGGATGAAAAAAGGTCTAATCTTACTTCTGCTTGTCGGCGCTTTTGTTGGTACAAAGGCTCAACAAGACCCACAATTCACGCAGTGGATGTTCGAAAAAATATCGTTCAATCCGGCAGCTGCGGGTATTGAGCAGATGCATTGCATCAGTATGTTTTACCGTGACCAGTGGGACGGTTTTGATCGTGATCCAAAAATTGGCTTGTTCAATTATGGAGGGAAAATTGGTGAACTACCAGTTGGAATTGGTTTAACCCTTTTCAGCGAGTCTTTAGGACAAGAGCGCAACGCACTGTTCAAAGTTTCAACTAACTACCAATTGGAGATAGGAAAAAACATTCTTTCCATGGGATTATCGTTTGGTGGTTACAACAAACGTCTTGGTAATTCATGGATCGCTATTGACCCTATTGATCAGGATCAAGCGATCAACAATCAGGAAATCAGTGCTACAAGCTTTGACTTGGGAGCAGGTGTTATGTTTGCGCAGAACGATAAGTACTACGCAGGAATTTCAGCCACTCACTTGACTGGACAAGACTTGAAGGACATGAACATTAAGATGTCGCAGCACTTGTATATCATGGGTGGATATAACTTCGATTTGACATCGACTTTAGAATTGCGCACAAACTTATTGGCGAAATCTGATTTAAACGTAACGACATTCGATTTGAATGCGAATGTTCTTTGGAATAATTTGGCATGGGCTGGTGTATCTTATCGTCATGGCGATGCGATTGCTCCTATGGCAGGGTTCCAGATGGCATGGGTAGGAGAATCTGGTTATTCGAAGATCCCACAGAAAATAATGTTGGGTTATTCTTATGACGCTACAACCTCTGAGATCAGAACATATAGCTCTGGTTCTCATGAGATATTTGTAACTTACTGCTTTAATATGATCTCGACTCCGCCACAAAATCGCCACGCGAATCCGAGATTCTTATAATAATTTGAAACATTAGGGGTTATATACTCGTAGTTTGACACTTAGAAACCTGCTTCTCTATTATAGGATTTTTAGTACTCACGTTACTAAAGAAAGGAAATCATGAAAAAGTCGTTTTACCTGCTCGTACTTCTGCTGCTCACTTTGTCTGGGTGTTTACCTGGACCAAGCGGTCATGTCGTTGGGGTACACCCAAGGGAAGACTGGGTCCAAGTCAACCCGTATGGGATGAATTACATCCACTTTGGTTCATACACTATGGGACCAAGTGATCAAGATGTGCCATGGGCTCACAATGCACGGTCAAAGACCGTGACAATCCCTGCATTTTACATTGACATTCACGAAATCTCGAACAACGAGTATCGTCAATTTGTCTATTATGTGAGGGATTCATTATATCTCGATGCATTGGCAAATAATGATGATGATCGTTACTTCTACTCGGAAGATGAGTTGGGTCGTGAATTAGATCGATTTATTGACAAAGGTTATATTCTCAATTGGGAGGATCAAATCGATTGGGAAGAGGAAGATGTTTTCGATCTTCTGTATGACGAATTCTTTTTACAAGGATCTGATCGTTTTTACAATCGACGTCAATTGGACAGCCGAAAACTTCAATACACTTATTGGTGGATTGATTTCAAGAGCGCTGCAAACAAATCAAATAAGGATGAAGAGTATGGCGAGATCAATTCGTTGAATCAATTGCATTCGGTTCGCGGGCATAGTGATCGCTCTCAATTCATCATTCAAGAGTCTATCAACGTCTATCCAGATACATTGTGTTGGGTGCATGACTTCACTTATGGATTTAATGAGCCTTTGACAGAGACATACTTCTGGCACCCGGCTTACGATGATTATCCAGTTGTGGGAGTTTCATGGGGACAGGCAAAGGCCTTTAACGCTTGGAGAACTCAAATTCTCAACGAGTGGCACACTAGAAATGGTGAATCAATGGTTCAACGTTTCAGAATGCCATCGGAAGCCGAATGGGAATTTGCTGCAAGAGGTGGACTAGAGTTAGCTCCATTTCCATGGGGTGGACCATATTTGAGAAACATTCAAGGTTGTCCTTTAGCCAACTTCAAGCCGATGCGTGGTGACTACGTGGAGGACAATGGATGTTACACTGTACCGACAGATTCATATTCACCAAATGATTATGGTTTATTCTGCATGGCTGGAAACGTGTCAGAGTGGACTAATACAGCATTTGATGAATCTATTTACGAATTTTCCCATGACATGAGTCCCGAATACGAGTATCATGCGAAAATTGATGATCCACCGTCGTTGAAACGAAAAGTAATTCGTGGAGGATCTTGGAAAGACATCGGGTTTTACTGCCAGACAGGAACTCGATCATTTGAATACCAAGACACTGCGAAATCTTATATTGGATTTAGAAGTGTAATGTCATACTTAGGACGTGGAAAGAGTGTATCCTCTGAGGATTTCAATACTCCATAGAATAACTAATCAAATTATTTTTGAAAAATGGGCGGGGCCTCTTTTTCAGCGAAACCAAAAGCAAGTTAAATAATATGAAACCGGGAAGTAAGAAATGGAAGCAGTTCATGGCCAAATTGTATGGTTGGGGAGCTGCGGTAGTAATTATTGGCGCATTGTTTAAGATTGAGCACTGGTCTGGAGCCTCTACATTGTTGATTGTCGGTCTTTCTGTTGAAGCATTTATCTTCTTCATGTCCGCATTTGAACCATTGCATGAAGAACCAGATTGGTCCCTTGTGTATCCTGAACTTGCTACTGGTGAGCACGGAGATGGTTCTCACAAGTCTTCTGGATCATTGACCGACCAATTGGACGGTATGTTAGCAGAAGCGAAAATCGGTCCAGATTTGATCGAAAGTCTAGGATCAGGAATGCGCGCTTTGAGTGACCAAGCCAAAGAAATTGGTAACATCACGGATGCAAGTGTAGCTACAAAAGAATACAGCACTAGTTTAAGAGGTGCTTCTCAGCAAGTTTCTGAGCTTACTGATACATACAAAGCTGCTTCTGAGTCATTGGTTGGTTTATCTGATCAAGCAGAAATTGGAGCTCAAACGGGAGAGCATTTGCGTAAGATGAGTACAAATCTTTCATCATTGAATGAAATGTATGAGATGCAACTTGCCGAACTTGAAAGCACACGTGCGATGTACGCTGGTATGGGTGACTTAATTTCTAACTTGAACGAATCAGTTGATGATACGCGCAAGTACAAGGAAAACATCGCCGAGCTTGCTACAAATCTGCAGTCTCTTAATAAGGTTTACAACAATATGCTTAACGCCATGGGTTCTGGTGGAAAGCAGGGAGCCTAACTAACGAGCGTACGCTAATAACCTTAAAATTAGAGTAACTCATGTCAGGAGAGAAACTATCCCCAAGGCAAATGATGATTGGTATGATGTACTTGGTACTGACTGCCATGCTTGCCATGAACATATCCAAAGAAGTACTTCTTGGATTTGTCAAAGTGAATGATAAATTGGGTCAATCGAATAAGACCATTAATGCACAATCGCATTCAATTTGGAGTTCATTTGAAAATAAATATGCTACGAACAAAGAAAAAGTAGGTCCGTTCTACGAAAAAGCAGAAGAAGCCAGGAAAAAGGCTGACGATATGATCCAGTATGTGAAGAACATGCAGGCATTTTCAATTTCTGCTTCTGAAAAGAAAACTAAGTCTTGGCAAGATTATATTGCTAGGAGTGAGGAAATGGATGCGGACACCGTCTTTAACATTAGCTATATAACAAAGAAGGACGAGTATCAAGAACTAACCTCAAAACTGGTTGGAAAAGATGCTAAGAATCCTAAAACAGCTGATGATGTAAGTCCATTTACTGCCGCTGATTTGAAGACGAATCTAGAAGGTTTTAGAGATTATCTAAAATCGATAGATGTGACGACTTTCAATGGTCTGCCATGGCAACCTTCGCAGAGTTTTGTGAACGGTGTTGACAAAGCTTTTCAGTATCAAGATAGAGAAGAAGACGAGAAACTTAAGAAATGGGAAGAAGTCCAATTCTTTGATGTCCCTCTTGCCGCGGTTATCGCCTATCTTTCTTCAATCCAATTGGATGTTGAAAATGCAAAAGTGAATATCTTAACGGAGTTATTAAGTGGTGTTGAAGGAAAGGATTACAAGTTCACAAACTTGATGCCTTTGGTCATTCCACAATCCAACTATGTTCTAAAGGGAGATACTTTCCGTGCAGACATATTGTTGGCTGCTTATGATGCGTCGAATGCGCCGCAAATTTATGTTGACAGCCAGGATTTCAATGGAGACAGTTCATCTATCTATCAAATAGCTGAAGGCGAGTCGCCTATTCTAGTTGGTCAAGATGGACTTGGTAAATTGAGAATTCCAACTTCAGCTATGTCCACTTCGGATCACGCCTTCAAAGGTTTGATCAAGTACCGAGGACCTAGTGGTGAACTCGAAGACTGGCCTTTCTATGTAAATCCGTTTACTGTTGCTGAAGCCAACCTTGTAATTGAGCCAACAGCGATGAACGTATTTTATCGTGGTATTGACAATCCTGTTGCGATTGCTGTACCTGGTGTTGCATCGGACAAGATCACAGCAACTTGTGCTGGTCACAGTCTTAGAGCTGGAGCGAAGAAAGGAGAATGGATTATCAAGCCGGGAACTGGCAAGGAAGCTAACATTAGTGTATCGGCTGCAATGACCGATGGTTCTAAGAAAAGCTTTCCTGTTAAAAACTTCCGTGTGAAGCCTATTCCAGATCCAGAGCCAAGATTTGGTGGTAAGACACCTGTTGACAACGCTATCAAGCGTGATGACTTCGTCATTACTCCTGGTATCCGAGCCGACATGAAGAACTTTGAGTTTGACGTAAAAGTAAGTGTTAAGTCATTCACAATGGTATTCATCAGAGGAGGTCAATACATCGAGCGTAAATCTAATTCCAACAAAGTGACTTCAGAAATGAAGGCTATGATGGACAAGGTGAAGCGTGGTGAAAAGATCTACATTGAGGAGATTATGGTTAAGATGCCTGATGGAACAACGAGAAAGTTGGCCAACATGGGATTGAAGATCACTTAATTTAAAAAATAGAGGTCATGAAAAAGTTTTTTCTATCGTCGATTTCTGCTGTTGCTCTACTTGTCCTTGCAACAGGAAGTGTTAATGCACAAGTGCAAACCGTTTTGGATGGCGCCTATGTAAAGGAGCACAATGCTACCAAGCGTGTCGTTGCCTATCCTCACTTGAGGGAAGCTGATGTCATGTGGGCGCATCGCGTATGGCGGATCGTTGATTTGAGAGAAAAAATCAATCATCAGTTGTATTTTCCTATTGAAGAGATTGAAGACCGTAAAAGTCTGTTTGATGTTATCAAGCATGCTCTTCTAGTGGAAGGTTCGCTGACTGCTTATGGTCTTGGACCAACCGAAACGGATGATGAGTTTCGTTTCCCAATGCAACCCACTGGTTTGGATTCTATGTTGAATCCTACTGTTACGCGTTACATTGAGGATTTGGACACAGGTGAGAAAACTCCTGTTACGAATAGCGAGCCTATCAAATCCATTGACATTACTCAGTACAAGATGAAAGAGGACTGGGTTTTTGATAAGCAGCGTTCCGAGCGTTATGTTCGTGTTATTGGCATTGCTCCAATGATGCAAATGTTTGGAGATGACGGTGAGTCACGTGGATACAAAACTTTGTTCTGGTTGTATTTTCCAGAATGTAGATATGTATTCGCCAACTGGGATGTATTCAACTTGCAAAACGACGCCCAAAGAAGAACCTTCGAGGATATCTTCCAACAGCGAATGTTTGCTAGTTATATCGTGAAAGAATCAAACGTTTATAATAGAGCCATTGCAGATTACGCCAATGGTATGGACGAGCTTTTGGAATCGGAGAGAATCAAGAATGAACTTTTTGAGGTCGAGCACGATTTATGGCATTACTAGAATTATATTATTAAGAATAAAGGCGTCCCTTTTTTGCGGACGCCTTTTTTTATGCTTACAATTTTATGGTATCAGTTTCCAACTTAACGGTTGTATTTGGAGAGCAAGTTTTATTTGACTCAATTTCATTCTTTGTCACTGAAAAGGACAAAGTAGGTTTAGTTGGAAAAAACGGGGCTGGAAAAAGTACTCTACTCAAAGTAATCTCTGGTCTGCAAACCGCAGACGGCGGAGATGTAAGTATGCCTCTTGATGCTCTGATAGGATATCTTCCGCAGGAGCTAGCATTGGCACCTACACGCAGTGTATCTGAAGAAGCTGCTCTTGCATTTAAAGAGCTCAATCTATTGGAAGCTCGCTCTGAAGCAATAGCCTTGGAGTTAGCTACACGAGAAGATTATGAAACCGATTCATACAACAATCTTATCTCTGAGCTAAACGAAGTCAACGATAGACTTCATATTTTAGACGCAGGTAAATCTCAAGAGAACATTGCCAGAATTCTTAAGGGACTTGGTTTCGTAGATGAGGATCTTGATCAACCTCTTTCAACTTTTAGTGGTGGCTGGCAGATGCGAGTTGAGTTGGCAAAGCTTCTATTGCAACAACCTCAAGTGTTGTTGCTGGATGAGCCTACTAACCACTTGGACATTTTGAGTATTCAATGGTTGGAGAATTTCCTTAAATCCTATACAGGTGCTATCATACTTATATCCCATGATAAGGCCTTTTTGGATAATCTAACGAACCGGACAATAGAGATAGCAAATAGTAAGATTTACGATTTCAAATTTGCTTACAGTAAATATCTGGTCGCACGCGAAGATGACCTGGAAAAGCAAATGCAGGCATACAAAAACCAGCAAAAGTACATTGCCGACTCCAAGATTCTAATAGACAAGTTCAGGGCGAAGAAAAACAAAGCAGCATTTGCGCAATCGCTAATAAAGAAACTTGACAAACTTGAATTGATAGATGTGGACGACTTCTTACGTCCAGCTTTCAACCTGAAGTTCCCAACTTCACCGAGATCGGGAAAAGTGACCTTGCAAGCAGAGCATCTTTCGAAATCATATGGTCACAAGAACGTATTCAAAAACTTGGATCTTATAGTGGCTAGAGGAACCAAGCTCGCAATTGTTGGAAAGAACGGTGTTGGAAAAACTACGTTCACCAAAATTGTCATGGGTCTCGAAACTGCTGAGGGCGATATAACCATAGGGCACAACGTTCAAATTGGATATTACGCACAGAACCAGGCCGAAAGCCTTGACGGTGAAAAAACAGTACTCCAAACGATCGAGGACGAGTCTACAGAATACATCAAAGCAACACCCCGAGCACTTTTGGGAAATTTCCTGTTTAGCGGTAACGACGTAGACAAGAAAGTCAAAGTTTTATCTGGAGGAGAAAAAGCTCGTCTAGCGATGTGCAAATTGATGCTAGAGCCGATCAACCTATTGATCCTTGATGAGCCTACCAACCACCTCGATATTCAGTCTAAAGAAGTTCTGAAGAGCGCATTGGCAGATTTTGACGGCACATTGATTGTTGTTTCTCACGATAGAGATTTCTTGCATGGATTGGCCGATGTGGTTTATGAGGTAACCTCAAATGGGATGAAAGAACATCTCGGAGATATCTACGAGTTTCTTCAGTCCAAAAATGCCGAAAGCATTGCTCAATACGAAGGTGACGTCGAAAAGGAAAAGTCCAAAACTAAAGTGGGAAGTGCTCATAAGCTTGGCTATGACGAGCGCAAAGAAAAGAAGAAAGAGTACCGCCGGCTGCAGAATCTTGTATCCAAAAGCGAAAGCCGAATTACGGAACTCGAGAAGAAATTGGCTGAGACCGACAAAGTCATGGAAGGTTTAGACTACAGCGACGATTCAAAAACCAGTACAATTTTGGCCAATTATGCAGCTATGAAGAAGGAGTTAGATACTACTTTGGCTACTTGGGAAGATGCTGGACATCAATTGGACATATTTGACACCTCCTTGTTAGAGTGAATCCTTGTAAGTAGTCACATATTTTTCCCATCGCGCAAGAACCTCTAGAAAATTGGGTGGCATGTCTTTTTCAAAGTACATCCATTCGCCTGATGTTGGATGCGTGAAGCCCAAGCTGAATGCATGCAAAGCCTGACCAGGAAGCATCTTGAATGAATTTTCAATGAACTGCTTGTACTTCGTGAAGGTTGTCCCTTTTAGAATTTTGTCTCCTCCATACTCGATATCATTGAAGAGCGGGTGCTTGATGTGTTTCATATGAACACGAATTTGATGTGTTCGTCCTGTCTCCAATTGACACTCCACCAGCGTGACATAGCCATACCTCTTGATGACCCGATAGTGAGTCACGGCATGTTTACCATAATCCCCTTCTGGGAACACGGTCATAAGTTTTCTATTTTTGAGTGATCGACCCAGATGTCCTGTAACGGTTCCATCCTCTTCAACATCACCCCAAACCAAGGCACGGTATTTCCTTTCAATTGTTCTATGGAAGAATTGCTCGCCAAGCTTCATCATAGCTTCTTCTGTCTTTCCAACAACCATGACACCTGACGTATTCTTGTCCAATCTATGAACTAAACCTGGACGTGGCTCTGCCTGATTATCTGAACTAGGGAGGTTCCCAAAGTGAAAAATGAGGGCATTTACCAACGTTCCTGAGTAATTCCCATATCCAGGGTGAACCACCAATTGAGTAGGCTTGTTCAGAACGACAATTGCGTCATCCTCATAAAGAATATCCAAGGGAATATCTTCCGGTATCAGTTCAATATTGCGAACAGGATAAGGCAGCTCAACAGTGACCACATCATCTGGTCTAACCTTATAATTTGACTTAATAGGCGCGCCATTGGCTTTTACAAAGCCAGCTTTCGCCGCTTCTTGGATCTGGTTCCGCGACGTATTGGCTAGGCGATCCTTAAGAAAAAGGTCTACTCTAATCGCAGTCTGACCTGGATCAGAAACTATACGATGGTGTTCATATAACTCGTCGTCATTGATATCTTCGTTCTCTTCGGCCATCCTTAAAATTTCATCAATCGTTCATGAATTAACTGACCATCATCAGTTCGCACCTCTAGGATATATATTCCTTGAGATAGCTCTTGAATGGAAAACTGCTCGAGGCCCAGATGCTTCTGGCTCATCATCACTAGTTTCCCACTTTGGTTGTAAATGGATACATCGTAAGTTCCTAATCCAACAGGAACGTGGACATTAATTTGATCTGAAGAAGGGTTAGGGTATATAGCCACTTGTGCAGCCAAATTCTCTTCAACACTATTCCAGACAAAAGACTTTCCAGACTTGAATACTGGTCGGATCATAAGAGACCCAGTAATACTTGACGCTTGCCATTCGGCTCCTATTCCAAGTTGATAGAAAAGTCGGCCTGGATTCTGATTTGTATTTTTATCGTTACCGACATTCAAGCTAAGCTCACCTTGTTGCACCCAACCGACAAAAATGGTACCATCAACACCTATGGGGTCGTCGTATTCATAGTAGGCAAATTTGTTATAGCCGTGGTCGTAATACTCAGGACTGTTAAACGCAAAAATGGTAGACAACTCTTCTCCCGGTTCGCCTCCATCGTCATCCCATGCTCTTAGGATAAAAGTCTCCGCGCTTTGATCGTCTACGAATGGAATCCAATGAACGAATAGTCCTAGCAAAGTGTCTTCCTTGGCTAATTGGAACTTCATGGCAATCTTTCCTCCACCAGTAGTAAGGCCATAGGCACGCTCGGCAGTGCCATCGTCGTAGGCGTAATAATTTGTGAAATTCTGTTCGAAGGAAATTGTATCGTTGGATAAAACAATGTCCGATGTCTCATGGTAATAATCAACATTGAATATCGCACATGTATCGTTCACAGAGGTGTCGAATACATCATTTCCAATTGGAAAAAAGGATTGGGGATCAATTATACTTAATCCATTTGTTATCGAATAATCATTGGGATAGTCCCAAGACTGATCTTCATATCGAATCCGATAGCCGGATTGAAAATTCACTGCTGAAGTGCCTAAATTTCTTTGAGCTGCCCGAGTCGTATCTTCCAAATAGGTGCTAGGATTTTCTAGGAAATGCATCCAGGGCATCGCTGTGAAATTTTGTAGGAGTGTGTTTTCACAATCCATAAATGCAAGATCCAAAATTGGCGCATTTTCAGGATCAACATTGGCAGCAAGTTCTACATAGTCAATATGCCAATGGTCGGCGCTACCGCTTAGTGTTGAGTAATTGATGAAACGGAACTTGAATCCATCAAGAAAATATGAGTTGCCAAAATCGGTATCTTGAATAGGGATAAATACTTGTTGAAACTCTTCAGGCAATACACCACCTGGAATTGCCCATCTTCTTATCCATGCTCCCTCTCCCGAGTTGTTCCAAAACTCTACAACCAACGAATCTTGCTCGTCTGGTTTATTTCCCAGTCCGCCACCTTGGTAAAAGAAAGACAAGTAAACGTTGTCTAAGGAATCTAACCCGGCCAAGTTCAAAGGAATTGAAGTAAGCGTATCAGCTGTTCCATAGGCATCTGCAGAAATAAAATCGTGGGGATATCCGTTGCTTTTCAAACCGTCGAAAGTCGCCACACCGACAGTAGGAGGCTGAATAGGAAAATTGCAGTTGATAAATACATTGTCGTCTTCCCAACGTTGCCATTCCACAGGAATATCAGGATTATCAGTAGGAAGTGAATATCTTGAGAAATCATCAAAGAACGGAAGAGACATGCTTCCTCCGCCGCGACCGACTCGATTGTCAAATCCATCTTCTGCTTCAGTGTTTTCAATCTGCGTTGGATTCACTTCTAAATATCGTTCCACCTCTTGGGCGTTACTCAAGCTAGAAAACATCAAAGCGGTTCCTGCAAAGAACCAATTAATTCCCTTTCTCATAGTTCAAATTTAAAGAATCCGACTCTTTCGGAACTACGCGTTTCATATTGAGAAAAACATCGACATTGCCGCCAATGGTCATTGTGTTCTCACCCGCTGCTTTTGGCTCCTGCATATAAACGCGTGCTAACGAGCTATCCATTCTGGATGTTACGTCCGCTGTATAGAACGGTTGTCCCAATGATAAATTGGCTTCAGTAAGGACTTTTTGAGCACTGTCTAAGGTCAAGCCATGCAATGATGGTACACGTACTTTTTCATTTCCCCTCCGTCCTACGACTAAAGTAACTTTATCCCCTGGTTTTACCAGAGCATCTTCGGCAAGTCTTTTTCCGTTCTGTGTTACTTTAATCACTCGATCGTGTAAGAGCACGTTCGGTTGAAAAACAGTATCGATAGCAATTCCTTTATTATGCAATTTGATCATTGCAATTTTGAAATTCAATCCTTCTTGAATATTGAGCTTGACAGCCTCAGGTGCGTATCGATGAACCGTTAGGTATACTGAACGACCTGCTTTGACTTTGACTTCTGCCTCGGGCTCTTGACGGAGTATTGTACCCCCTATTCCCTGGACGGACCATACAGAATCAATTATAAGGTATTGGAGATCTGATTCAGCAAATTTCACATCTGCGTCATCGATAGACAGTTCTAGCACATCGGGCACGAGTACAAAATCGTCATGTCCGGTATACCATTTCAGGCCAAACCACGTGGAGAAAACGGCAATCAACACAAAGAAGATTGCGAGGATCAGGTTCTTTCCAAAAGTCTTACTCACTATGAATTTTAGTAGTTTCATTGCACGTTCTAAACTGACAACGCCCAAATATAGTTAAATGGTATGGGCCGTTTCAGCATTCGATTCTTCGCTGGCTATCAGGCAGTATTCGCCTTATTTAGCCATTGCATCGTGAATTACATTATCGTAAATGGCTTTGGTCTCCTCTATGAATCCAAAATGTTTTTCATCAACAACCAATTTTCCTCGTGTCACATGGCCTAAGAGAGTTATCTCAACCCCATGTTCAACGACAGTATCAATGAATTCATCTTCATAATCTTCGGTGACTGAAACTATGATTCGGCTTTGTGACTCACCAAAAAGGAAGGCATCTTCACGAATTTCTGAATCTGTTACAATATCAAAACCAAGACCTCTGGGCATACCCATCTCACATAAAGTAACGTACAATCCACCATCAGAGATATCGTGCACTGCATTGGCCAAGTTATTCTTGATCAATTCCTTTACACAGCCCTGCAAGGCTATTTCCTCCTTCATATCAAAATAAGGAGCAGGAGAATTAAGAATTCCATGTATGCTGTGCAAGTATTCCGAAGAGTTTACATCATTCCTCGCGACACCTAAAAGGAATATAAGATCTCCTTTGTATTTGAAGTCTAATGTCGCTTGTAAGTTTTGGTGTGCGAGAACCCCGATCATTCCAATTGTAGGAGTAGGAAAAACCGGCAAAGCTCCACCATCTTCTCCCACTGTCTGGTTGTAGAAACTAACATTTCCACCTGTAACGGGAGTACTCAATGCTAAACAAGCTTTGCTCATTCCCTTGATCGCGCCTTCAAACTGCCAATAAACTTCTGGATTGTATGGATTTCCGAAATTCAAGCAGTTGGTCACAGCCGATGGCTCCCCTCCAGCACAAACAATATTTCTGGCAGCTTCAGCAACTGCTATTTCAGTTCCTTTTTCTGGGTCATTGTAAACATACCGTGCGTTGCAATCAACGGTCATGGCTAATGCCTTGTTGCTACCCTTAATATTCACGATAGCTGCATCGGCAGGCTTGTTGGTCGACATATTGTTCGTGCCTACCATAGTATCATATTGCTCCCAAACCCATCTTTTAGAACAGATATTTGGGTTGGCAAGTAGCTGTCTAGCAACGACTGCTAGATCTTTTGGCTCAGGAATTTGATCCAGAGTAAATTTCTGACCTTTTGCGTAATAAGCTGGTTCTTTAGACTCTCTAGTATAAACTGGCGCACCGCCACCGAGCACTAGCGAATCAGCTGGAACCTCAACAACCTTCTCACCATTCATGAAAAACCGAAGTAAAGGTCCTTCAGTAACTTCGCCTATTGCGACAGCATGAAGATCCCATTTTTTGAATATGTCTTCAACCTCTTGCTCCTTGCCTTGCTTCACAACTACAAGCATTCTCTCTTGTGATTCTGACATCAGAATCTCGAAAGGTTTCATATCAGCTTGACGCAATGGCACCTTGTCTAAATTGATATCCATACCTACTCCTCCACCTGCGCTCATTTCTGAAGTAGAACATGTGATGCCCGCGGCGCCCATATCCTGCATACCTACAACGGCATCAGTTTCTGCTAATTCCATTGACGCTTCGAGAAGAAGTTTCTCCTGAAAAGGATCACCAACCTGAACACTTGGCAAATCATCTGCAGAATCGGCAGTAATATCTTTAGAGGCGAACGAAGCGCCTTGAATTCCATCTTTTCCAGTTGCAGAGCCTACGATATAGACTGCATTTCCTGGGCCTTTTGCTTTCGCAGAAATGACGTTTTCAATCTTTACAATGCCAACAGACATTGCATTCACCAGTGGATTTGCTTGATAAGTTTCATCAAAAAACACCTCACCTCCTACGACTGGAATACCAAAAGCATTTCCGTAGTCACCAATTCCTTTGACAACACCTTCTAGCATCCATTTGGTTTTGGCTGTATCCAATTTACCAAAACGAAGTGAATTCAGCTGGGCAATTGGTCGAGCACCCATGGTGAAAATATCTCTATTGATTCCACCTACTCCTGTCGCCGCGCCTTGATACGGTTCGATTGCTGAGGGGTGATTATGGGATTCAATTTTAAAAGCACATCCAAGTCCCTCCCCAATATCCACTACTCCTGCATTTTCCTCACCTGCTTTAACTAGCATGTGCGGACCATCCTTGGGAAGAGTCTTTAAAAGGTTGATAGAGTTTTTGTACGAACAATGCTCACTCCACATCACGGAGTAAATACACATCTCGGTAAAATTTGGAGTTCGGCCAAGGACTTCTTGTATTAGGACGAATTCATCTTCTTGAAGGCCCATTTCTTTTGCCTGGACCAATGTTGCAAGTTGTTCGGTGGACGTTGCCATATGCTTCAGAATTTAAGGTGCAAATGTACGCCATCCTTATGGAAAAATTACCTTGAATTATCAACCTTTAACTCACCTAGTTAGTTTTAAGGTTTTATAAATTGCGCCTCAAACAGTTCAACCATGCGAGTAGTACTTCAACGTGTTTCACAAGCCTCCGTTTCCATCGAAAATAAGATTCATGGAAAAATTGACCAAGGCTATCTTTTACTAGTAGGAATAGAAAGCCGAGACACGTCGGCAGACATTGAATGGATGTCTCGAAAAATCATGTCTCTGCGTGTGTTCTCAGATGACGAGGGAAAGATGAACCTTGATATCGGGCAAGTTCAAGGGAGTATTTTGGTTATTAGTCAGTTTACTTTGCATGCGCAAATAAAAAAAGGAACTCGCCCCTCATTTATCCGAGCCGCGCATCCAGACCAAGCAATACCGCTCTACACGTCTTTCATAGATAAATTGACAGACTTATCATCAACTAAAATTGAAACGGGAATATTTGGAGCTGACATGCAAGTGAATCTAATTAATGATGGCCCAGTTACCATTATGCTTGACACACATAACAAAGAGTAGATATAGAGTTACTGAACTACAAGCCGCTGACTTTCAAGAATTGCTCCGTCAAAACCTGTCACGCAAATCAAGTACATCCCCCTTTTTTCGAATTCGAAATTTTCGATTGCATTCAGCTCACCCAAGGTGAACTCATCAACAATCCGACCATCCATAGTCGAAACCACGCATCTCATTCCAACAGAAACATTGTTAAACTTGATATTGACTTGCTGATGCGCAGCAACGGGGTTTGGAGAAATCAAGAAATCTAGCTCAGGATTGTGATCAACGCTTATGCCATCTGAAAATCTTGAATTCCCGTCAAAATCTATTTGCCGAAGGCGGTAATAATTGACTCCAGGAAGAGCCATCCGATCTAAGAACTTATAATTCTGAAGTTCAAATGAGTCTCCAGCACCTTGGACCATGGCTATTTCATTCCATTGTTCCGTATTTATACTCCGTTCTAAAATAAACAATGCATTATCCTGTTCGGATAAAGTCTTCCACTGAACCATGACCCCCTCACGGCTTGACTCACCTGTTAAATCGACCAAGTCGACAGGAAGCATAATGGGTTCGCAGCTAACTTCAGCTGTTCCTGAAAACTCTAGAGGCACATTAGAACTTACGGATGAATAGTTTGAAAAGCAGATCAAGAAAATATCGCCGGCAGCAACCCACAGCGGCGGTTCAAAATTTGTTGCATCACCTCCCGCGGGAAGCGTGCCGGCCAAGCCAGTTCCTCCAATGGGAGAGCCGTTCCAATTGCATCTAACTGGCGCTTGTAAATCTCCAATAATATTTCCGCACGTATTTTCATCGAAAGCCCACATTGCCCAGTCGTAATAGCCAGCTTGTGTGCCCAAACCACCAAATACAAATTCGAGCCAACCTCCAATAGCAATATTTACGGTCATCCAAGTACTATTAAGCTCTTGGCTTAGGAGGCAACCAAAGTTGTTTGTTCCCCAAGGATTAAACGCAGTAATACCATCGTAGGACGGATTGCTTACACCACCAGGAAGAGGAACTTCATATATGCTGCCATATCCATTAGGATCTACGTAGAAATCTATATCAGTGCACACATCAATGGCATCATGACAGTCAGACGCTGTAACGGGCACTGGAAAATCACAATCAGCACCACCCAGGGCGACTCCAGTACTTCCGGTTGACCCAGCACCTAAAGTTCCACTCTCAACAACGACTCCTAGATCGTCCGACAATGTCCAAACAGCTCCATTCCAGCCATCCCCAAAGGCATCAAACATATTCACAGAATAACACCCCGGCTCCAAACAAAAGGAAGTAGTTGCCGGTGCAATCCCAGTAACGACAGTTCCAAAATCACCCGAAACGCTCCACGTCACTTCACTATCGAAAGAACCTCCACCTACAGTAATCCAATAATCCTCACATGCACCACTTCCTCCGCAAGAAGCAGACCCAATGGAAAAACTCTGAGTACTTAAGGCACCATCTGCCAGCGTGTTTGATGAAACGACATTGCCCATGGCGTCGGTCAGAACAAACAGAGCTCCGTTCCAGCCATCTCCAAAAGAGTCATTCATCGTAAGCGTGAGACATCCATCAGCCGCGCATATTACCCCAGCATAAGGAGCTGTTCCAGTTCCTATATTGTTACCCGCTTCATCGACTAGAGTCCAGGAAATTTCGCTATCAAAAGAGCCTCCGCCTATAGTAATATTGTATTCAGTTTCAGTACATGACGATCCACAACTGCCTCCGTTCAAGGCCAAGGTCTGAATGCTGGTATCCCCAGTCGCTATAGTTCCAGAATAAACTAATCCAGAAACATCTGAGATTGTAATTATAGCTCCGTTCCAACCATCCCCGAATGAATCCGAAAGCAAAAGAGTATAGCAATCGGCAGCCAAGCAATACACTCCAGTTGAAGGCGCCGCACCATTGGCCACTAGACCAGAATTGGCACCGGTCAAAGACCACGTGATCTCACTATCAAAAGAGCCACCACCCACTACAATTGTGTAATTCACACACTGTGAGTGGCATTGGAAAGATCCAACCAATATAAGAAGCGCTATGGAAAGGAAGGCTCTCATTTCTGGTCCTCCCCTACTTGCTGAAATCCACATTTCTTGGGATCCAGTGATTCAATTCTATCTTGACCATGGATGCCGGAATTCTGACAACTCACAGCACAGCCCAGCTCAACAAAATAATCTTTAATGATTTCAAATACCAGCTCATCCGCACAGATCGCAAGATAGTTGCGTGTATTTAAATCTGTCCTTGACATATAGATGACCTCAAACGACTGCAAAACAGAGTCAGCTTCAACCGCATCAATCTGAGTGTCATTCTGAAAAACAAATTGCACAAAATATCTATCCTGCGCCGTCGAATTTGAGGGCAGAAAAAAGGACAATAGTCCGAGAAATATCAGAAATTTTAGCAGACGGCTATACATGGTCAAGGTCAAAGAAGTGAATTGCTATCTTTCCGACCACAAATCACGACAATGTAAGTATACGGTATTTCGACGGATCAATCTGTTCAAAACTAACCAGAATCGCCCATGACAATTGAAGAAGCGCAAAAAACAGTAGACGTTTGGATAAATACCATCGGCGTTAGATATTTTTCGGAACTGACCAATATGGCAATCCTTACAGAAGAAGTAGGGGAAGTTGCTCGGATAGTCGCTAGACGCTATGGTGAGCAATCGGAAAAAGAAAGTGATAAAGAGGCTGACCTAGCGGATGAGATGGCTGACGTCTTGTGGGTCTTGATGTGCCTTGCAAATCAAACTGGAATAGACCTTACTGCAGCATTTAAGAAAAATCTGGAAAAGAAAACCGAACGCGACCAAGACCGTCATCGGAACAACCCCAAAATAAACTGATATGAAACTGACTCGTCTTGCTTTCTCCTTGCTCGCATTGACCTGCACCGTTTGCGTTCATGCTCAAAAAAACAAAACACCCCAGGCCACACCTGCTTATGAACGCATGCAAAATGAGGAATTGCGTGCAGACCTGGATTCAAGGTCAATGGTGAACGGCATACCATTCAAATCAGTAGGCCCAACCATCATGAGTGGCCGTGTGACCGATATCGCTGTAAACCCTGAAGACCCTACAGAATTCTATGTTGCGTATGCTTCTGGGGGACTCTGGCAAACCACAAACAATGGTGCGTCTTTCAATCCAATTTTCGATACTGAGATCACCTTGACGATAGGGGCAATTGCAGTTGATTGGACAAATGATGTGATATGGATAGGATCTGGAGAAAACAATTCAAGTCGCTCAAGCTATGCGGGTACTGGAATATATCAAAGCGCAAACAATGGTGAATCATGGGAATACAAGGGATTGCCTGAATCACATCACATTGGCAGAATTATCCTGCATCCAACCGACAAAAACACTCTTTGGATAGGCGTCTTAGGCCATCTTTATTCAGCTAACGAGGAACGTGGTGTTTACAAGAGCATTGATGGAGGAAAGAGCTGGAAAAAAACGCTTTACGAGAATGAAAATTCTGGAGTAATCGACATGGAGATCAATCCATATGATCCAAAACATTTGTATGCGGCAACTTGGCAAAGAACACGACGCGCTTGGAATTTCGAGGAAAGTGGAGCGGGGAGCAAAGTTCATGAGTCGACCGACGGTGGCGAAACATGGAAGACGATTTCTGGCGGATCTACTGGATTTCCAATGAATGATGGAATGGGTCGAATTGGCCTATCCTTGTCTGCACAGAGCGCCTCAGATTTCAGTTTGTACGCCATTGCAGACAACCAAAATCTTCGAGACGAAGAGGACAAAGTCTCAGACAAACTGGTAAAGAAGGACTTCTTATCCATGGATAAAGAGGCTTTTGATGCATTGGACAACACTGAATTGCAAGCCTTTCTTGAGGACAGCGGATTTCCGTCAAAACACGATTCTACAACGGTGAAAGAATTGGTAGCTTCAGGAGACATAAATGCCAAGGCGATTTATGAGTATTTGACAGACGCTAATGCAAGTCTTTTTGACAGACCGGTAATAGGAGCTGAAGTGTATCGCTTAGACTCTGAGAACTGGACAAAAACTCACGAAGGAACGTTGGATGACGTAGTGTATTCTTATGGGTATTACTTCGGCGTAATATCTGTCCACCCCACCAATCCCGAAAAATTATTTATCGCAGGTGTCCCGATATTAATGTCTGAAGACGGAGGAAAAACTTGGGATGGAATCAATGCCGACAATGTCCATGTGGACCATCATTCTATCTGGATCAATCCAAATCGCGAAGGTCACATTATCAATGGTAACGATGGTGGAATCAATATATCATATGACGATGGAACGACCTATTATAAATGCAACTCACCGGCTGTTGGTCAATTTTACTCTGTGAATGTCGACAATGCCGAACCTTACAATGTATATGGCGGATTGCAAGACAATGGCGTATGGAAAGGTCCTTCGACTTACGAGGCAGGTCCAGGCTGGCACCAAGAGGGCGACTATCCTTTTGAAATGTTGATGGGCGGTGATGGCATGCGAGTTGAAATCGACAATCGAGACAATGACATTGTGTACACAGGATATCAGTTTGGTCATTATTACAGATTAAACCTTGCCACAGATGATGCTCATTATTTTCATCCTAGCCATGAGCTTGGCGAGCGACCGCTTCGCTGGAATTGGCAGACTCCAGTTGTGCTATCATCGCATAACAACGACATAATATACATGGGTTCAAATCGCTTTCACCGATCAATGGATCAAGGTGAGACTTGGGAAACATTGAGTGATGACCTCACCAATGGAGGTCTAGCAGGAGACGTACCTTTTGGCACCATTAGCAGTATCTCAGAATCTACCTTGCGATTTGGACTTATCTACTTGGGTACTGATGATGGCCGCGTGCACAAGTCTGTTGATGGAGGATATAGCTGGGTAGCTCTCAATGGAAAGCTTCCTAAAAACCTTTGGGTGACTCGGATTATCGCCTCTGAGCATGATAAAAATGTGGTTTACGCCAGCATGAATGGCTACCGACAAGATGACTTCACTCCTTATATCTTCAAGTCCAGCGACTCAGGAAAAACGTGGGCCAACATTGGTCAAACGCTACCGCACGAGCCTGTGAATGTCATTAAAGAAGACCCATCCGACAAGGAGATCTTGTACGTCGGAACCGACAATGGATTGTACATCAGCATAGATCAGGGGAATTCATTTATGTCTATGAACGGATCTCTTCCACCGGTTGCAATTCACGATTTGGTTATTCAAGAAAGGGATCAAGACATTGTTTTGGGAACGCATGGCCGCTCACTATACATTGCCAATCTCGAACATTTGCATGAGCTCACAAAAGTAGAAGCTGATTTGGTCGCCTTCAGCATGGAGCCAATAACTCACCGGTCATCTTGGGGAGAAAGCGCTTGGAATAAATGGCTTGGCTTCAACGAACCCGAAATTGAGTTACCTCTTTTTGCCAAGGACATAGGTCAATTGAAGATTGAGATTTTAAATGACTCGAATGTTGTGGTGAAAGATTGGCTTGTCGAAATACCTCATACCGGAATCAATTACATCGACTATGACTTGACCATTAACAAGGCTGCAGTTCAAGAAGATGAGAAGGGAAATTTGCCAGAGGCTAAAAAAAATGGAAAGCATTATTTGGAGCCAGGAGAATACAGTATACACATAAAGCAAGGTGAATTGACTTCTAAAGTTGAATTATCTATTACAGAATAGCCCATGAATTTCGTGCATTCGATTCTTGATTTCTTGGGTGATCGTGAGGTTCAATTTGAAGTAAAAGAACTTGACGACCTCAACACCGAAATAAGTTTTGGGGATCCCTCTGAAAAATTGGTGCTCGCTGGTCTGAAGCCCAATTCTGTGAATGATATAAATCGTCCTCACATTGATATAAAAGCACGAATTGTATGGGAAGATCAATGGAGACGACAGCCCAAAGCCGTTGAAAGCAGGATTCTTTCATTGCTAAAGAAGAGCAGGCGTATTCATGCGCGTGAGACGAAAATAGAAGCTATCACCAAGCCACAATTGCAGGAATTCTTAAAAGAGCACCACGTATCTCAACCGATGATTTCCAAGACGAAGTTGGGACTGTTCCATAAGAATGAATTGGTAGCGGCATCAGCCTTTGGCAAATCTTGTCCAATAGACACGGAAAGTGGCAGCTTCCTCTCGATAGAACTCATTCGCTTCTGCAATATTTCTGGAGCCACAGTGGTTGGCGGCATGTCAAAAATGATGAAACATGCCCTTAAAACAAGCACCGCAGAGGACATCATGACCTATGCCGACCTAGACTGGAGCACTCAATCGACCTATGAGCTATTGGGATTTAGGCTTTCAGGGGGACATCCTCCTTTATCGTACAATGTGAATCTTAGTTCTTGGGAAAGATCCAAATCTGCTGACCTTAATTCAGAAACGGCCCAACTGATCAATCGTGGCAGTTTGAAATACAATACATATGTCTAGGAATAAGGGCATTGTCATATTGGGCCCTACGGCAAGTGGCAAGACACAACTGGCAGTTGGCCTGGCCCGGTCGATTGACGGCGAAATAATAAGCGCCGATTCTCGACAAGTCTATCGGGGAATGGATATTGGCACAGGCAAAGACTTGGAGGAATATTCAGTTCCAGGTCATCATGTACCCTACCACCTTATTGATATCCGAGATGCTGGGGACACCTATCATATCAATCAATATTACCAGGACTATGAGGCGGCGGCCACAAGCATCATTGAGCGAGATAAACGAATCATATTGTGCGGTGGCAGTGGATTGTACTTGCAGACTGCAGTCGCGGGAAACGCGATGGCATCGATACCTAAGAATGAGCATTTGCGCAGCGGAATAAATAATTTAGAGAATCAAGAACTGCTCGAAATGTTCAATGAGTTGCCTGAAAAAATTCGACTTGCCCACGATTCATCCACTAGAAAACGCACTATCAGAGCTATTGAAATCGGCGAATGGCTTAAATCCAATCCCACACCGGAACGGAAATATTTAGGCATTGATTATGCGGTCTATGGTATAGACATTGAGCGCGAACTTCGCAGAAAACGAATAAGTAGCAGGCTGAAACATCGCTTGGAGAATGGACTTGTTGACGAAGTTGAGCACCTATTAAAAGAGGGAGTAACAGCAGAATCTTTGCGCTGGTATGGTTTGGAATATAAGTGGATCGTGGATTACCTTGAAAACAAAATGAGCCTCACTGCAATGAGTTCAGGACTAGAAACTGCGATTCATCAATTCGCCAAGAGGCAAATGACCTTTTTTAGAAGTTTGGAAAAGAAAGGATGGAGTATTCACTGGCTGGATGGCTCGAAAAGCCTCGAAAAGCTTGTCGAAGAAATCAAAAATTCCGAATTAGACTAGCGGATGTTTTCTGGAATAAGGCACACGGGAATCGGAATCATTTTATGTTGATTGATCCTGTTTAATCGTCGATAAATAGCGAGCACCTCCTTTTGACGATCGTCTAAATTAGAATCATCACCAGCAAACTCCATAGCCCATTCGAGCTCATCATAGGAGGCACCTAGTTGATCTTCATCTGTCCTATCATCACCCCACAACCCATCTGTAGGAGCTGCTTCGATGATTTCTTGATTGATGTTCAGCTTGCGTGCGATACTGTATACATCTGACTTCATGAGGTCGGCGATGGGGCTGAGATCTACACCTCCATCTCCATATTTGGTATAGAATCCAACGCCAAAGTCCTCAACTTTGTTCCCAGTACCTGCGACAAGGTAACCTTTGGAACCAGCGAAATAATAAAGGGTTGACATACGCAGTCGGGCTCGCGTGTTGACCAAAGACAAATCATGAGCTGGGCCATTTGCCAGAGGCAGAGCACCCCTCATGGAATCATAACTAGCAGTAAGCTCAATGCGCTCGCTAGAAATATCTTCGAAATTATCTTTGAGCCATTGGATATGTCTGGCAGCTCTTTGGTCTTGATTGGCCTCCTGGTGAATAGGCATCTCCAAGCAAAGCAGTTCAAGCCCCGTGCGTGCACAAAGCGTGCTAGTGACAGCGCTATCGATACCGCCAGAAATACCGATCACGAATCCTTTGCACCCTGCTGAGAGCGCATAGTCCCGCAACCAATTTACAATATGGTCAATGATCAATGGAGTTTTCATTTACCTCAACTTTGTCCTTAGAACATCACTCCTACCGTGAGAGCAATTACATTGTTGGTTGCATTCAATTTCGCAAGAACAGGAGCGTCAAGCGCCTTGCCATTGATAATAGGAGAATTGTTGTCTTCTGCATCAAGCTCAACAGCCTCAACATTCTTGCTCATGATATTGCTAAATCCACCGTTGTACGAAACACCAATCACGATTGAAGTTCCCGAGTTAATATTGTATTCAACCCCACCACCAACGATCACACTTGCACGAAATAACTTGAAATCATCTCGAACATTAATTTTAGTCTCAGCTACATCTTCATTTTGAACATGCCAGTCTAGTTCACCTGCATCATTCAGTCCGTGAACATTTTTCAAATATCGATCACCTGTTGCGCTAGCAGCCCAGTTGGCGCCAAGCCCCATACCTACATTAAGGAAATAGGTCATGTAGCCAATTTCCTTGGTTTGCAATTTGAGTAATAGAGGAATTTCGATATAGCGCAAGCTGTATTTCCTTTTGTATTCAACGATTGTCCATAGATCATCAGAAGCATCGAAAACTTTTTCAGTATAGGTCAGCTTTCCAGACTGATTGTCAACGGAAATTCCAGTACTAAAAGAGTACAATTCAGCGAAGTGAAAATCGGCAACAATGCCGGCTCCCCAGTTTAAACGAACACCGTCACTTGCAGCATTGGCATCTTTAGGCTTGAACCAACTTACATTTGGCTTCACCTGCACTCCGAAACGGATTTTTTGAAAATCCTGTGCAAAAGCTCCTGAAACGAATGCCAATGCGAGTAAACTACCTATTAACTTTTTCATAAAATTGCGGTTCCTAAATAAGCGCACAATTTGCGCGTTTATAGTATGTGTCAAAACTAAAGAAATAAACTCATGTCACACAGGCACGTTTTCCAATACCTCTTGTTCATTGTTCTACTGGCCTCTTGCAACGCGAATCCCCTTGATGTAGACGTAAGTAAAATTAGAACGTCACAAAAGTTTACAAGATTTGATCAATCTGTAATTAAAGTCCGTGGTGAAGGGCGCTCCACAGCATATTCTAGTTTGATTGATGAGTACGGAATATTCGGTCAAGACTACTTTGAATTCGTCCTTCAACTTGGCAATCCAGCTGATACAAACACGCTCGAAGTATACGATCACATCATGGGCGAGGACTCTTTGTTGATGCTTTCACAAAGTGAAATCGAGCGCATTCATGGTCCCTTAATAGAAAAGTACAATAGCGGTCTGACTAACGCATGGAAGCATTTCCAATTTCACTTTCCGGAGGAAACCGTTCCTGACATCACCTATATAAACAGTTGGTTCAATTACGCCATCGTCCCCAGTGACGATTTGGTAGCCATAGGTCTTGATTTCTTTCTCGGAGCTGAGAACGAAGTCACTAAAGCGCTACCAGTGGAGAGTTTTCCTCAATACTTTAAGCGCAAGATGGAGCCTAGATATGTTGTAAGCGATGCTGTTCGTGGGTGGCTAATGGTTAAATACCAAGATCAATTGAAGCAAGGGAAGTTGATCAACAGCTTAATATGGTATGGCAAGATGATGTATTTAATGGATGTTTGTTTGCCGAATGTTGCCGACAGCATAAAGATGAGCTATCCCGAAGGCGATATAGAGTGGTGTGAAGATAGCGAAGAGGGTATTTGGCTTCAGCTTGCCAACCAACAGGTCATGTTCGAGACAAATCGCTTTGAGATAAGTAAGTGGTTTGTAGACGGACCTTTTACACGAGCCGGCGATCTTCCTCAGGACGCTCCTGCTCAACTGGGAATTTGGACAGGATGGCAAATTGTTCGTGATTACATGAAGGAAAACCCTGAGATTAGCATCCAAGATTTGATCGATGAAGAGAACGATCAAAAGATTATGAAATATTACGACCCAAGAAACTAGGCATGAGCAAAGAAGATTCACAGATAACTATCAAAGTAAGTACAGACGACAACAATGTACCAGAGCACATTACATGGCATGCGAGTGACCGGGACAAAGAGCCGTCGGAAGCACGCGCGGTATTTTTATCGGTATGGGACCCGAATGAAAGAAACACGCTTCGAATTGACCTTTGGGATAAGGAAATGAATGTTGACGACATGAAGACCTTCGTATTCCAGACCATGCTCACTATGGCCGACTCATTGGAACGGGCAACTGGAGATGAGGAATTGACAGAAGCTTTACGTAAGTTTTCTCAAGCCTTCGGCAAACGAATCGGGTTGTAGACTACGCTATAGATTTATTGACCCCTTCGATAAAGTTGAGAATTTCGGCGCGTCCTTGATTGGCAGCTGATGACGTAAGAAAATCTTGGGGTAAGTTATCCCATTCTTCGCGCATTTTGCCTTTGTATGTTTGAATAACAGTTTCCTTTTCGGTAGGTGTAAGTTTATCAAGCTTGGTAAAGACAATCACGAATGGGATCTCTTTGAGCCCCATCCATTCCATAAACTTGAGATCAATTGCCTGAGGATCATGTCGGCAATCGATGAGCATAAACACGCACATTAGCGTAGGTCGCTTTGAAAGGTATCCGCGGATGACGCCCAGCCATTGTTCCTTAATTTTCTTAGGCACTTTGGCATAGCCGAAACCTGGAAGATCGACTAGATACCAAGGTTTTGACGCTTTATTTACGATAAAATGATTGATAAGCTGCGTCTTTCCCGGAGTCGAGGAAGTTTTTGCCAAGCTCCTCTTATTTGTAAGCATGTTGATCAAGCTTGACTTTCCGACGTTCGATCTGCCGATAAAGGCATATTCCGGATGGGAAGCCTTGGGACACTTTTCAAAAGACGGACTACTTATTACAAATTCAACTGAGTCTATATTCACGAGGAAGGGGGTGTCAAATATTGTTCTTCTTAAGCCAACTTGAGAGGATCTCATTGAAGGTTTGCGGATGCTCCATCATTGGTGCGTGACCACATTCATCTATCCAAAACAATTCGGCATTGGGCAATAGTTGCTGAAAATCATTGGCAACTTCTGGCGGAGTAATTGTATCGTTCTTTCCCCAGATCAAACAAGCCGGCATTTTCATGTCTGGCAAGTCTTTGGCCATATTATGTCGAATAGCCGATTTTGCAATTGCAAGAATTCTCAAAACTCTATTTCGGTCATTTACAACCTCGAAGCACTCATTGACCAATTCATCACTTGCGTGTTTTGGGTCATAGAAAGTGACTTCAATTTTCTTTCGGATGAATTCTTTGTCTTCTCGACGCGGAAAACTCGATCCAAAAGCGTTCTCATAAAGCCCAGAGCTTGCGGTCAAGATAAGCGCCTTAACGTTGCTCCCATTGTTTCTAGTATAGATCAAAGCCACGTGTCCTCCGAGGGAATTTCCAACCAAAATCACATCCTTGAATTCTTTGTACGCAACAAAGTCCTCGAGAAATCTCGCAATTTCTTTGGCTGAAGTTTTGAGTACAGGCAGCTCATACAGAGGCAACATCGGGATAACTACACGATAGTCCTTGGAGAAGTGATCTATTACATCTCTGAAGTTGCTCAAGGCTCCAAAAAGACCGTGCAACAATATCATGGTTGGACCTTCACCTTGTTCGATGTAGCGAAAGCGCCCTTCAACATTCATCAATTCGTTCATTCAATTCACATATTGATTGCTTCAAAAATAAGCAAAAGCAAGTGCCAAAACTCACGAAGTTGAATCGCTTATTCACACCGGTTTTCTTCAAAAGTACCGGATTGGATTGCAGGGCAAACTCGAATCCGCGCTGCACTTTCTACCACCAGCCAATTTTACCCCAGCAAAAACCACACTAAATCCTGATTTACAGTAAGTTACAATACTCCTGTCTCTAGGCCCGAAATCCACAAACACCTCCGAGTTATTCACAAAGTGGGAAATAGTGGTATACAGTGTCAGATTGTGGTAGAATTTGGTTATTTTTACCTCACTATTCTAAACCATGCTAAATCTCTTAGGTGAACACCGGTGTAAAGTCGACTCGAAGGGTCGATTAATGTTTCCAGCCAAGCTGCGAAAGCAGCTGGAGGAAGTTATGCGCCATGGACTGGTCATCAACCGAGACATTTTTGAGAAATGTCTGGTGCTGTATCCAAAGCCTGAGTGGGATCGAGTGAACTCGGAAATGTCTCGTCTAAGTCGATACAATCGCGAGCATCAATTGTTTCAACGAAAGTTCATGATGGGCGCGTCTGGAGTTGAGCTTGATAAAACAGGCAGACTATTAATCCCTTCAATTCTTATCGATTTTGCGGGAATAGAAGCGGGGGACAAAAACGACATTATCATCTCTGGTCTTGGTGAGAAGATTGAAATCTGGAGCCTCGAGAATTACAACAAGCAGTTTATGAGTGACGAAAGTGACTTTGCTGGCTTGGCGGAAAAAGTTCGAAAAGACATCGAGGACCCAGGCCGCATTACCGGATTTAACAATTGACATGACAGAACAAGCTTATCATATTCCGGTTTTGCTAGGACCATCAATAGATGGCCTAAACATTAAACCGGACGGTATTTATATTGACGTCACTTTCGGCGGCGGAGGCCACGCTAAGGAGATTCTCAAACAATTAACCACTGGCAAGTTGTACGGCTTGGATCAGGATCCGCGAGCTATGCAGAATGCTCCAGACGATAAGAATTTCGAATTCATCCAAGGAAACTTTCGCTATGTGAGCAATTTTTTAATTGCTCAAGGAATAACGCAAGTAGACGGATTACTGGCCGACTTAGGAGTGTCTTCTCATCAATTCGATGATGCGAATCGTGGCTTCTCCTTACGCTTCGAAGGCGAGCTGGATATGCGAATGAATTCCAACGGAAAAGTAACAGCTAAGGACATCCTTAACACCTACGAAGAAAGTCAACTAGCACGCATATTCAAAATGTATGGAGAGCTTCCTCATGCGAAAAAGGTAGCCAAGTTCATTGTGAGATATCGAGATGAGAACGACTTGAATACGACAACAGAATTGCGCGAGGCAATAGAACATCTAGCTCCTAGGACAGCTGTCAACAAATTTTTAGCACAGGTTTTTCAAGCTGTACGAATAGAGGTCAATAGCGAGCTAGAGGTTCTTGAGGAGTTTTTAGGCCAAATGACTGGCTTAATAAAACCCGGAGGTCGATTGGTCGTGATAAGCTACCACTCTCTAGAAGATCGTTTGGTTAAAAACTTTGTCCGCAGCGGCAACCTGGAAGGAAATATAGAAAAGGATTTTTTTGGCAACATAATCCGACCATTCGAGTCGGTAACGCGCAAAGCAATCCAAGCTGACATAAATGAAAAAGAACAAAATAATCGAGCGCGCAGCGCTCGATTGAGAATAGCCGAAAGA
Organism: Gammaproteobacteria bacterium; assembly: GCA_047615865.1. Classification (GTDB taxonomy): domain Bacteria; phylum Bacteroidota; class Bacteroidia; order Flavobacteriales_D; family Sanyastnellaceae; genus JADFAK01. Next base: position 46,405 of record JBLHIB010000004.1, read on the forward strand.
AACAATGGCGAATAACTACAAACAGGAGAAAAAGGAAAAGAAGGCCAACAAGGGCTCTTTCAGCAAAACGCTCAACGCCATGTTGAGCGGCGAGTTTTTGACTCGCGCTGGTGTAGTAAACCACATGCCCTTCATCTTGTTCGTAGCACTCATGTTTGTCGCCTATATCGGCGTTGGCTACTACTTCGAAAATACTCTACGCACTCAAGTTCAAGTCAAGAAAGAATTAGAAGAACTAACCTCTAGATACAACACAGTAAAAAGCGAATTAGAATCAAGCAAGCAACAATCATCCGTTGCAATATCAATCGAAGAACTAGGTCTGCAAGAGGCCAATTCTCAACCTCACATCATCACTGTCGACCCAGGTTATTTTGAAGAATAAAGAAGACATATCGGTAAAATCTTGGTTGCTATTTTTAGCGGTCTCCATTTTGGGTCTTGCCATCTTGGTCAAAGTGTTTGTGATACAAATCGGACAGGCGGACAAGTGGGAAATCAAAGGACAAAATTTTGAGCAGCAAGAGCGAGTGATACCTGCTGTGCGCGGACAAATACTTGCGGAAGACGGCAGCCTACTGGCGACGTCTGTGCCCGAATATCACATCCTTTGGGATTCTAAAACTCCAGGACTAGACAGCAAGCTTTTCGATGAGAAACTAGACTCTCTTGCAGCTGGACTGGCCAAAGTATTCGACAACAGGACAAAACAAGGATACATAGACCTTTTTAGAGACGCGCAAAGAAACGGAGCTCGTTATGCGTCAGTAAAAAAGCACGTCACCTTCCCTGACCTTAAAGAGGTTCAAAGACTTCCAATTCTTCGCAAGAGCAAATACAAAAGCGGATTTATCGTAGAAAGAAGCGATATCCGTAAGAGACCTTTTGGACTGCTCGCCCAAAGAACAATTGGTCTATTTAGAGAGACAGCCTCAGTTGGTGTAGAACGGGCTTTCAACCAAACTTTAGCTGGACAAGATGGTATTCAGTTGCAGGAGAAGTTAGCTGGCAATGTCTGGAAGCCTATATCTGACGACTTCATTCAGGAGCCAATTCCGGGATTGGACGTGGTAATGGCAATCAATGTCAACCTGCAAGACATCGCTGAAACGACTTTAAAAAACCAGCTAGTGACACATTCTGCAGAATGGGGCTGTGCCGTTTTAATGGAAGTTGAAACAGGATACATCAAAGCCATTGCAAACCTCACCTATGACGAAGATGAAGGTGAATACCTAGAGGGCTATAACCATGCTGTTGGAACCAAAGTAGAACCAGGATCCACCTTCAAGCTACCTGCATTAATGGCAGCTTTAGAATCAGGAGTAATTGAACTGACTGACTCTATAGACACTGGAAAAGGACTGAAAAAATTCTATGGTAGCCCAATCCGAGATTCAAATTGGGATCATGGTGGAAACGGAAAAGGAACGGTTGAAGAGATTTTTGAGTGGTCCAGCAATGTGGGTATCGCCGAAATTATTGATTCTCGATTCAAATCAAAAAAACAAGACTATCTAGACGCGCTAGCTGCCTTAGGCATCAATCAACCGTTGGGGATTACACTTATTGGAGAACCAGCACCAAACATTTACCGCAATGTTGGAGATGACAACTGGTCAGGAATTAGCCATATCTGGATGTCCATTGGGTACGAATGCGAACAAACACCCTTACAAACTTTAAGCCTTTACAATGCTGTTGCAAACGGAGGCAAAATGGTACGCCCATCTTTTATTACTGGATACCAGAGGAACAATAAAATCGTAGAATCTAAGCCTCCAGTTGTCCTTCGAGAAGCCGTAGCTAGCAGACAGACCATTAAAGATTGCCAAAAGATGCTTGAAGGAGTATGCAAACCTGACGGCACAGCAGACTATATTTTCAAAGACTGCAACTATGATGTAGCAGGAAAAACAGGCACAGCTTGGCTCAATGCAGCCGGCGGATACATCGATGGCCACTACCGCGCCAGCTTTGTTGGCTACTTCCCCGCAGACAAGCCAAAATATTCATGCATTGTTGTCGTGAACGACCCAACAGCTGGATCCTACTACGGCAGCTCGGTTGCGGCGCCCGTATTCAAGCGATTGGCTGATCACATCTATGCTACTCAGCTCGATGTGCGACAAGAAGAGCTCAACGACTCCTTAGCCAAAACCTTAATTCCTATTTCGAAAGGAGGATACCATGCGGATTTGCTCGCAGCTTTTAGTGGATTGGGAATTTCGGTCAGCGACGATTCTAATTCAGACTGGGTAGGCACTCAAACTGGAAAAACAAATGTGGCCCTAAAGGCAATGACAATTGAAGGAGGAAAGGTGCCAAACGTATGCGGAATGGGACTCAAGGATGCCCTATTCCTTCTCGAAAACTGCGGTCTGAAAGTACAAATTGAAGGCCGTGGAATGGTAAAGACACAATCCATACATGCAGGATCAGCTGCAACAAGAAACGAAACCATAACTCTGAAATTATCGTAATGAATATCCTTGCTGACATATTATATAAGGTACGCATTGCGCAACTCATAGGCCCAACAGACATTGAGCTGAAATCAATCTGCATTGATTCTCGACTATCACGCCCGCAGTCGCTTTTTATTGCCATCAAAGGAACGCAGTCTGACGGACACATGTTCATTGACAAAGCAATCGAACAAGGAGCAACGGCTGTCATTTGCGAAGTTATACCAGAAGTACAGCAAGCCCACGTAACCTATATCGCAACGAACAATTCGTCTGAAGCGAGTGGATATGTGGCTTCAAATTTTTATGGTGAGCCTTCGGCAAATATCAAATTGATCGGCATTACTGGAACTAACGGAAAAACGACCACTGCGACTCTACTTTTCAATTTGGTTCGCGGACTCGGGGCAAAATGCGGCCTTATTTCAACGGTTGTCAACAAGATCAACGATCAAGATATCATCTCCACCCATACCACACCAGATCCTATTTCGCTCAATAAGCTTTTGGCCCAAATGGTGGACGAAGGATGTGAGTACTGTTTTATGGAGGTGAGCTCACATGCTATTCATCAGAACAGAATCGCGGGGATTAGATTCGAAGGTGCTGTCTTCACTAATATCACTCACGATCACCTCGACTACCATGAAACATTCAAGGCATATATAAATGCCAAGAAAGGATTATTTGACGGTTTGTCCAGCGACGCATTTGCCCTTGTGAATGCAGATGACAAGAACCATGGAGTTATGGTGCAAAACTGCAAGGCCAATGTTAAGACATATGCATTGAGAACAATGGCTGATTACACAGCCAAAATACTTGAAAACCAATTCAGCGGATTGCACTTGCGAATCAGCAACATGGATCTCTACAGCAAATTAATAGGAGGATTCAACGCATACAATCTACTAACGACATGGGCCGTTGCCCGGGAGCTTGGTTTCGAGGCTCTGGAAACGCTTACTGAATTATCGGCACAAGAATCCGTTGTTGGTCGGTTTCAATATTTGCGCTCTACAACAAACATAACAGCAGTTATTGACTATGCACACACACCAGATGCATTGAAGAACGTGCTATCAACAATCAAGGACATAAGGACCGGCAATGAAACTGTTATAACCGTTGTGGGTTGCGGCGGAAATCGGGATAAGGAAAAACGACCAATCATGGCTCAAATAGCCTCGGATTATTCAGACAAAGTCATTTTGACATCCGACAATCCGAGATTGGAAAATCCAGAGACAATTCTTCTCGACATGGCTGCTGGTCTAGATCCGATCCAATTGAGCAAATCACTTTCTCTATCGAATCGACGCGAGGCAATCAAACTTGCTTGCACGCTCGCCATCGCTGGAGACATCATACTAATAGCTGGCAAAGGTCACGAGACCTATCAAGACATCGAGGGTACCAAGCACCCATTTGACGACACCGCGGTAGTCGGTGAAACCTTCAAAATGCTGAACAAGTAATGTTATATCACCTATTCGACTATCTACAAGAGAACTTCAATACACCTGGAGCAGGTCTGTTTAAATACATCTCATTTCGAGCGGCATTGAGCATCATAATCTCCTTGCTCATTTCCATGGTTTTTGGCGGGAAGCTCATAAACTGGCTCCGAAAAAAGCAAGTGGGAGAGACAGTCCGCGATTTAGGCCTCGAGGGGCAAATTCAAAAACAAGGAACTCCAACAATGGGAGGCTTGATTATTTTGGCATCGATTCTTATTCCAACAATACTTCTTGCCGATTTAACGAACATCTACATTCAAATCATGCTCATCGCTACAGTATGGCTCGGTGGAATTGGTTTTCTAGATGACTATATCAAAGTATTCAAGAAGGACAAAAAAGGACTAGCAGGAAAATTCAAAATAATCGGTCAGGTCGGTGTAGGACTAATTGTTGGTTGCATGCTCTACTGCAGTCCTGATGTTAAGTTGAAAGAAAAGATCAACGACCAACCGACACAACATATCGAGCAAGTGATTTCAGCTCACAACAATACAGATGTGAGTCAGTGGAAAGATTCATCGGCTTCTAAGACGACAATCCCATTTTTCAAGAATAACGAATTCGACTATGCCTGGTTTATTGAATGGACAGGTTTAGATACAGCAAAATGGGTTTGGATAATCTTCATTCCTGTTGTCATAATTATCGTCACATCAGTATCTAATGGCGCCAACATGACCGACGGGCTCGATGGTCTGGCGACTGGCACATCAGGTATTATTGGCGTGACCTTGGCCGTTTTAGCCTATGTATCCGGTAATTATGTTTTTGCCGACTATCTCAACATAATGTACATCCCCAGTTCCGGTGAACTGGTGGTGTTTATAAGCGCCTTTGTTGGAGCCTGTGCTGGTTTCTTATGGTACAATTCATACCCAGCTCAAGTATTTATGGGTGACACGGGCAGTTTGGCATTGGGAGGCATCATCGCTGTATTTGCAATAGCAATTCGCAAAGAGCTCTTGATTCCTATTCTATGTGGAGTATTCCTAGTAGAGAACCTCTCAGTCATGATTCAAGTGAGCTATTTCAAGTACACCAAGAAAAAATACGGAGAAGGCAAGAGAGTATTTCAGATGGCACCACTTCACCACCATTACCAAAAGCTAGGATTTCATGAATCCAAAATCGTTTCGAGGTTTTGGATCGTGGGACTGATGCTAGCGGTATTGACCATAGTCACTTTGAAACTAAGGTAAAACGGCCATGAAGAAGTTGGCAATACTTGGAGGAGGAGAAAGCGGAACAGGCACAGCCATATTGGCGAAGAAAAAAGGATATGAAGTGTTTCTCTCTGACGCGGGAGAAATTAAACCACACTACAAAAAAGTTCTTTCACATCACGGGATTATTTGGGAAGAAGGGCAGCACAGCGCAGACAAAATAATGTCTTGCGATGAAGTTGTTAAGAGCCCCGGAATTGCAGATACAGTTCCACTGGTAATGGAGATCGCTCGAAGAGGAATTCCCTATTGCGACGAAGTAGAATTTGCTTCACGCTATACCAATGGTAAGATCATAGCAATCACAGGGAGCAATGGCAAAACGACAACGACGATGCTAACCTATCAGATGTTAGAGAAAGCGGGTCTAGATGTCGCCATAGGAGGCAACGTTGGTTCCAGCTTCGCCTTGCAACTAGCTGATCGCGACCGAGACTTTTGGGTATTAGAGTTAAGCAGTTTTCAGCTAGACGGCATCAGAAATTTTCGGCCAGACATTGCCATCCTCCTCAATATCACACCAGATCACATGGATCGATATGCTTATGACTTTCAAAAGTACATCGACTCCAAGATGAGAATAACCATGAATCAAACTGAGGAAGACTGCTTGATTTATTGGATGGATGATCCCGTAATAGCGAAGGAGATAAAGAAAAAAATTACTCAAGCACAACTGTATTCATTTGCCGATAAGGCTGAAAAAAACAGTGACTGGCTTGGAGCAAGAGTACAGAAAGAAGAAATAATAATTCAAACCATCAATAACCAATTGACCATGTCAATACACAATTTGGCCCTTAAAGGAAAGCACAACCGCCACAACTCTATGGCCTCAGGAGTTGCAGGAAGAGTTCTTGAACTACGAAAAGACATAGTTCGAGACAGTTTAACACATTTCGAAAACATCGAGCACCGTTTGGAGTTTGTTGCTAAAGTCGCTGGAGTTGAGTTTATCAATGACAGTAAAGCAACAAATGTCAATTCAACTTGGTATGCCCTTGAAAGCATGGACAAACCAGTTATTTGGATTGCAGGCGGCGTGGACAAAGGAAATGATTACGCAGATCTAATTCCTCTTTTGGAAGGTCGAGTGAAGGCATTGATTTGTCTAGGAAAAGACAATGAGAAACTACACGCAGCCTTTGATGGTGTAATCGAGACAATCATTGATGTAGAAAGTGCATCGGAAGCCGTGCGTATTGGTTATGAGCTTGGTATGAAAGGAGACGTAGTCCTATTGTCACCAGCTTGTGCAAGTTTTGACTTGTTCGATAGCTATGAAGATAGAGGTCAGCGTTTTAAATCTGCAGTAAAAGCGCTTTAATACCGCATGCAGGCAATTCTGAGTAAAGTAAAAGGAGACAAGGTCATTTGGATGGTCGTTTTGTTGCTATCGATTATTTCGGTACTAGCTGTGTATAGCTCTATTTCGAGTTTGGCAGTTAAGGCAGGCGGCAATTCATTCAAATTCCTCATCAAGCATGTGATGATGTTGGTGCTGGGCTTTGGAGTGATTTATACAATTCACAATGTCAAATCCAAGTACTTTTCGCGATTGTCCCAGCTTTTTATATGGGTCGCCGCTATTATGCTTTTGCTCACACTGTTATTTGGTTTAGAGATCAACGAGGCAAAACGCTGGCTTAAAATCCCAGTGTTCAACTTGACTTTTCAGACCTCAGACTTTGCTAAAATCGTGCTTATAGTTTACACCGCAAGGATGCTGAACATTAAGCGCACCATGCTTGATGACTTCAAAAATGGAGTACTCCCAATAGTCTACCCCATAATAGGTATTTGTGCATTGATACTACCAGCCGATTTTTCAACATCAGCTATGCTTGGTTTCATCTGCTTTGTACTTATGTATATAGGTGGCGTGCCATTCAAGCACTTGTTGAAAATCATGGGCATTGTCTTCCTTGGTCTATTTGCTATCTACCTTTTAGGAACTTTCGCGCCGGGGACATTTACTCGATTCGATACCTGGGGAACTCGTATAGAAAGTTTCTTGGGCATTGGTGAAGCTGCGGTTGATCTGAATAAGAACTACCAGATAGACAGGGCGCAGTACGCAATTTACGATGGAGGTCTGCTCCCGCAAGGCCCAGGGACTGGATCTGCCCGCAATTTCTTACCTCACCCCTATTCTGACATGATTTTTGCTTTCATCATCCAAGAATACGGGTCCATTTTTGGTGCCATCGGAATGATATTCCTTTACATCATACTTCTCTACCGTTGTGTGAAGCTTGCTACGAAAAGCCCCAATCACTTTGCCGGATTGGCTGTAATGGGACTTGGATTTATGATGGTTTTGCAAGCTTTCATTAACATGGGAGTATCAGTGAATATTCTTCCCACAACAGGTCAACCTTTGCCCATGGTGAGCATGGGAGGTACATCCATTTTATTTACTTCCTTGTCGCTCGGAATTATTCTTTCGGTTAGTCGGCTTACGCATAACCCTGAAGAGGGCGATGAACATGACACAAATCAATCAGCCAACCGAACTATAGAACCAGAAGATGCAGCCACCTAGAATAATCGTAAGTGGAGGGGGTACTGGCGGGCACATATTTCCAGCGATTGCCATAGCCAATGCCATTAAAACAAAACATCCTGATGCGGCAATCCTATTTGTAGGAGCCAAAGGTCGCATGGAGATGGAAAAAGTACCGGATGCGGGTTACAAAATTGAAGGCTTATGGATTTCCGGTCTGCAACGCAAACTCACATTACAAAATTTAGCCTTTCCTCTAAAAGTGATTAGCAGCTTGCTAAAAGCCAGAAAAATCATCAAAAAATTCAAGCCAGACATAGCTATAGGAGTCGGCGGATATGCAAGTGGACCCCTTCTAAAAGCCGCAGGATCCATGGGGATCGCCACTATGATCCAGGAACAGAATTCATTTCCAGGAATCACAAATAAACTACTCGCACAAAAGGCCAATCAAATTTGTGTGGCTTACGACGACATGAACAGGTGGTTTCCAAAAGACAAAATCATCAAAACAGGAAACCCTGTTCGCCGAAAGATGGTCGAAATCAGAGGTAAGCGTGAACTGGCAATTCAGCACTTTGGACTTGACCCGAATAAAAAGACTGTCTTCTGCATGGGCGGAAGTCTTGGGGCGCGCACGATCAATCACAGTGTTGCCTCTATGCTGTCCGCATTTGGAAACCAGCAAGTTCAATTGATCTGGCAGACTGGCAAGTTGTATCACGAGCAAGCGCTAGAAGCAATCTCGGCGCATGCTGGAGGGCACATCTGCGTTAAGGACTTTATATACGAAATGGACCTTGCCTATGCGGCAGCAGATATTATAGTTTCACGAGCTGGAGCGATGTCTATCTCCGAACTGAGTCTTGTGGGAAAACCAGCGATTCTCATTCCACTTCCTTCCGCAGCTGAAGACCACCAAACAAAAAATGCTCAAGCTCTAGTTGACAAAAATGCTGGCATTCTGATACCAGACGCCAACTGCAAAGCGGCACTCTCCAAGACAGTATTTGAGTTACTTTCAGATGATGTGCGCCAGCAAGAACTGGGCAGCAACATACGCACAATGGCCATGCCAGATGCCGATATTCGAATCGCAGAAATAGCGCTAGGCCTCATCTCGAATACCCGAACTTCATGAATGTCCATAAATCCAAATATTTTTATTTTCTAGGCATCGGAGGAATCGGAATGAGCGCACTTGCTCGATATTTTCATCAAAAAGGACATATCGTTTCAGGATACGATAAAACGACCACGAAGCTCACCAAGCTGCTGGAGACAGAGGGCATCAAAATAAATTATGAAGATGACATCAAAGACATTCCTCAGCACATAGAGGATCAACCAGAAGAATCGACCATTGTCTTCACGCCTGCAATACCTTCTACTTGTATCCAATTGAACTATCTGCTTCAAGGAGGACACGACATCATTAAAAGATCACAAATTTTAGGTGAAATAGTCAACAACACCAATGGAATAGCCGTAGCTGGCACACATGGAAAGACGACTATATCAACTATGCTTGCTCATATACTCACCCATACTGAATACGGATGCAATGCCTTTTTGGGAGGCATATCAACCAATTACAAAACAAATTATATTTCTTCACTCGACTCACTTGTTACTGTGGTCGAAGCGGATGAATTTGACCGCTCATTTTTGACTCTCAAGCCTCACATGGCGCTTATTTCATCTTTAGATGCCGATCATCTTGACGTATACGGAAACGAAGATGAGTTGAGAAGAACATTCATCGAGTTCAGTCAGAAAGTAATCCAAGGAGGTTTACTTGTGACCAAACATGAACTTAATTTAGAGAAGATAGAGGACGCCGACCACGAAACATACAGCATAATAGATCCAAATGCTGATAATTTTGCAAGCGATATACGCGTTATCAATGGCACATACAATTTCACGGCAAAACTCAAAAACCAACAACCTGTAGACTACCAATTGGGATTGCCTGGACGCCACAATGTAGAGAATGCCTTAGCTGCGTGCGTAATAGCAAACCGACTAAAAATTGACCCAAAATCAATAGGTGAAGCACTCAAAGCATTCCAAGGAGTCTACCGCAGGTTTGACATGCATATAAACACAGAAAACCTAGTATACATAGACGATTACGCTCACCATCCAACGGAAATTGAGGCGAGTGTAATGTCGGCGCGAGAAATGTTCCCTGGTAGAAAAATCACTGCAATTTTTCAGCCCCACCTCTTTTCTCGCACAAAAGACTTCGCCGATGAATTCGCTAGAAGCCTTGATTTACTTGATGAAATCATACTTCTTCCTATTTACCCAGCGCGCGAACAACCCATCCCTGGAGTTGATTCACATATGCTATTGGATAAAATCCAAAACACCCCCTGTAGAGTAGTCGAAAAAAGTGAGTTATTGTCTGAATTGGATGAGATGAACCTTGAGGTCTTAATGACACTTGGAGCCGGGGATATTGATCGGTTTATTGAAAAGATTAAAACGAAATACAATTGATGAAAAAGTGGGTACAAATATTGGTTTGGACGGCAGTTCTCTCGGGTGCTTTGGTACTCTTGAGTTTTGTTCATTCAAGCAATGAAAATAAAACCTGCTGGAAAGTTGATATCGATATTTCGAATTCTGAAAAAGTACTTTTTGTTAATGAGAGTCTGATTCGTCAGCAAATCAGCGAGGAAATGGGCACTTTAGAAGAAACGTCCATGAGTTCTATCTCAATTGACAGAATTCGTGATATCGTTCTGAAAAATTCCGGTGTAAGCTCTGCCATCGTTCATAAAACAATCGATGGACGAATCCATATTGACGCAGAACAGCGAGTTCCCAATTGTAGAGTGTTAAATGCCGATGGGTCAGGTTTCTACTTAGACAGAGAAGGATGGATCATACCACTATCTAATCGCTACACTGCACATGTACCAGTATTTACTGGCGCACTAAATGAATCAATCCAAGTGAGTTGCATTAAAGAAGTCATTTCCTTGAATCAATTGGACAAGACTCGCCTTGATGAAATTCACAAGGTAGCCAACTTTTTGAATGAGCATTCTTTTTGGCTTGCCCAAATCGATCATGTCTGGGTAGAGAAAGATGGGGACTTCATCATGATTCCAAGAATAGGACAGCATGAAATCATCGTTGGAAACGTCGATGATCTTGAAGTGAAAATGAAAAAATTAGAGGCGTTTTATCAGCAAACGGTGAACAAAGCGAATCTCAATAAATACGAAACTATCAATTTAAAATTCCGAGATCAGGTTGTGTGCAAACGCAAAGCTTGGCATTAGGATAAGACAATACAAACATGGAACAAGAGATTATCGTAGGTCTTGACATTGGTACCACCAAAATTGCATGCCTGGTAGGTAGAAAGAACGAACACGGAAAAATCGAAATCTTGGGAATGGGTAAAACCGATTCTCTTGGAGTAAATCGAGGTGTTGTTTCTAACATCGAGAAAACTGTTGGTGCTATACAAGAAGCAGTAAAGCAAGCTGAGCTAGCCTCTGGTGTAGACATACGCGTTGTCAATGTTGGTATTGCTGGTCAGCATATCAAAAGCTTGCAACACCGTGGAATTCACACGCGTGACTCTTACGAAGATGAGATCACAGTTTCTGACATTGAAGCTCTTATTGAGGACATGCACAAGCTTGTAATGTTACCTGGCGAGGAGATTATCCATGTTCTCCCGCAGGAATTTACAGTTGATAACGAGCAAGGCATCAAAGATCCAATTGGTATGTCGGGTGTAAGATTGGAAGCAAACTTCCACATCATTACAGGACAAATTGCTGCTGCAAAGAATATTTACAAGTGTGTTTCAAAAGCCAATCTAGAAGTAGACCAACTCATCCTTGAGCCACTTGCTAGTTCAGCAGCCGTGCTTAGCTCGGAAGAAAAAGAGGCCGGTGTTGTGCTTGTTGATATTGGTGGTGGAACAACGGACATTGCCATCTTCCAAGATGGAATCATTCGACACACAGCTGTTATTCCATTTGGAGGTAACGTGATTACAGATGACATCAAAACTGGTTGCACCATTATGCGTAACCAAGCTGAATTACTGAAAATAAAGTTCGGTTCGGCACTTGGTGGAGAGAACAAGGACAACGAAGTAGTTTGTATTCCTGGATTGCGCGGACGTGAGCCAAAAGAAATTTCTCTTAAAAACTTGGCCAATATCATCCAAGCAAGAATGGAGGAGATCGTAGAGCACGTTTATTACGAAATCAAGAACAGCGGATTCGAAAAGCATATGATAGGCGGCATCGTTGTAACTGGTGGTGGATCTCAACTTCGACATATTCCACAATTGTTTGAATATATCACTGGAATGGATTGCAGAATCGGTTATCCAAATGAGCACTTGGCTAAAGCGCCTTCTGAAGACATTATCTCACCGTCGTACTCAACAGGTGTAGGTCTTGTTATCAAAGGTTATGACAGTCTGCTCAACCACGGCACCAGCAGCTATGCTGAAGTAGCAAATGATCAAACAAACAAAGGCGCTGCAAATTTTATCAATAAGATTAAAATGTGGTTTGACGAGGACTAACTATCAACAAATACTGATAAAAGGTATGGATAACTAGTTCTAATAGAAATACATCAATTGCTTTTATTAGCAAAGCGGGAATCAACAAAGTAACTCAAGGCTAACCCCTTGATAATTAAGGCAAAACGGAAAGACAATGGACGATAACTCAACAGACATGATGCGGTTCAATCTACCAAAAGACTATTCATCTATCATCAAAGTCATCGGTGTAGGCGGTGGCGGCAGCAATGCTGTCAACTACATGTATGAACAAGGAATCAAAGGAGTGGATTTCATCGTGTGCAATACCGATGAACAAGCTTTGGACAACAGTCCTGTGCCATTGAAAATTCAATTGGGCGCCACACTCACCGAAGGTCGAGGTGCTGGTTCAATTCCCGAGGTAGGTAAAAATGCCGCTGTTGAGACTTTGGAAGAAATTAAAGAATTGTTGGCTACCAACACAACCATGGTTTTCGTTACCGCAGGCATGGGTGGTGGAACTGGAACTGGCGCCGCTCCAATAATAGCACGTGCTGCCAAGGAGTTGGGTATTCTAACAGTTGGAATCGTAACCGTTCCCTTCAATTTTGAAGGCCGCAAAAGAATGACGCAAGCCGAAATTGGTTTGCAAGAAATGCGTGATGCGGTTGATACTTTGTTGATTATCCGCAACGATAAATTGCGTGAGCTTTATGGCAATCTGACTCTGAAAGGCGCTTTTTCACATGCTGATGAAGTTCTCTGCACAGCAGCAAAAGGAATAGCGGAAGTCATTACGCTTACTGGAGAGATCAACGTCGACATGAATGACGTCAACACAGTCATGAGAAGCAGTGGTGTCGCGATCATGGGATCCGGCCGCGCTCAAGGCGAGAATCGCGCAATGAGAGCTGTAACTCAAGCACTGGAATCTCCTTTGCTAAACGACAATGATATTCAAGGTGCCAATTTTGTACTTCTCAATATCACCTACGGAGCAGAAGATGTTCTTATGGATGAGATCATGGAAATCACTGATCACATTCAAGAAAAAGCAGGCATGAGCGCCGAGGTTATTTGGGGCTACGGACCTGACAGTTCTTTGGAAGAAGATCTTTGCGTTACTGTAATCGCAACTGGTTTCCAATCTCACGAAGTTGATGCTGGCCTACCAAAAGAGGCTCCTAAAAAAGAAATTTATGTCCTCGGTCAAGATGAACTAAAGGAAATTACCAATAAAGTTACCAAGCCGACTCAATCAAATCAAGTTGCTGAGTCTAACGTGGATGTGGCCCCTGCTGCAATTGAGGAGCCTTATCTAATCCGCAAGGAAGAGCCAGCCGAAATGGAAGAGGCAACGGAAGAGATCACGTCAGCTGCCGACACTATTGATCTCGAAGAAGCTGCGGAACTTGAGGAAATGAAGTTGATCATACAGAATGAGGCTCTTGCTGAAACTGAATCAAATAAAGAAGATCTTTCAACCAGTGAAGATGAGCCTTCGGCAAATGGTGAACTAAATGTCAAAGATGATCAGCCACAGGAAGCTGAGGCACCTTTGAATTTTGACTTGCAGCCCAATCTCTTTGGAGTTCCAGTTGAAGAAGAATCGACTTTTAAGAATGAGTTTGACAACAAATCTGATGAAGCTCCTGAGAAAGAATCAAGCGCACCTTTAGCTCAGGAAGAAAGCTCTATCAAATATTACAACTTAGATGCCGACGTCCTAGACAACGCCGCTGAAGCTCCTGAACTTGGTGATCTGCAAATTTCAACGGATGAAAATCCTGGTTTTGAAGAACGACCTTCTCGAGAGAAACTAGTAGCTAGAAATAGAGAGCGTGAAGTCACAATCAAAGATTTGACACTCAAATTGAAAACTCCATCTGGCCTAGCTGATTTAGAATCTGAGCCCGCATATAGAAGAAGAAATGTGCAATTGGACGACACACCTACTTCAGATCAATCAAAAGTTTCTCGATTCACCTTGTCTGAAGAAATAGATGAGAACGGTCGAAAGGAAATTAAATTGAAAGACAACAACCCATTTCTGCATGACAATGTAGACTAAGAATCAGAAAAACCGTTAAGAGAAAAAGAAGCTGTCTCATTAAACCCGTCTTTGTCGAGATTGATTGGTTTATAAGGAGGCAGCTTTTTTTTGATCTCACTTTCTTAGATTTGAATGAAAACCAACCCCCATGAATCTTACTGAGCAAATCAACAACGACATAAAAGACGCCATGCGCGCTCGTGATCAAAAGAAACTAGCTGCATTGCGTGACATTAAGTCTAAGATCATACTTGAGACCACAAAAGATGGCAACAGCGAAGGAATCGATGAGGCTACAGGGTTGAAGATCTTAAACAAACTGCACAAGCAACGCGCCGAGGCCGCTGAAGTTTATAAGAGCCAAAATCGTGATGATTTATACCAAGACGAAATTGATCAAGCCGAAGTCATCAAGGCATATTTGCCCGAAGCCATGTCTGAAGCAGACATCAAGGCCGTCGTCACAAGACTTATAGGACAATTGGGAGCCAGCTCAATGGCCGACATGGGAAAAGTCATGGGTGCTGCAACCAAGGAATTAGCTGGACGGGCAGATGGGAAATTGGTCTCTCAAATGGTCAAAGAAGCATTGGCATAAAAAAAGTCGCAGTACTGAATGACTGCGGCTCTATCTCTATGGAATACACTGGAACTTTCTTTTTAGCTAAGCTCCAGTAGTTTTTGCAATCTTCTTGAAGCATTTACGCATGCGTTTAGACATTTGAAAACTGTAGTCTTCATCAGGTGCTATTTTGCCAAATTCAGGTTCAAATTGAAACTTGGCAATTGGCTCCTCCAAAAAACTAAAGTCTACACCTTCAACAGACTTAAATAGTCCTAGATCCAGTTTTACATTGTGACCGTATCTGCTTTTGCTTAAATCATGAGCATTGATTTCTACCTTTTTGACAACAAAAGATTGACTACCATAAATGATCGTATAGTTGTGATTTACAGGCAAGTTAAATTCATACTTACCCTTTTCATCGGAATTGAAGACAACGTACAATTCGTTGTCTTGCATAACAATCACCTGCGAGTTATCCACAGCGGATTCTTGCATCGCTGTAGGGTTTATTTCCATAATCTTGCCATGGAGAAGAAAATGATTGGAGTCGACAGGCTTTGTTCCGCCTGAAAACGTTGTTATGGCAACAAAGGCCATTGTGAATAGTATCGAAGTCATAGTCGTTAGGTTAGTCGTTCACTACGCATACGTATATACCGTTGTAAGGTTACACCCACAGGTATATTACCTCATATTCTGACGCCACATTGCGATGGAACGACTTACTTCTACCCTATGCTTTTGAGAATATACCGGATCGAAAATAATAAGATCAGGTCTTTTAGAGTATGCTGCTTTTCCCACAGGTTCAGAATGCAATAGCTTAAGGGTTCTGTTCTCAGATTTGAAGACAGCCACATCTAGGTCCAGGCTAAAGCCCTTTCGCACGGTTTTCCCACCAATATTTCTGAGATCAAATTCAATAATTTTTGTGATGTACGGAGCCTTTCCATAATAGACAAAATACTTCTGTCCGAAAGGCAAAAAACAATTGTATTTTCCAGATCTTGTGCTTTCTGTTTCCAAAAACAAGCTATCATTTCGAAAAACCCGAAGTGGGGTTTGTCCTACTTTCGACTCAGACGAATCTAGTAGATTGAGTTCCAGAGTGCGACCGTACAAGCGCATTCCTTGCTCCTGTCCAACGCCTTTAACGGCTGTGGTCAATAGAAACAGAATAGCAGTATATTTAATGATTAGGGTCATTTGATTGACTAGATTAGCCCCTTTATACTCGTTAATACTAGAATAGTTCACTATTATGAAGGACAATGGATGCTTCGTCGTTCAAAATAACGACCAAACAGGCCAATACAATGCCAACTGCTGGTAGAGAATTACCAATCCAGAAACGAGCATCATGATGAGCACAAGGTTTCTGAAAACATCATTGCTAATTGATTTGAGCAAGCGCTTTCCCAAGAAATTACCTACCGCAGCGCCCAAGCCAATTGCCAACCCGTACCCCCATAACTCACCGCTCAATCTCCCGAAGGCTGCATAAGTGGCCAGTTGAACCATTGCCACGAAAAATGAATTGGCCGCTTTGGTAGCAATGAGTTCCTCCTTGATCACGCCGTAATTCAAATAAAAGGGATTAAGAACCGCACCTGTAGCTCCAATTAAAGAACTCAAGAAGCAAACAAAAAAACCGAGTGGCGCGAAATAAGATCGTTGCATGGGGAAGGTGGTCTTCTTCTTTCCATACCGAAACTGCCAGAAACTCGTAAGAAGAAACAACCCAATGAGTATTTGCAACCACTCCAGCTTCATATTTGTAAACAACCATGCCCCTAGAAATCCACCGACCATAGCCGCTGGTAGGTAGGCTTTTACAATATCCCATCGTATGTGCTTCCAAAACAACGCAAGCCGTGTAGGTCGGCCCACAAGATTGCCCAAGTGCACCAAAGGGGCCACTTCCGACTTGGATACGAAAAAATTGATTGCCGGAACCAAAATCATCGCTCCGCCGCCGCCAGAAATTGTTGAAATGGTGAATGCGGCAAAACCCAAAAGAAAGAGCCAGAAATAGAGCATGATGCATAGATATGAAAAAGGTCAGTTCGACATACCAAACATTCTAGTTTATGCCCATATCAGGGAACCCTTTTTTGTTTCTGGAGTTTATT
>JBLHIB010000005.1:0-63391 GCA_047615865.1 Gammaproteobacteria bacterium
TGTCTTTAATAGGAAGTAACTTCCAGTTGAATTATCCCGCGAAATTCAAAGCTACCTGATCCCAGTTAATGGCTTCAGTAAACGCTTTAATGTAATCGCCTCTGCGGTTTTGGTAGTTGAGGTAATAGGCATGTTCCCACACATCAATACCCAAGATCGGCGTTCCGTGTTCAACATCGATATTTGCCATCAATGGATTGTCCTGATTTGCTGTAGAAGTAACGAATAGCTTTTGATCGGCACCTACGCACAGCCAAGCCCAACCCGATCCGAATCGCGTTTTGGCTGCTTTAAAGAAGGCTTCGGAAAATGCTTCTTGCGAACCAAAAGAGCTAGTGATAGCTGAGGCCAGGGTTCCAGTAGGAGCGTTTCCACCGCCTGGAGCCATTACTTTCCAATACATCGAGTGGTTGAAGTGACCACCTCCATTGTTTCTCACTCCTAGGTCATCGGCCTTGACATTCGATACAATTTGCTCGATATCCATATCGAAATAGGTGGCATTTTCGGCCAATGCAGCATTCAATTTTCTCACATACCCTGCATGGTGCTTGCCATGGTGAATTTCCATTGTCATTTGATCGACAGCTGGCTCCAATGCATTCGTAGCATAGCCCAATTCTGGAAGTGTAAATACCGCGGCCGTTCCCGCAACGATCCCTGCAGCGTCAGCTTTCGGAGTCTCTTCATTTGCCGGAGGCGCACTATTGCAACCAATCAATGGGTTGATCATTATTCCGGCCGAGGCCATGCCAGTTAACTTGAGGAAATCACGCTTTTTCATGGAGATAATATTGGGGGTGACCAAATATAAACATTCAGCGTTAGCCACGTTCTAATGACAGGGTTAATTTGAGTTTTCAGCGATCAAGTTGTGCAATCGGCATGAACTAAATTCTGGGTTTTTCACGTTGCTCTTCTAGATGAACAGCTGCGTGTTGGCTATTTGTCGGGAGTTGGAAATCCTACAGGGTGTATTCCCATAACTTCAAAGTTCTTTTATCGCCATGAAAAAACTGAAGCGAATTCTGCTCTACTTGTTTGGAGCACTTGTCATTTTATTAGGAACTGCCACTGTTCTCGTCAATATGTACGAGGATGAGGTTACGGAATATGCTTTGGTTAAAATTAAAGCTAGCTTAGTTACCAATGTCAATGTCGACGAGGTAGAGCTCACGCTATGGGAGTCTTTTCCGAAGGCGTCAATTAAGCTTTCTGAAGTTCTTATCGACGAGACTTTCGATGCGAAAGACACTCTTCTTTATGCCGATCGTGTTTTTCTTGAATTTAATGTATGGAGTTTTGCCACGGGCAACTATGTTGTGGATGAGATTACTATTTCTGACGCTTTAGTGAACATAAAGAGATTAGAAGACGGTTCCGATAATTTTCATTTTTGGACAAGTGATGTTTCAGAAACAGGTGAGTTTTTATTTGAACTTGATCAAGTAAATCTGGAAAATTCCAGAGCGCGTATTGCCGATGATAAGTCTGAATTCTATCTGCGTCTGGACGAAGGCGATTTCGAAATAGCCGCTCTAGTAGATGAATTGAAAATCCGATTGGAAGGAGATGCTTCTTTTGCTATGCATGAGATCTCTATAGGCGGACAGCGCTTTGTGACGAACAAGGATATTGTCACCAACCTCAATATTGAGATCAACAATGGGGACAATGCTTATTACATTGACGAAAGTATGATCACTATTGCCGGAGTGCCAATTGGTCTGCAAGGATCAGTGATGGATATGCCTGATGGGATCTTGTATGACTTGAACGTCAAGGGAAACAATGTATCGATTGCACAGCTGATTCAAGATTTACCCGAGGCTTATTTATTGGCTATTCAGGGTTATCAAGCGAGTGGGAGTATTTCGATAGACGGGTCTATTTCCGGGCTTGCTGGCAGTGAATCACAACCCGATATCAATACAACATTTGCTATAAGCGAAGGTGAGTTTCTCCATGAGGCTTCTGGAGTCTCGTTTGCCAATATCGCTTCTTCGGGAACTTTTGAAAAACTTGATCGCAAGGAAGAAAAGTTACAGATAGATTGGCTAAAAGCTCAGTTCGCCGGTGGGACATTTGCCCTTCAGGGCGTCATTGCAGAATTCCAAAAGCCTTGGATAGACATCAATATAGACGGCAATTTTAACCTCAACGACTTGAGAGAATTTGCAGAGATTGATCAACTCGAGGAACTTACGGGAAGCTTCGGTATTCATGCCGATTTCGAAGGAAAACTTGGAGATAATTGGGCTATTTCTCGCTATATTCTAAAAACATCTAAGACGAGCGGACAGGTCAATTTCGAGAATGCTTCGTTCCGCTTAAAAAACGGAGACCATGAGTTTGACAACCTCACAGGAAAATTTAAGTTGCAGAATCTCGATGCCGAAATTGAGGAATTCAGCGGAAATATGGAGGAGTCTGATTTTTCGCTCACTGGCTACTTCAGGAATTTCCTGCCCTACTTGCTTATCCCAGAAGAGATGTTGCACATTGATGCATCCGTCACCTCTTCAAAAATGGACTTCAATTCTATTTTAGCCTCGGCCGACGAAGATGATGGTGGTGGCTCAAGTTACCATGTGGAGTTTCCTCAAAATGTAGATTTTAAAGTTGATTTGGCTTTATATGAGCTTAAATTCAGGGAATTCGAGGCGAGTAATATTCGTGGCAAGGCTGTTTTGAAAAATCAAGTTTTAACACTTAACCCGTTGTCGCTTCACACCGCCGGAGGGCATTTCCAGGCTATCGCTGCTATGGATGGGCGTGTGCCTGGTCAATTTGACTTTACGTGCAATTCTGATTTAGAAGAAATTCAATTGGAACAGTTGTTTTTGAGTTTTGAGAATTTTGGTCAGCACTACCTTACTGCGCAGCATCTAAAAGGAACGGCAGATGCACATGTTGATTTTAGTGCAAAATTTGATGGAGCACTAGCTTTTGATTCAAAGAGTATTGTGAGTGTGGTAGACATCAAGATTTCAAATGGAGAATTGATCAACTTTAGCTCCCTTGAAGATATCAGTGATTATGTGGCTTCGAATGTATTGTTAGCGCCTTTGGCAAATGAAGATGCTCTCAATGACAAACTTACCCACGTCAAGTTTGCCGAGCTAACTAACCGCATTGAAATTCGCAATGAGACAGTTTATATCCCTAAGATGACTATCAGTTCCAACGCGATGGATATTACGGCAGAAGGAACACATAAGTTTTCGAACTCGATCGACTATACGGTTGGATTTAAGATTCGTGATGTGTTGTCGAAAAGCAATGAAAGCGAATTTGGAATTGTGGAGGATGATGGGTTGAGCAATTCGTTTTTCTTATCGATGCGAGGCCCTGCAGATGAGCCTACATTCAGTTACGATAGACTAGCTCACAAAGAAAAACGAAAAGAGGATCGGAAAAGTGAGATTCAAAATGTCAAGGGTATTCTCAAGGATGAGTTTGGTTTTGGTAAGAAGGATAAAAAAGATGAGCCTTCGGCAAATGCCGTAACGAGCAAAGTCGATGATGCAGTCATCACCGTTTCTTTTGACGACGACAACCCAGAAGCTAAACCTGAAAAGGAAGGAGCTAGGAAATCATTCAAAGACAGATTCAAGCAAAAGGAGGCCAAGCAAGAAGACAAGATCATCATCGAAGATGACGACGATGAGGATTATTAGTCTTTACGCAAGTCAAACTGCCTGTTTAGATACTCCTCTTTCACTCCTTAGATTTCCAAAATCTTAAACTCAGTTCGTCGATTCATTTGATGCTCATCTTCACTGCAATCGACATCATCTTTACACTTGTTGAGGATATTTCTTTCACCGTAACCTCGGTTCTTTACTCGAGAAGAGGAAATACCTTGTTCTATAAGGTAATTGGCAGCCGATTTTGCTCGTTTCTTAGAAAGGGAAAGGTTGTATCCACCAGGACCTCTTGAGTCTGTGTGAGAGCCCAATTCGATTTTCATCGTCGGATTGTCCCGCATGATTTTGTGTAGCTTATCCAACTCACGTCCAGCGTCCGATCGAATGTCAGAACTGTTGTAGTCGTAGTAGATATTGTCCATGCGAACAATAGCGCCTGTTTCCAATTTAAACAGTCGGAAATCGGCATGTATCAGTGAGTCTGTAAGCTCATTTGTAATTAGAATTACCTCTTGGTCCGGATATCCTAGTTTTGAGCATTCGATGGTATATTCTTGATCGGTCATGAGGGCAAAGGAATACTTACCATCGTCACCCGTGACCACTTGTTCTAAAATTGTTTCATCGGCATTGAAAAGGGTAATTCGAGCGTCTTGAGCAGGGAGATCGTTTTCGGCATATAGGACGGTGCCTTCAGCCAAATGATCATAAGGAACCATGACAATATTGGCCTCATCCATAAATTTTGAGTATTCATTGGTACGGACGTCCATTTTGACAGGGAAATACCCATTCTTGGTCGCTCGAATAGCAACTACTTCGGAGTGGTCTGTTTCAAATTCATAGTGTCCATTGGCATCCGTTTGAGCAACCTCGAGTAAAGTGCCATCGGGGTTCTTCAAAGTGATTATGACAAACGGCAATGGCTCGAGTGTATTGACATCTACAACGTCTCCACTGATTATTACAGTTGATGGTCGAGTAACACTGAAGTGATAAATATCATCATCTCCCTTTCCTGATGGTCGGTTGCTTGAAATGTAGCCGCTCATCCGATGCTTGTTCATGGTTATACCGAAATCATCGTAGTGCGAATTGACCGGATAACCTAGGTTCCGAACATGAGGAGGATCGCTCGATAAGTCTGCCTCGAAAATATCTAGTCCGCCCATTCCAGGCAGACGATCACTTGAGAAGAGTAGAGTCGAATCATTCAAAAGGAAGGGAAACATTTCATTTCCAAGGGTATTCATTTCATCACCCAATAATTCTGGTTTTGACCATCCTGTAGATTCTCGTGTCACCTTGTAGAGGTCTGTTCCTCCTTTACCTACAGGGTTATCTGAGACGTAATACATGGTATTTCCATCTTCGCTCAAAGTGGGGTGTCCGACTGAATACTCGGAATTGTTGTATTTGAATTCTTTTATTTTACCTACTTCACCATTTTCATATGAGGCGTAAAAGATGGCCAAGTTAAGCGCACCATCATCACTTTTCTGTTGTTTACCCTTATCGAAGTAGTTGCGGGTGAAATAAAGTCTTTTGTTGTTGGCATCATAGGTCGCTGTTCCTTCATGAAACCTGCTGTTTGCCTTGTTTTTTAGAACGGCTGGTGAATCCAAAGTACTGTCGGCCCCAAGTTGAGCGCTGTACAAGTTGAGGTAAGATTGATCGTTCCAAGCATAAATATTTCTCTTTCCTTTTCCTTCTGCTCTTGAAGAGGAGAAGAAGATCTCATTGTCAATAAAAGCTGGAGCAAAGTCCGACCCTTCTGTATTGACAGCTGAATTTGTCAACGTATAATTGGCAGAATCACGGGTCAGGATATTGAGCCAACCGGGTTGATCGATGTATGAACGTACGGATTTGTCCTCAGGTTTTAGTTCGGCATAACCGCGGTAAACGTCAATGGCTTTTTCGTAGTTGCCATTCAATTTGAGCATTTCAGCATATTCTAGCAAGTCTGCAGGTACAACGGCTTCAGATTTAGCAAGAATCTCTAGGTGCTCCTCCGACTTTTTGTAGTCACCTAAGTTTTCACGGGCTACAGCAGCTTGTCTCAAGGCATGTGTGTCTTCAGGATACTTTTCCAGGACATCCTCATAAATTTCTGCTGCCTTGGTGAATTCAAACTCTTGGAAATATCGATCAGCCAATTTAAACTTGCTTTTGGGTGTATTGCACCCGCTTATTACAAGCATCAAGGCCCCAAGAAATAGGAATGTATAGTTAAGGATGGATCGTTTCATATCTTGATGTATAGAGGCGATTAAAAGTATCGTGGAGATTTATCACCTCCGACTTTGCGACCAAAGTCAACTCCTAGCATGATTTCGTGGGAACCATTGCTGTAGCGACCAATGTCGGACAAAGTGTAGTCATAAGCGTAGCCCACCTTTATTTTGTTGTTCACTTCATATTGCAGCAATACACCTGCAGCATCTTGTAACCGGTACATGGCACCGACCCAAAACTTCTCATAAAGCAAGAAATTGGCAGTAATATCAAAAGAAATAGGTGCTCCGCTCACCGCTTTAACCAAAAACGTGGGCTTGAATTTCAAGTAGTTGTTCACGTCAATCACCAATCCACCGATCAAGAAAAGGTGTCGCCTTTCTTTGTTCTGAGCTAGATCTGGAAGATCACTGTTAATGAGCTTGTTGGTCAAGAGCTTGGGAGTAGATAAACCGATGTAGTATTTCTGACTATACCAGAGTATTCCTGCTCCAAAGTTTGGCAATGCCTTGTTCCTAACATTGGCCTGGAAAGCTGGGTCATCGTCTTCAACGGGGTTGAGGTCTTGCAGATTGGCCGAGAACAAGTTCACACCTCCCTTCAGACCAAATGCCAAACGACTTTTGTCCATGAAAATCCGGTAAGACAGGTCGCCATAGATTCCAGTTTGCTTCACAGCTCCGTGGCTATCATTGATGATTGAACCACCAAAGCTCAAACTCTCTTTCTTAAGCGGCATATGCGCCGTAATCGACTGCGTTACTGGAGCACCATCAAAGTTCACCCATTGGTTTCTGTAGATGGCATTCACCGTAAGTAAGTCGGCACTTCCAGCATAGGCAGGATTGATGCTCAAGGTATTGAACATGTACTGGCTAAACATGGGATCTTGTTGCGCTAATCCCCATTTGGCGGATGCCAGAACAAGGAATAGCAAACAAATTATTTTGACTTTCTTCATCATTATCAAGTGTTAAGTCAGACTATCGTTTTAGGTAAATGAAACCGGCCAATGGCTCCACACCATCACCCAAATCGAGTATATAGTAATAAGTGGATACCGGGAGTTCTTCTCCGATAATTGATCCATGCGATGATCTTCCGTCCCAGTTTTCCTGATATGGTGCCGCCGAGTAGACTTCCATCCCCCATCGGTTGAAGATCTTTATTGAATTCTCTGGATACTTGAACAAATTCGGTATTTCAAATACATCATTTATTCCATCACCATTTGGCGAAAAGGCATCCGGTACTTCGATGGTTAAGCAGTCTTCAAGAATATATGTCAACGTGTCTGAAGTCGTTCCACATATTCCGTTGTTCACTGTCCATACCAGCGTACTGGTTATAGTTGTCAAAGGCTCTAGGATTTCTCCCAACTCGAGCACCGTGGCATTTGGATCGAGCAAATCACTGATCTCAATATCACCACCAATGATCTCCCAAGAAGCGGCAGCTGGCCAGTCGACAGGATTGGCTTCCAAGTTGAATTCCATGAAATCGTCTTGACATATTTCCTCGTCGAATCCAGCGAATGCCAAATCCAGGTTAGGATCATAAATCACGACTTGGACCGTATCTTGCGAAATTCCACAAGCACCATTGTCTACCGTCCACATATACTCGTTGACACCTAAAGGAAGATCGTAGACCATACTATGTTCGTTACTGAGATTGGCAAAATCGCCTCCTCCTTGTAGTATAGACCATACGCCAAAGGCAGTATTTCCTATCGTTTCACTTCCATCCATCATGAGGGAATCAAGAACACCACAGAAGAAAGTGTCTTCGCCAGCATTCGCTTGTGATACTGAAAGATCATTCACATAGACACTCACCGTATCCGAAGATTGTGAATTCGGACAAGCTCCATTGTAAACTGACCAAACGAATATATTCTCTCCTAATGCCAGGTTGGAAACAGCGGTATTGTTGACAGTAGCTTCTGATATGTCACCCGCACCACTAATTAGAGTCCATTCACCTATTGAAGGAGGAACAGGAGCGCTTGCATCGAGGTTTGTTCCTCCAAGTGGAGCGCAGAACCATAGGTCTTCACCTGCGTCAGCATCTGGTGAGTCAGGGTTGAATATTTCCACAATTACGGTGTCGACCGTGAGTTCATTGCACGGACCGTTGTATACAGACCATGTAAGTGTGTTTGTTCCAATTGAAAGTTCAGTGAAATTGGCATTTGGATCGTTCAAGTCTGAAAGTGAACCAGAACCATTAAGCAAATCCCAAGTTCCTAATGCTGGGAATACAGGCAAATCGGCAGTCATGATTGTTTCATCGGCAGGCCAACAAATCTCTTGGTCATCTCCAGCAAAAGCGACAGGTGCCGAGGCATCGAAGACTAAGATCTCTAAGAAGTCGAATGAATTGTTGTTGGTACATGGTCCATTGTAAATATCCCATTGAAGGATGTTTTGTCCGACTGTCAAGGCACATACCTGAGTATTTGGATCATTTACATCGCTTATTGTTCCACTTCCTTGAACCCATGTCCATGTTCCTGTAGTAGGAACAGAAGGAGGTGTAGCATCTAAAGTAACACATGATTCAGGAGTACATATTTCGATGTCCTCACCGGCAAAGGCTAGAAGTGCGGCTTCCTCAAATACAACAACAGAAATCGTGTCGGCGGTCATGGTGTTTTCACACGGACCGTTGTCGATTGTCCAAACAAAAGTGTTTATACCTAGGACCAAATCAGTCACATCAGTATCTGGATCATTCGGATCCACGATTGTGGCGCCTCCCTCAATAAGTGTCCAAGTTCCAATGGCAGGGACAATTGGTAAATTACCATCTAGGTCAGTGCTATTGGTTGGCAAACAAAGTTCTTGATCCAAACCAGCAGTAGCTGGAGGATGAGCCTCATTATAAATGTAAACAGCAACAGTATCTGAGTACATGCCTATGTTGCATGGCCCGTTGTATACGTTCCATACATAGAGGTTAATACCAACAGTCAGTCCGCTTACAATGGTTCCTGGATCGGTAGAATCTCCGAATACTCCTGTACCATCTGATACTGTCCAGAATCCTGTACTTGGATCGCTTAAAGCATCTGCGGCCATAACGACGGTCGTCAATGGAGTGCAGAAGAATTGATCAGGCCCAGCGTTTATTGGAGCAATATCTTCTTCAAATACGAGTACGTTGACCGTATCGGCTGTGATTCCATCTGGACAAGGTTGATTGTCAATTAACCAAACGAATGTATTGGTTCCAAGGCTCAAGCCAGAGATCATTGTGTTTTCGTCATTGACATCATCAACATCTCCTGTTCCTGCGATGTTGGTCCAAGTTCCTTGTGCTGGGAATATGGCCCCAGTAGCATCCATTGCGACGATGTCAATTGGTAAGCATATTTCGATTTCGTCACCAGCATCGGCGGCTGGCGCATTTTCATCGAAAATAAATATAGACACATGGTCAAATGTTGGTTCGGCGCAAGGGCCATTGTATATAGTCCAACTAAAAATATTCTCACCAATTGTCAATCCTGATAATCCTGTAAGCGGATCATTTGCATTGGCAATGGTTCCATTTCCCGCGACCAATGTCCAAGTACCAATTCCTGGATCAGCTGGAAGATTTCCGGCCAAAGTCGTTGTGCTCACTGGTGTGCAAAATTCTTGATCTGGCCCAGCATCAGCAATTGGTGCTGTAGGATCATAGATGAAAATTGACATTTCATCGAACGTTGAACCACAAGGTC
Organism: Gammaproteobacteria bacterium; assembly: GCA_047615865.1. GTDB lineage: Bacteria > Bacteroidota > Bacteroidia > Flavobacteriales_D > Sanyastnellaceae > JADFAK01. Next base: position 9,616 of record JBLHIB010000005.1, read on the forward strand.
CGTTGCTGACTGTCCAAACAAAGATATTTTCTCCAACACCTAAACTAACTGCAGCAGTAATAGGACTTGTAGGATCAAGGATGTTTCCTGTTCCCTGAGTTTGTGTCCATAAACCTGTTGCTGGCACAATTAAATCACTTCCTTGTAAAGTGGCAAAGTCAGTTGGTAAACACCATTCTTGGTCTAGCCCGGCATCTGCCGCAATGAGCTCTTGGTCGAATAGAGAAACAACTACTGTGTCAGTAGTGATTCCGTTCAGGCAAGGCCCATTAAAGATCGTCCACACAAAGACATTTTCGCCAACGCCTAGGTCAAGGACCTGTGTGTTTGGATCAATTGGATTCAATATAGTTCCAGTACCAGAGATCAATGTCCATGTGCACGTCGCTGGGAACACAGCTTCATTTCCATTCAACAATGTTGTCGTCTGCGGAGTACAAAGCTCCTGATCAGCTCCTGCATTGGAATCCGCCTGAGTTTCATCGAAGATAAATATCGAAACAGTGTCCGATGAATTGCTTGCGCTACAAGGACCGTTATAAACAGTCCATTGCGCTACATTGTCTCCCAATCCCAATCCTGTAATTGCAGAGTTAGGGTCAGTAGGATCGACAACAACTCCAGTTCCTGAAAGCACTATCCATGATCCACTAGAAGGGAAGATGGGATCATCGGCATTTAGGAAGGTGTTGTCAGTGGGACTGCAGAATTCTTGATCATCGCCAGCAAAAGCAAGAGCAGCATCCTCGTTAAAGACAAAAACAGATGTCGTATCGGTTGACAGTCCGTTGGCACATGGCCCGTTGTCGACCGACCAAACGAAGATGTTTTCACCAATAGTCAGTCCAGTTACTTCTGTGCCTGGATCATTGACATCTTGGATATTTCCTGTTCCTTGGAATAGAGTCCATTCTCCAAATGATGGAAATATTGGGTTATTTCCTTGCAGATTTGTCGATTCTTCGGGTGTGCACAATTCTTGATCTGGGCCAGCCCCTGCATTGGTATTGAACTGGTTGTATATGAAGATAGATACTTGATCAGAAGTAGCTTGACCGCATGGTCCGTTATCAACTGTCCATTGGAATACATTCTCTCCAACAGCTAATGCATTGACAGTCGCGCTGGGATTGTTTGGATCTAGAATATTTCCAGAACCACTAACCAATGTCCATGTTCCTAATGCCGGGAAAGTAACTGCGTTACCGTCAAGAACAATAGAATTGACAGGTGTACAAAGTTCTTGGTCTATCCCTGCGACTGCAATTTCTTGGGCATCATCGTAAACGAAGATGCTTACTAAATCAGACGTGTCCGGATCACTGCAAGATCCATTTGTAATTGACCACTGGAATACGTTTTCGCCAACCATAAGATCGGTGACCTCAGTGAGCGGGTTATTGGCATCAATCAGTGTTCCAGCCCCTGATAAAAGAATCCACTCCCCGATAGCAGGAAAAATCACTGGATTTCCTTCAAGGAATATCGATGTTGTAGGGGTACATATCTCCTGATCTGCACCGGCATTTGCTGAAAGCTGATTTTCGTCGAATATGAAAATACTTACAGTGTCTATTGTTGCAGGCTCAAGTAAACAAGGTCCGTTGTAAACAGTCCATGTAAATATGTTTTCACCTACTGTGAGGTTCTCAACGCTGGCACTAGGGTTATTTAAATCTACAAACGTTCCACTGCCGCCAATGAGTTCCCAAGTACCATACCCAGGACTGGATATAGCATCGGCAGTCATATTGGTTGAGTTTATGGGCGAGCAAAGCTCTTTGTCATTGCCTGCAAAAGCCGCTGGCACTGTGCTGTCGTATACAATAATATCAACCTCGTCGGCCTGGGTGCCACACGTTGAGTAATCCAAAGTCCAGAGGAATGTATTCACTCCTATTGCTAGGTTAGTGATTTCACTCAAAGGATCGTTCGGGCTAGTAATTGACCCAAAACCACTGATCAAAGTCCAGGTTCCTTCGCCTGGAGGCACAGGTCCATCAGCAACCATGAAAGTCGTGGTTGTTGGCGAACATAATTCTTGGTCCAAACCTGCATTTGCCTGCGGCGCACCACCATCAAAAACAGTTATCGATACGAAGTCAGAAGTTACACTGTTGGCGCAAGGTCCGTTGAGACTTGTCCATTGGAAGATGTTTTCACCAATGGCCAAGTCTGTTACTTGCGTATCAGGATTATTTAGATCTACTATTGTTCCTGTGCCGCTGAATAAAGTCCATGTTCCCGTTGCAGGGAAGGTAATTGAATTGGCATCGAGGAAGGTTGAAAGCTGCGGAGTACACAAGTTTTGATCAAGACCAGCATCGGCATCTAGTTGGCCATTGAAGTAAACAAAGATGCTTACTTCGTCAAATGTTTCTCCTCCTGAACAATTACCGTTGTTGATCGTCCAACGGAATACATTCTCACCAACTCCAATTCCATTGATCGTACTGTTTGGATCGTTGGCTGAAGTGATAGTTCCTGAGCCACTGAATAGCGACCAAGTTCCGATTCCTGGTGATTCAGGTGCACCCGCGGCCATGGTAACTGAAGTTGTCGGGGTGCAAATATCTTGATCAGGACCGGCACTAGCATCAGGTGCAGTTTCGTTGTAGATCAAGATGGTCATTGCTGAAGTTGTAGGAGCACTGCACGGACCGTTGTCTATTGTCCAAGCAAATACATGCGTTCCAATAATGAGATCCGTAATTCCTGTATTTGGATCGTTGGGAGAAGTTATCGTTCCCACCCCACTTACCAATGTCCATTCACCTACCGCGGGGAAAGTAACAGCATTCCCGGACATGTTTGCTGTGGTAGCATTAGAGCAAAATTCTAGATCAGATCCGGCGTCGGCGTCGATCTGCATATTGTCATAAATGAAAATCGAAACCTGATCTGAGCTAATTGATTCTAAACAAGGTGCCGAGTTCAATGTCCATTCAAAGACATTTTCGCCTACTTCCAAATCGGTTACCTGAGAGGTTGCTGAAGAAGGAGAAACAACTGTTCCCGAACCACTCATCAAGATCCAAGATCCTGTTGCTGGGAATACGGCTGCATTTCCATTGAGGAAAGTTGAGCTTGTGGGAGTACAAAATTCTTGGTCAGCACCTGCATTTGCGCTTGTCGCTGAGTCATCGTAAACAAATATGGATACGAAGTCAATTGTAAGTGCAGGGGCGCAAGGAGTGTTATCGATAGTCCATTGGAAGATGTTTTCTCCAACTGCTAAGCCAGTCACCAAGGTATTTGGGTCGTTGTTATTTGAGATTGTACCTGTGCCTGAAAACAGCGTCCATGTTCCAATTCCAGGAGCGATTGCTGAGTTTCCGGCAAGATTGGTCGATGTTGTAGGAGTACAAATTTCCTGATCTGCCCCAGCATTTGCCGTAGGCGACGTTTCATCAAAAACAATGATTGTAACTTCATCGTCGGTGAATCCAGAGCAAGGCCCGTTGTTCACTGTCCAGACAAATGTGTTGGTTCCGACTGATAAATTAGAGACATCAGCCGCTGGATCTGATGTGCTGTTGAAGTCGCCGGTGCCGGCAGTTACCGTCCATTCTCCTTCAGCAGGGAAAACAGGAGTATTGGCGTCCATTGTGACACCACCAAGACTAGAACAAATGACTTGATCCTCACCTGCGTCCGCCAAAGCCAAGCTTGCATCGAAAACCAAAATCGTCACTTGTTCGGTAGTAAATTCAGGAATACATGGTCCGTTGTCGACGGTCCATTCAAGGACATTAACACCTAATGTAAGACCGCTCACAATTGTATTGGGGTCTGAGCTATCGGTAAAACTTCCGCTTCCTGAGAATACAGACCAGATTCCAGTTCCAGGGAAAGTCACTGAGTTGGCTGCGAGAATAGCGCTTGCGTCATCAGAACAAACCTCTTGATCTGGGCCTGCATTTGCTATAACTTGATTCCAAGGATAGACAAAAATGGAAACCAAATCGGTAGATACTCCTGGAGGGCAAGAACCATTGTCAATCGTCCATTCGAATATATTTTCTCCTTCGCCAAGAAGTAGAACTTCGGTATTTGGATCGGTATCATCGACGATTGAACCTGAACCTTGAGTTTGAACCCAGATTCCTGTTCCAGGCGCAATTGATGCATTTGCGGAGAGGAATACATTAACTGGAATGGCAGGACTAGAGCAAAATTCTTGGTCTGTCCCAGCATCTGCAACAGGTGCATTTTCATCGTAGATAAAGATGGAAACATCGTCAAAATTGGCACTACCAGGGCAAGGTCCATTGACATAAGTCCATCTGAATACATTTTCTCCAATTCCCAAACCAGATATATTGGCATTTGGGCTATTGACATCACCAATGGTTGCTAAGCTTGAGATGATACTCCATTCACCTATAGATGGGGCGTCTGGGTTACTAGCTAGCATTGTGTAAGTTGATATAGGAGTACAGAATGAGACATCAGGACCAGCATTAGCAGGTGCTTGGTTATCATCGAACAGAATAATTTCGACCGTGGCAATTGTTGGGAAATTACAAGGTCCGTTTCCGACAGTCCATTGGAATACATTTGAACCAACATCGAGCACTGATACAGTCGAATTGGGATCATTTTCATCGGAGAAAGTCCCTGTTCCAGAGAATACAGTCCAAGTACCTTCACCAGGAGGAACTATTGCGCTTCCCGTTAACTGTGCGTTGGTAAATCCATTGGCACAAAATTCTTGAGGTTCGCCGGCATCGGCAAGTGACTGACTACCGTCATAAACAAATATGGAAACAGCGTCAAATTCTCCTGTGTCGTCGCATGGTCCGTTTTCCATAGTCCAATGAAAGACATTCTCACCAACAGTAAGGTTGTTGATTTGTGAAAGTGGATCATTTGGGTTGACGATAGCGCCTGCTCCAGAAAACAAAGTCCAAACTCCTTGGCCTGGACCACCTGGTTCAATAGCAGCCATTATGTGGCTTGTGTTTGGGGTACAGTATTCGGCATCGGGCCCTGCGTTTGGCGCTGGAATACCACTATCATAAATCGTAATTATAACCGAATCTGAAAGTTCACCGCACGGTCCGTTGTCTACAACCCAGGCAATTTCGTTGACGCCCACTGGGCAATCTGTAATGATTGGATTGGGAGCAAAAGAGTCACTAATTGTAGCTGATCCCGCAATTACTACCCATTCACCAATTGCTGGAACTATTGCTAGATCGACAGAGATTGTTGTTGATACAAATGCATCGAAGCAAAACTCTTGGTCGAGGCCGGCATATGGTTGTGGATGAAATTCGTCGAAGATGTAAATGTACATGGAGTCGGCCGAAGCGGCGCCGGCACAGGGTCCATTGTCAATATTCCAGACAAAAAGGTTTTCGCCTATACCGATGTTTGTGACCAATGCATTGGGGTCATTGATATTCCAAATAGTTGCGTTTCCAAATTCAATTTCCCATGTTCCAGTTGCGGTGAATAGTGGATCATTGGCTTGCATGACGTAAGTGTTTTCGTCGGAGCAAAAGTAGACATCGGGACCTGCATTCGCGTCTGGAGCAGTTCCATCGTAGACGATGATTTGGGTTATGTCCAAATTCGTTCCACAACTATATTCTTGCGTCCACAAAAAGGTATTTGTTCCAAATGAAAGGTTGGTAACGTCAGGTGTAGGTGAGTCCAATGGAGTCACTGTTGCTCCACCAGCCAAAACAGTCCAAAAACCATCTACCCAAAGATCAGGATCAATTGCGGCTAGTGATGCAGTAGTTTCCGAACACAACTCCTGAATTGGACCTGCATCAATAGATGTGCTCATATTCTCTACCATGAACACAACATCAATTGTTCCAGTGAAACCAAAGGAGTTGTCGACGGTGAAAGTGATGGTGTCTAGTCCAGCATAATTGAAAGGTGCTGTATACGAAAAGCACGTATCAAAAGGCGAGGTTGGGGGAGTGACTACAATTGTTCCATCATTCCCTTCAAAGTCTATAATGTTATGATCTTCTCCGCATGAAAATACTTGGAAGCAATGGTCAATAGTTTCACCATTACAAAGTGTGTCGGCGATGTAAACTGTAGTCGGCAAACCGTTATTTGGATCGACAAATTCAAAAGCGTCATCGAATCCAGAAAGGAATCCATACGTTCCAGTTGAGCCTGCTCCTGTTAAGTATCCGGCGTGAAAGAAGCCGTCAGAAGTGACAATATTGTTGGCGGCAAGGGCAGATTCTGGGAAAGTAATAGCGACCCAACCAGGAAGACCGGGAACAGTGCCGAAAATTACGCCAGGAACAGATTGGTAAGGAATATTATTGAGTTCCATGGTTTCTTCTGCCTCAGGCGGACAGATGACATTCATCATTTGGAAAGCTGTGTTCATAGTGAACTTGGAAAACTCAATGTATCGACTTCCTGTACAATTGACTTGTGGAATTGCCGACATACCAACTTCGTCATCTTGCGAAGCGCCGGTAACGTGGTAGCAGCAACTTACCTTACTAGTCTGGAAATAGTGAGCATCTCCAAAAGACCCTGTGGTAGTGTGGTCGTAGTATTCACCAGCATCAATGTTTGCAACAACTGCCGGATTACCGTCTACGAAAATATCGGTATTGTCTTCTGTAGCGACAATAATGGTGTAATCAAAAGGAGTAGCATTGTCTCCTTTTTGAATAACGAATTGCTTACCCATTAAGTCAATAGGAACAAGTTCGTCTGCCCCGCCATCTGCAGCTCCACCGCCAGCCATTCGTGTGTGGGTAGATCCAGAAATTACGGTAATGTCTTTATTCGAAGTTACATGGGCTCCAGTGACGTGTTGCAAAGGTCCATCACCACGTACAAGGTAGCATTGATTTTGATCTAGTGTGAACGTATATGGATTGGGCAGTGTTGCCCCGCCATCGTATAAATCAAAAGGACTGTCAATTGTAATCGTGGTACTGTTGGCACTGGCCATCAAAGAAATATAATGATGTTCCTCTGGGCCGTAAGTAGCATTTTGATTTCTTACCTGACTAGCACAATAAAAATCTTGCCCTAGACCATTGGGACCTTTTAAGGTAACGAGGGTCTGGTTGTTTTGTGCTGAAACTTTGTGTACACACTGAATTGGAGCCGTTGAGGTAATGATGAAACCATTGTCGGTCATCGGGCTGTTGTACAAAGTTGTCTGGCCCAGTCCAGGCGTAAGAACAACTTGCAATGGGGTTCCGGAAATAACAGTGGTATCCAATACAAAAGTCAAACCATCCGGTGTTTGGATATGCACGTCTACTTCGGTTGGATAAGGAGTAGAGATGAACAATTCTGATGGATTGTTTTGCTGGCTGTTTTGGGAATTCCAAAGAGGAGGCATCCAAAACTTGGTGTCAAATTGACCAGAAGAAGTAATACAAAATAATCCGAAAAGCGCGAGAGTAAGGGCTTTTCGTGAATAATGGACAAGGGTAGTTACCATACTAACGAGTTTATTCACTTAGGGCGAATAATTATAAGTTGTTCGGTGTATACGAACGAAACCAAATTGGTTACATTTTATTTATAAAATACTTGCACTTGTATCTTTTTTCAACAAGCCAACGCGCACAGTGAGCTAAAATCTCATATTACGTAAAATGTAGCTATAGGAATTACACTTTGTATTGTGTAGGAAGAGCTAAATAGTTGGAGTATTGTTAGTAGAGGCTAAGATTTTTGCTTCTCCACCATTCGGAAAATGCAATTTCACCCGAATGGGTGAAATCCATTTGATTATTTCACCCGATCTTGTGACTTTGAATAATGATGATCAGAACTGTCTATATCACCCTCGCTCTAATAGCCCTCCCTGGGTTTTTGTCGGCTCAAGTAATTGATAGTCTTATCCAGGCAATCAATTTAGGTCAGCGAGACACAGTGCAGATGCACAACTTAGAAAGTCTTACCGCAGAGTACAATCATATCAATGATGAGAAGGGTGTTGAGACTGGATATAAAGCAGTTGAGCTTGCCCGTCAATTGGGACATACGCGAGGAGAAGCCATGGCTCATTATGTATTGGGAATAGCCTTAGACTTGACAGGACAAGCCGATTCTTGTGTCTATCACCAACTCATTGCTTTGGACATTTTTCGAGAAGAGGGCGATCAAGTATGGGTAGGAAATACGATGAATTCCATAGGTGTCTCCTATTATTATGCTGGTGATATGAATGCCGCACTGAAATGGTATTTGGATGTCATGGAGCATTGGGAGAACCTTGGCGATGCGAATTCGGCATCTAAGACCATCAACAACATAGGAGTGATTTATCGTCTTCAATTCAAGTATAAGGAAGCTATCGAGATTTACAAGAAATCTGAGAAAATCAAACTTGAACTGGGTGATGAAATTGGATTGGCCAAAGTCTATCATAACATCGGATTAGCACATTCTTATTTAGGAGATGAGAACAACTGTGTCTTATATATTCAAAAGGCACTTTACTTAAATGAAAAACTCGGATTGGAGTCAGAAGTTTTAAGCTCCAAGGCCTCGTTGGGTGTTGCTAAGTTCAAACTTGGTCAATATGAGGAGTCTGAACTTTTACTCCTTGAGGCTATTGAGTATCGTGAATTCTTTTCTGAAACCACTGAAGTTCCTGAGTTTTTGACCTACTTGGGCAGAGTGAAAATGGAATTGGGTAAGCCGCAAGAAGCATTGACTTATTTGATAGAAGCCGAAGAAATCCTTCGCAAGACAGATCGACGTGAAATTCTGAATGAATTGAATTTGACTCTAGCCTTGTGCTACTATTCAATGAATAGATTTCGGGAGTCCAGTGATTATTATCGCGCACATGAAATGACTGCTAGCGAATTGACACATGCTCTTCGTATTGAGGAGATGGAGAAAATGCAAGAGTCATACAACGCGAAGGAGCGTGAAAAGGAGCTTGAAATTTCTCAATTGAAGTTAGCAGATAAAGAAAGACAACAACTTATTTTTCAATGGGGGACAGCACTTGGACTGCTGGTCTTACTCATCCTCGCATATACAGTTTGGATCAAGATTAGAAGCAATAATACTCTAGCTAAGAAGAACGAAATTATCGAAAATTCACTTTCTGAGAAAGAGATCCTTTTGCGAGAGATTCACCACCGAGTGAAGAATAATTTGCAAGTCGTTTCTAGTCTTCTCAGTATTCAAAGTCGAGGAATCGTTGATAAGAAGGCACTCGAAGCAGTGAATGAAAGTCGGAATCGTGTAAAATCTATGGCTTTGATTCACCAAGACCTTTACAGGGAGGAAAACCTCACCAATATCAATGTTCAATCATACATCGTAAAGCTTTCGGAGAGTCTATTCCATTCGTACAACGTTGACGAAAATCAAATAAATTTTGTCACTGATGTTGAAGACATTTCTTTGGATGTAGACACCATTATTCCACTTGGTTTGATTCTCAATGAATTGATGTCAAATGCCCTGAAATATGCGTTTATCGAACAGGAGGGTGGGCGACTAGAGGTGAAGCTGAAGAAAGTGAGCGATTGTTTGGAAATGGAGGTGATTGACGATGGCGTTGGTATCGACTTCAATTCTCTTAACGAGTCCAGTTTCGGACTCAAGATGATTCGTGCTTTTTCAGATAAATTGGGCGCATCTTTCGAGGTGAAAAATGAGAATGGAACCCACACTAAGCTGACAGTCAAAAAGTTCAAAGCGGCATGAAAGAGAAAATTAAAATCCTGATTGTGGAAGATGAGCCACTTGTGGCTGAGGATATTGCTGGACACTTGGAAACAGTCAATTTCACGGTTACTGGAATAGCATACAGTGGGGAGCAAGCAATTGAAATGCTAGAAAACAATTTACCAGATGCCGTTTTACTTGATATTACATTAGGAACAGAAATCGACGGAATAGCGGTAGCACACTTGATCAACTCAAAATACTCCATCCCTTTTGTATTCCTCACTTCTCATTCCGATAGAGGAACAATAGAGCGGGTAAAAGCGACTAGACCAGCAGGATATTTACTGAAGCCTTTCGACGAAAACGATCTTCTAACTTCTCTTGAAATTGCTTTGTTCAATCACATGAATAGAAGGCCGCAAGGAATAGACTTGACTATCGAAAACATCAACCAACACGTGCCTACTGCCTTGTCAGAAAGGGAGTTTGAGATTCTCAATCTTGTGCGTCAAGGAAAGACCAATAAAGAAATTAGTGAAGCTGTATTTCTTTCCGTCAATACTATAAAAACGCACCTCGTTCGGATCTACCAAAAGCTCGATGTCAAGAATAGAACAGAGATCATGTTCAAGCTCAATAAACTGCTATCGCGCTGAGTTAATTTTCCATATCAGTTTGTTTCATTGGAAGAAATTTGATTTTATTTTTCAAAATCACCCATCTGGGTGAAAGCTAGGCTTGGTTGATGACGCAAATTTGTCTTCAAATCAAAAGCCATGAAAAAACTAATTACTCTATTCTTATCTGCTGTTATGGCCTCTTCCTTTGCTTCGGCTCAAGATTACTTTTGGGTAGGCAATACAGGAGATTGGTCCGATTTAACACATTGGGCAACTGCTTCTGGCGGATCAAGTTTCCATACTCAACTTCCTAGTCCAACCAATGACGTTTATTTCGATTTAAATTCATTTACAGTAGCCGGACAAATCGTTACACTTGATTTGGAAATCGCTGAAATGAGGTCGTTAATATGCACCGGTGTAACAGGGCAGCCAGAGCTCAAGGGGGTTGGTTTTTATGATGATATTCGGGTTTATGGTGATTTCATTGTTCCGGCCGAAATGGACCGGAGCTTAAAAGGAATTGAACTCTACGGTGAAGGCGTTGTAAACATTGAAACCGGAGGTGTTTTACTCGGAGCAAGTGCTTTCTTGCAAACGTTTGGACCACTCGGAGAATATCACTTGATTGATTCACTTGCGACTGGAAATCTATATGTTGTCGAGGGCAAGTTTTATACTGACAATTATCCCGTGAATGCGATTTCTCGATTGTATTGTCAGTCTTCTAATCAACAAGAATTACACCTTGGAACTTCGAATATATATACCAATTTGTGGGATGTGACGACTTATGAAGGCTGCCTGATTGACGCAAATGAAGCAACGATCTATTATGGTTCTGGAAACAATATCTTCATGACCTTCAACGGAAAAGGTTGGCATTACCACAAGGTAGTTTTTGAGGGGACCGTGAACCTAACAGGGAGCAATTCTTTTGATGAATTTATTGCTCTTCCTGGCGCGGCAATGAATCTAGAAGCTAGTGAGACACAAACAGCAGGTGAATTTGTTCTTTCAGGAACTTCAGACACTCCAGTAACTCTTAGCTCAAGCATAGGGGGTGAAGAAGTCTATCTTGTGCAAAGTAGTGGTTCAGTGGATGGCCTGTGGTTGATTATTTCTGACAACAATGCATCAGGAGGAGCTGTTTTCAATGCCGATGAAAGTATTGATTTAGGCAACAACTCAGGATGGAATATTTCGATAACTGTACCTGAAGATTATTACTGGGTAGGAGGTTCTGGTCATTGGGCCGATGTTAGTCACTGGGCAACAAGCTCTGGTGGAACTGAACTCCATGACACGGCACCTACTGCTATTGATGATGTTTATGTCGACATGAACTCATTCGATGATGCCCAAGACACCCTTTGGATGGACAACCTGGCAATGAATGTCAATAACTTGTTTATGAATGGATTGGGGGCTGGAATCAATATTCTTCAGGATTCCAATTCAGATTTAAGTATTTATGGCTCACTTGAACTGGATGATGACGCTTATTACAACATGAATGATGTGTTTTTCTTGTCTTCAGACAGTGAGACGATCGACACGCACCACAACTTGTTGGGCAACAACTCGGAGTTTTTCTTGAACGGCGGAGGAATATACGACTTGCTTTCTGGTTTCAATTTCCGCTCTATAATATTCGATAACGGAGACTTTAATTCTAATGGACATCAAGTGACCTCAACTTTCCAGATTACTGCAGGATCAGGGTTTGATGGGCAAGTAGATTTCAGTAATTCACTTGTGACTGTTCGCCTCTGGCAACCAGGAGGACCATTGAATTTCACAGTTGATGGAGCTAGTTTCATTTGTACTGGTTCGTTTTACGGAAGCACGATGGATTATTATAGCGTGACATTGGACGATGTGTTCGCCTCTACTTCTTCGTCATTTTACACAGAAAACTTTGCCGTGACGGCTGGATCTACTGTAAGTATGCAGCAAGGGTCAACTATTGAAGCCGAAAACATCACACTTCTTGGAACAGAAGATCAACCGATTTATCTGTACTCATCGGCGCCCGGAAATGAAGCGTTTATATCTAAAAACTCAGGAACAGTTGAAGCATCGTATTTAAGTCTTGAAGACAATCATGCTATTGGCGGGGCTACTTTCAACGCCAACTTAAGCATATCTATCAGCAATGTGGAAGGTTGGAACATCATCGAACCACAACCGCAGGATTATTACTGGGTAGGTGGTAGTGGTCAGTGGACCAATATTTCTCATTGGGCGACTACCTCTGGAGGATCAGAATTCCATACTGCAGTGCCTTCAGCGCTCGATCCAGTTTATTTCGATGCCAATTCATTTGATGTCGATGGATCTACTGTTGCTCTGGCCAACTTCGATGCCATTTGTGCAAGCATAAGTATGATCGATGTACCTGGCAACAATGCTTTTCTAATGAACAATAGCTCTAGCATCTCAGTTTTTGGAAACGTGTTCCTTGATGACGATATGACACTTGCTTTCTTCGATGTTTTTCTTCAATCGCCAATAGCTGCAAACATTACTACCAACGGCAATTCATTCGGAAGTGAATGCATGCTTTATTTGGGTGGACTTGGGACTTATAACCTCGACGGTGATTTGCGCGTGGGCGACCTTTCTTATGTAGATGGTGGTTTTAATAGCAATGGTTTTTCGATGAGCATCGACAACTCATTTTCTATTAGTGAAGAGCTGAACGGTTCAATAGACTTAACCGATTCAAGTATAGATGTTGATCAGTGGAATCCAGGAGCAATGGCTCCCAATCTTGTTATTGAGAACACAACCTTCTTGTGCACAGGTAATTTCTATTGTTCAGGATTGGATTATGCCAAGCTTGAAATGGAGGGTCTTACCGCCGTATGGGGTTCAAGTGCTATTGACTTGTTTGCTGTGTCTCCCGGTTCAGCAGTTCAATTGGAGGCAGGAGAAACCATCGAAGTTCAAGAACTAGACCTCGTAGGGAGTTCTTCTGAGATGATCATTATTCGATCTAGCGTTGCAGGAGAAGAAGCATTCTTCTCTAAGACCGACGGAGCCGTAGATGGTTACTTTCTTGAACTCAACGACAATCACGCAATTGGTGGAGCAGTGTTTACAGCCTTCAACAGCACTCAATTAAGCAATGTAGAAGGATGGAATTTTTTCACAGGAATTGAGCAAGCGCATATTGCCAAACTCAACGTTTATCCCAACCCGACTAGCGCTTCAATCGCAATACAATCTTTAAGTAAATCAACTCTACAAGTTTATACGTTGCAAGGCATACTTGCTGGCGAACATACCTTGTCACCAGGGTTGAATAATCTGCTACTCAATTATGCTAGTGGTAGCTATGTGTTAATGGTGAAGAAACAGGATCAAGTTTTTCGAGAGGTACTTGTTATCCAATAAGTCCTTAAGATTTTAAACTAAGGCAAGGCTGTCGAGTTCTATTCCCAAAAGAACTTGATAGCCTTGTTTTTTGAGGTCAAGACGGAAAAGGAGAATTGATTAGCTTGGTCTCAAACTTGAAACATGGAAGTAAAACTACGTCCTTGGAAGATGAATGATTTGGTGGATTTGGTTCGTGCCGCCAACAATGCTAAAATTGCCCAATTCATGACAGATCAATTTCCGTATCCATACACTGAGACAAAAGGGCGGGACTTCATTGAGATGACTTTGGCGCACCAGCCCAGTCAAATATTGGCCATTGAACTGGAGGGGATTGCTGTTGGAGGAATCGGAATACATCCCGAAAGTGATATTAGAAAACTCAATGCCGAACTTGGATATTGGCTAGCCGAAGACTATTGGGGACAAGGCATTATTTCTTTGGCCATTCGGCAAATGGTAAGCTACGCATTTTCAACTTTTGCCATAGATAGAATTTACGCTATTCCCTTTGAGAACAACCCTGCTTCGCAAAGAGTACTTGAGAAAAATGGATTCAAATTGGAGTTCAGACTTAAAAAGACATTGATCAAAAACGGTGTCAAACTTGATGAATTGATCTATGCTTTGCGCCGGAATTAGTCTGTCGTTGAACATACTTAGAAGATCATTTCAGCGTTAGACTAATTCCTTTTCCTCATATTTGAAGCGGTGAATTTATACTCAAAGAAACAGCGTTGGAAGATTTTTCTACTCTTAGTGGCTACGGTCATCGTAGGCATTACTCTGTGGTACTCCAATTACATCGCGTCTCAAATTGAGCAAGAAGAACGTGGGCAAATTGAATTGTGGTCCGATGCAGTAAAGAAACGGGCGCAGCTTGTAGGCTTCACCGAAAGGCTTTTTGAGCAACTTAGAAGCCAAGAAAGAAATCAAGCCGATCTCATTGTAAAAGGCTACGAGATCATCGCCGATCCCAACGACAACTCCAATCTGACTTTTGTAACTGATTACCTCTTTTCGAACACGACGATTCCGCTCTTGATCTTCAACGAGGAAAACGAGATGACGGGGTCAAGAAATTTACCGAAAGGCAGAGAAAAAGACGAGCCCTATATCGATTCCTTGAAGACTGTTATGGAAGGCAAGAATGCGCCAATTGTTTTCGCTGATATTGGACATAGAGTATACTACGATGATAGTTACCTCTTCCAAGAATTACAGAATACCATGCAGGATTTAATCAAGTCCTTCATCTCAGAAACCGTGATCAATTCAGCATCGGTCCCTTTGATCATGACCGATAGCACCAAAACGCAAGTTTATCGTTCGCATAATTTGGATTCAGCGCTTATCAACACGCCTGAACTGCTGCAAAAACGACTCAGCAGCATGGCTTCTGAAAATGAACCCATCGAAATTATTCTTCCTGAATCCGGAAAGCAGTTTCTGTTTTACGAGGACTCGCTCATACTTACCCAGTTGAAATATTTCCCAGCAGTACAACTGATTCTGATTGGGGTTTTTCTTTTTATCGCCTACTTGATTTTTTCCACTTTTAGAAAAGCTGAGCAAAACCAAGTTTGGGTGGGAATGGCCAAGGAAACAGCACACCAACTGGGTACCCCGCTCTCAAGTTTGATGGCTTGGGTAGATATCCTAGAGTCTCAAGGGGTCGATAAATCGAGTCTATTCGAAATCAACAAAGACGTCAAAAGACTCGAAATGATTACAGAACGGTTTTCGAAAATTGGGTCGCAACCTGCTCTAGTTAGTGAGAATGTTGGCGAAGTTGTAGAAAATGCTTTTGAGTATCTAAGAACCCGAATCTCGAAGCGCGTAATTTTTGAAATCGAATCGGTAGATCATTCTTTAGAGGCCATGATGAGCCGATCATTATTTGGTTGGGTACTTGAAAATCTCGTAAAGAATGCCGTCGACGCCATGGCAGGTGAAGGCCGACTCACGGCCAATGTAACCCGCGAAGGCCCTCAGGTAGCCATTGACATCACCGATACCGGAAAAGGTATAACCAAGAACACTCAGCGCACTGTATTCCAACCGGGATTCACCACCAAAAAACGTGGTTGGGGATTGGGTCTATCACTTACCAAGCGTATCATTGAGACTTACCACGGCGGACGAATATACGTCAAGTGGTCTGAGCCCGATAAAGGCACGACATTTCGCATTCTTCTCGATGCCAACGACACTTTCGAATAGGCGTTTCGAAGTTTTTCCTGCCTGAATTGAACGATTTCGCTCAGTTGGTGTACAGTCGCGCACAACTAGTTAGACCATGAGCAAAACCTATCGAAATATCCCAAGTACTTTCCTCGTATTCCTGTTTGCCATTTTATTGAGTTCCTGCCATGCGCAGTCCGACTTTGAATCAGCTATAGAACGAGCGGCTAAGGAACTCACAGACAAACTCCAAATTCAGCTTTTGGGCAAAGTGGCTGTAGTAAATTTTACCAGTCATTTGGGCGAAGAAAATGAGCTTGGGATCATAGCTGCGGAAGAGTTTACCTATGCTCTTATCGACCAGGCGTTTGGTTTTGAGGTCATGGATCGCGGGCATCTTCAAGCTATTTTTGAAGAGCATAAATTGGCCATGGGTGGCTTGGTAAACGAAGCCTCTCTTATTGAATGGGGAAAGCTCGAATCAGTGGAGGCTTTAGTCATTGGATCGATTACTAGATTGGACAATAAATACAAGCTCACATTGAAAGCAATCGACACGGAAACGGCTGGTATTGTGGCAGCTTCGAAATGTGTGTTTAGTGTAAGCCCAGCTTGGGATGCATACTATGGCTATAAAGCGCCAATAACCCCGCCAAAAATCTTACCAGTTGCTCGAGATTGCATGACCGCCGACGGATCCTACCTTGGATTTCACAACACTAGTCACCGCCAATTGGAATGTACGATTAGCAGCGATTCTGGAGGACATGGGCACAGGGATTTGAGTTTTTTGGTGCAGCCAGGAGTGAAGAAAGTATCAGACATGGTAACTTCAGGAATCATATACTATACCATCAAAGATGCGCTTACCGGAGCTGTTCTTAGCAAAGGATCTATGTGGACCAACCAGTGTGAAACGGCATGGGTGGGTGCCAAGTAGCATGCTTTATGGGACAATTTTTGATTTATTGGGCGCCATGCGCAAATAGCGGATCGCTACAATCGAAAAAATTGCTATTCTAGGAAGGTTTGAAAGAGGGACAAATCCCCTCAAAGTGGCAGTGACATCAACAGATTAGTGTTGATAGATAGCCCTACTATGGTTATTTTTAGCATGTTAGAAATCTCTAATATTGCATTCTCAAACACGAAGAACTATAACATGAAAACTAAAATCTTTTTATTGGCCTTTTCTTGTATTGCATTTTTTTCTACAAAGGCTCAGGAAAGTTACAAGTATTTGCACGTGGGATTGGAAGCGACCCCAGGAAGTGGAGCAGGTATAATAGCATCGGCCACTTTGGATGTGGCTGAGAATGTTGCCGTTGGTCCAATTGTAATGTTAAGAGTGGGATTGGATACTGATTTTCGGTACACTTCTGTGGTGGGTTATATTGGTGTGGGCGTGAAAGGAGAATATTATTTTGATGAACTACTCTCATTGCCTAAAGACTTTGATGTTTATGCTGGCGGACAGGCAGGATTTTTCTTCACTCCTCGGTCTTATGGAAAAGATTATACAGGGATTGGTTCTCAACCAGTGCAAAAATCTCAGTTTGGTCTCCCTTTTGTTGCAGCAATGGTTGGTGGACGCTGGCATTGGAAAGACAAAACATCTCTTTTTGTAGAAATGACAAGCGGCTGGGCTTATGTTACCGGAGCTCGAGCTGGGTTTGCCTTCAAATTCTAGAATTCGGATAATTGCAACTCTTTATACATTGCTTTTTGTTTTAGTGGATTACCTTTGATAAATGCGTATTAGCGGGTTATTTACTTTATGCACATCGGTGTTTTTTCAGCTTGCGGCCTTTGGTCAAATGTTCGAAGAAGTGGGACAGTCATCTGGAATCGATTTTCTTCCCCAGCCGATGAGTTTTATGGGTGGTGGTGTTGCTGTCTTTGATTTCAACAACGACGGACTAGATGACATCTATTTCACAGGCTGCTTGAATGAAGATGTGCTCTTCAAGAACCTTGGAGACGACTACTTCGAAGACGTAACCGAATCTGCAGGATTACTCATTACAGGCGATAGAAACACAACAGGAGTCGTAACTGGCGACATCGACAACGATGGTGATCGAGATGTATTTGTAACTACTTGGCGAGCAGTGACTGCTCCAGGTTTTGCCAGCAACTACTTATTTCGCAACAATGGTGATGAGACATTTACCGACATCACATTGCAAGCAGGCCTTGCCGATTCAGTTTTTAGTCTGTCTGCAAGCTTTATCGATATCAACCTAGATGGTTACCTCGATCTCTACGTCGGAAACTATGTAGAGAATCCTGATTTTATTGAAGAGGATGGGGTTGTCGTGGGTTTTAACCATGACTGCTTTGAAGATTTCTTCTACCTCAACAATGGAGATCTCACCTTCAGTCCCATGGCCGAAGAGCTGGGGATTAACAACGAGGGCTGTGCATTGGCCATGGCTGCTACCGACTACGACAGAGATGGAGATAGCGATCTTATGGTTGCCAACGACTTTGGAGAGTTCATCCTTCCCAATCGCCTCTACAAAAACAATTATCCAAATATGTCGTGCGATGACGTTGCAGCTGCAACTGGAGCAAATATTGGGCTATACGGCATGGGTGTCGCCATCGGTGATTACGACGAGGACCAAGATTTGGACTACTACATTACCAATCTGGGAGCCAACGCTCTCCTGAATCAAAACGAGGGACAGTTCGAAGATGTCGCGCTGGAATCTGGTGTTATCAATGACGCGTCCGACGGTCTCTTTCACACAAGCTGGGGTACATTTTTCGCTGATCTAGACAACGATACCTATTTGGACTTGTTTGTCAATAACGGACATATTCCAAGCGCCGAATTCATTGACAATCACCTCGAAGACCCAAACCTATACTACCACAACAACGGGGATGGAACATTTACCGATATTGCTCCAAGTGCTGGCCTGGCAGATGTTCAAATGGGACGCGGTTGTGCGCATGGGGATTTCAATTTGGATGGTCAGCTGGATCTTGTTGTGGTGAACGTCAACAATCCAGGGGTTCCAGAAAATTTAAGAGTTAAGCTATTTGAGAATCAAGGCACTGATAATCACTGGCTAAATGTGACCCTCCAAGGAGTGCTATGCAATCGTGATGCTTTCGGAAGTCAGGTAGAATTGCATGTCGGGGACCGCATTTTTCTGAGAGAATTAGGCGGAGGAGGGGGCTGCCACGCTTCTCAAGGTGCTAGTCGATTGCATTTTGGCCTTGGCGATATTGATCAAGTTGATTCATTGGTCGTCTATTGGCCAGGTGGTGATGCGGAGACTTTCATCGTGCCTCAGATTGATAGCAATGTGCACTTCATACAAGGAACTATAGTTTCGGTTGGAGACATGTATAGTACAATTCCTTTTACAGTCTATCCCGTTCCGTCGACAGGAAATTTCAATGTGCGAGCCCTTGGATCATTTATTCCTGAATGGATTGAGGTGTACGATTCGCAGGGTCGACTCGTGCATAAACAAGCCTGGGTATCCAATAAAACCAGCGAGCAAGTTCGTTTGGACAAGTTATTGAAGTCTGGGGTTTACTCTATGCTTTTATCCAACGGCAATAATAATTTTCGCCGATCTATAATACTATCGAAATAGTACGCTACCTTCCCATCGGCCTTTGATAGAAGTTTCTTGTTGTTTCGACTGTCAAAAACCGTAAACCCTTAAACCGGGGTGACTAGCTATTCTGGAGGTTTTTAACCTTAACCTATTATGCCTCTGCTTTTAAAAAGCCGAGCTGTGCTGATTGTACTATGTTTCGCATTCAACGGGAGTTTCTCTCAATCTTTTGTTGAAGTATCCGAAAATGTGGGTATAGAGTGCAGCTATGTTGCGTCAAACCTTATGGGTGGTGGCCTAGCTTGGTTTGATTACAACAACGATTCCTTGATTGATTTATACATTACTTGCGGCCATGATATGGATCGCTTGTACCGAAACAATGGAGATGGAACGTTCACCGACAAGTCGTTTTCGGCCAATATAGCTGAGACGGACAATCGCAATACTACAGGTGTAGTAACAGGTGATATAGACAATGATGGCCACCGAGAAATATTCGTAACCACTTGGAATTCAGGTCTGTCTGCAGCACTTCAAAAGAACTTTCTTTTTTACAATAACGGCGACGGGTCGTTCACTGAAATAGGTGTTTCTGCCGGATTAACAGAAGAAAAATTAACGATGGCTGCGACCTTTATCGACGTCAATCTGGACGGATTTCTAGATTTAGTTACTGGCAATTATATAGATGAGCCAGCCGTTATTTATGATGATCAAAACAACCCCATTGGCTTTGCGCACGATTGTTATACTGATGATCTTTACCTCAACAATGGGGATCTAACATTCACCTTGGCAAATGATCTCTATGGTGCTGAGAATGTAGGCTGCACCCTGGCAATATTGGGCTCTGACTATGATCGCGATGGGGACCAAGATTTGATGTATGCCAATGATTTTGGAGACTGGGTGATGCCCAATACGCTTCTGCAAAACAATTACCCTGATAGTTCGTGGACCGACGTCAGTGGTATAACAGGTGCCGGTATACAAGTGTATGGGATGGGCCTGGCTCACGGCGATTACGATGAAGATGGCGACATGGATTATTACTGCACCAATCTTGGGCGAAACGTTCTGCTCAATAATGTGGAGAAGTCAAGTTTTGCAGATAGTACAGAATACTGCCAAGTTGAAAGTGAAAATTTCCTTGGTGGTTTGGCTGTTGGTTGGGGGACTTTTTTCTTTGACTATGACAACGATTCCTATTTGGATCTTTTTGTGAGCAACGGTAAAATTGAATCTGTTTCATGGCTTCCCAATTCTTCATTTCAGCTCAACCAACTATTTCATGGGTCGGCAACTGGTGTTTTTGAAGATGTGACGGACAATGAACTTGAAGAAAATGACATGAAATCTAGGGGATGTGCCTATGCCGATTTCAATCAAGATGGCGCGTTGGACTTCGGCGTAGTGAACAGTCATAATTTGTTCAACGCTTCGAATGACGCCTTTACACTCTATGAAAACCAATTGGATGCGGGCAATTATATTGCTTTCCAACTTCAAGGAGTTAGTTGCAATGCCGATGCTTTTGGTGCTCTTATCGAACTCCATGCGGGAAATAGAGTCTTTATCAAAGAGGTGGTTTGTGGATCAAGTTATGCTTCTCAAAATTCCAGCGTTGCCCACTTTGGTCTGGGTGCGATTGAACAAGTGGATTCGGCCATCGTATACTGGCCGAAAAAAAGTGCGGAGACATTCAATAATTTGCAACATAACCAACTCAATTACCTGGTTCAGGACACGGTTCAGTTCATTGTACTTCCTAAAGACACGCTTATCGTCGATACATTGATTGTGGATACCTTAATCGTTGATACACTGGTTATTGATACTACTTTCACTGATACTCTAATAACTTGGATTGAGGCGCAGCGTATTCTACCTCTTCATGCTATTATCCGACCAAATCCTGTCCGCTCAGAGTTTCAAATAAGCTGCACGATTCCTTCTAGTGGGCTATTGAATATCGTTTGGAAGGACCAACTCGGTCAATCGATATGGCTTGTTTACGAAGAATTTAGGAATGAAGGCATGCACGAAATAAAGGTCAAAGTTCCTCCCAACTTAGCACAGGGAGTCTATATTTGTGAAGTGCATGCCTGTGGTCAATCTCTTGTCAAAAGGATTGTCTTTTCCGGCGATTGATTCACACTTACTTTACTAGATGTTTAGATTCATTGGTTTCGTCTTTATTTCCTTTCTCTTTAGCCTATCGGCAAATGCCCAAGATACGTTGATGGTGAAGTGGGGAGAAGAAATAAAACTATCCAAAGATGAACGCTATTTAGATATTGTTGGATCGGATGAGAATTGGTTCTATACGACCAAAGACTTGCTTGGCACTAAGGATAAATTTATCCTGGAAAAATATAGCGTTGATTCCCTAAATCGAGTATTTTCCAAAGAGGTGAGCTTGCCAGAAATAGATGGAGAGGCTATGAATTTTGAGAAGCTTGTTTTTGCCAACAACCAGTTTTTCCTTTTTGCCTCCGTTTACAAGAATTCTACAGAAACAATTTCAGCCTATTGTACTTCCATGAATACCAATGGTGAATGGCTTGATTTACCCGTGCTTATCGATGAATTCGAATCCAAAAGGTGGAATTCTGGAGAATATGATGTGATGTTGTCACCCGATAGCAGCTTGTTTATGGTATACCACAAATTGGGCTTTCGGAAAAAATCAAAGGATACCTTTTCTTTTCATGTCTATAGTTTGAGCCTTGACTTGTTATGGGAAAAACGACTAGAATTACCTGCTTCATCTGGTGCATTTGAAATTGATCAATACCTGCTGGACAATGCGGGAAATGTGCTTCTGCTTTCTGGCATGTCTCCAAAAAAAGTGGACGCTGATGCCAATCGCATAAATACGCGTAAGAAGGAATATATCCTGTTTACTTATAGCTGGGCGGAGAATAAGTTGAAAGAGTTCAATATCAACCTCAAAGACAAGTGGGTCATTTCAGCTATATGTGCGCTTACTCCTGAAGGGAATATATGCATAGGTGGGTTTTATTCCAAAGACCAATACTTCACCATCGGGGGCTCCTTCTTTTTTACTATGAACGGACAATCCAGAGAAGTGACTGCTAGTGGATTGGTGGTTTTTGATAAAGAACTGCTCAATGAATTCCTCAGTGGTAGACAGGCTGAGAAGGGCAATGAGTTGTCTGACTTTTATTTTGATCATCTCGTTATTAAACCCGATGGAGGTGCATACATGATTGCCGAACAATACTACATTTCTGAACGAATAACTACCGACCCCAATACAGGTATGCGCGTGGTTACGTATTACTACAACTACCTTGATATCCTTGTCCTCAAAGTGACGCCCGACGGGCAAATAGAATGGTCCAAGAAAATTCCCAAAGACCAATCTACTGCCGATGATAAAGGGAGGTATTCATCCTATGCTCTGTTTGAATCTGAGGATCAGTTGTACTTTCTCTTCAATGACCATGGAGATAACTTGACCCTTTTACTAGATGAGCCTTCGGCAGAGTTGAGGTCTTTTTCAAATTCGCGAAAAAGCGTTTCTACTGTTGTCTCTGTCAACGAACGTGGTGAGATGAACCGATCGGCATTGTTCTCTTTTCGAGAAACTGGAACGATTTTACGACCAAAACTGTACCGGCAATTGGACAGCTCAAGTGGGGTGATTTACGGGCAGTTTAAAAAGACCTACCGCTTTGGTAAATTGAAATTCTAGGAGCGGAACACCCACAAAACAGACTTTCTTAATTCGACCCACCATGTTGCGGTAACAATGGTTTCTGGAGTCATGTTTAACAACTCGGCCCATTCTTTTAAAGTGGCGTGAAAGTCTAATATTTCCGAGCTACGAACATCCATTTTTTCCTTGTTGGACATAAAGTATTTAAATATCGCACAAGGCAAATGAATTACCGTCTGTCCATTGGAGGACACAAAACACGTAGATTCTTCATCATTTGCGCTAGCTAAAGAGTGAAAAGCCACTCGGTACCAACCTACGCGATACCCAGGAGGCAAGGGCCAATCGGGAATAGAGCCTTTGATGTATTTCTTGACAAGCCCGGAAGCCACGGTCTTATGTGGAATGGGAAAATCGAAGAAATCCTGGAGTGGAAATTCGAAACCGTTGTCGTGCATGTAGTTGTACAAGGCCGCCTTGAGTCCCTCAGAAAAAAGCTGATGATCGGCACCTGTTGGATCCTCATGGTAGAGGTCATTTTGGGCAAAACCTTTAAACTCGGGACCTGTGCGAATGACGCCGTATTTGTCAGGATCCTTGCCCACTGGACTATGAGCTGTCATGGCAAATTGATGCCAAAATCCCGATTGAATGAGCTTATGTTTGAAGAGCTGTCGCACTACCTCCAATGAATCTATAGTCTCTTGTTCGGTCTCTGTAGGAAAGCCGTACATGAGGTATGAATGGACCATAATTCCAGCATCATGAAAGGCCTTGCAAACGCGCGAAACCTGCGCAATAGTAATTCCCTTCTCCATCTTTTCAAGCAGACGCTCGCTTGCAACTTCGAGCCCACCAGTAACTGCGATACACCCCGAAGCAGCCAATAATTTGCAGATGTCGGGAGAAAAAGTCTTCTCAAATCGAATGTTGGTCCACCAAGTAACTTGCAGTCCGCGGCGCAGAATTTCGATCGCCATGTCGCGCATAATCAAGGGAGGAGCCGCTTCATCTACAAAGTGAAATCCTGACTCACCAGTTTCAGCCATGAGAGTCTCCATTTTGTCTACCAAATTGGCAGCAGGAGCAGGGTTATAGCGGGAAATATAGTCGAGGGTGATGTCGCAAAAGCTGCACTTTTTCCAGTAGCAGCCATGCGCAATAGTCATCTTGTTCCACCTGCCGTCATTCCACAAGCGATGCATGGGATTGGGTACGTCAAACATAGATAAGTAACCCGCTATATTCAGTCCGCGATAACTAGGCGCGGGAATGTCTTTATGTTTGTATTCGGAACCAAAATGGTTGTTTAAATACTCGACTTTGCCGTCAGTTTTGGTGAAAGTGCGCTTGTATTTCCGATCGGATTCGGGGAGATCAAGATTGGCGTGAAGAGCCATAATAGGGGCCTCACCATCATCAAGTGTTATATAATCTACAAAGTCAAATACGGCAGGATCTGACAGGTCGCGTAATTCCGTATTGGGATAGCCACCTCCCATAGCAACCACGACATTTGGGTGATGTTTTTTAATCCACTGACCTACTTTTAGCGCACCGTATAAATTCCCTGGAAAGGGCACAGATAGACCTACCAAATCAGGTACTTCTTGATCGAAATGGCTCGTCGCTTGTCGCAGAAGAACGGTATCGAAGTAGTTGTTTTCCAACAATAACTCGGCGTGAATTTTATCAAAAGATGAGGCTGTTCTTGCTATGCGTTCGGCGTACTTTGAAAAGCCAAATTGCGGACCAACAGTGGCTTGAATAAGATCACCTAGATCTTCCAAATATAGTGTGCACAAATACCTAGCCTGGTCCTGGCTTCCTATGTTCCCAAAAAACCATTCGAGATCATCCAATTGTGCAAAGCGACCTCCTTCAGGCAGGTAGTTTCGACCTGCGATTCTGTACGCGAGCGTGTAGTTTTTATTCTGCAAAAATGCTATTACCGCGTCGATGCTTTCTTCATAAGCCTGGCGATTTGACAAGAGAGCTTTTAGGTGATTGTCGAGGGTAAAACTTCCCGCTTCAATTTGATCGAACAGCTGAACAAGGCCTTTGTTGCAAAAAACGTCCAGCACCATATCCAAGCCAAGATCCCCTTGACGGACATCAACTCCTTGATGCGCCAAAAACCCTGTGAGATACGCCGTTGAAGGATAGGGTGTATTCAATTGGGTGAGCGGAGGAATGAGCAAGAGTATTTTTCTGCCGGGCATGGAAGCGTTTTGGGTGCAAAATAGGCAGAAAGCACATGACTAGCCATAAAAAAAGGGTGAGCTTCTGAATAGAAGTCACCCTTTTTAAATATGAATTTGCTATGGTCTAGGCAAAAACACTTTGCCCAAGGATTCTGAGTATTGCTTCTCCTTCTTCTATAGGAGGCGGGGGTAGAAGCTCCGCTTGTGGCCACATATATAGTATTCCTCCCATCAATGCGAAGGTTACCGCCCAATAGAAAATATTGATGAATATTACAGCCCAACTGCGTTGCTCGTATAGAGAATTCGTAACAAGAACTGGTAATGCACCCATTGCACAAGTCAAAATAGCGTGAAACGCACCGTGAATAAATGTTTGTTCTTCAACAGGGTGGTAAGAAGCCCATTGGTTGAGATTGTAAGCGATGATAATAGCCATCATAAATGAGACTCCAAACATTTTTACCATGTTGCCTTTTGGCGGGCTTTCTGGTTCCATGCCCAGTCCTTTCATCCATACTGTTCCAAATACTTTCGGGTGGTACCAGACAAATCCAAGTAAAAGGGAGGAGACTGCTGCCACCAAAATTGCTAGCCAATTGACATCCATGTTGTTGTGGTTTGATTTATAGGTTAATGTACTCGAAATCAATGTTCCGAATCGACCGAGCCAGAGCACTTATTCACAATTGGGTAAGGGGTTTAGTGATCGAGTAACTAGATCTGGACGACGAAACTTCAATTCCCGCCTAAATGAAATAACTGCTAAAGTTTCTTTGCTTGACGCAACTAGGGCAAGACTATACAGTTCGCGTAGCATCGCCTAGGTCATCTAGCAAAGCGATTACTGAGAAAATTGGGTAAACGATCATTGTTAAAATTGCGTCGTCGAAATGCCGATTTTTTACTACAAAAACAGCTTGTAAATCAACGAATTACCATCATAAAACCGACAGTGAAGCACCCCCATACCTTGAATTCCTGCGGGGATAATTGTACGCCCTGAATCAATGCTTTTGAATAGAATTTGCTGACCAGAGGCAGTAAATAGAGTAATTTCGGTAGAGATTTTTGAGTTGATGTACAAGTTTCCGTTGGAAGCATATACCTCTATTTCGGGGATCAAAATTTCCTGAATGGACACTGGATCGCCTTCGGTGAGCGTAATTGATTTTCCCTTGTATCCATCTCCACTTGATTCCTGATTTGCGTTGGCCGCTATAGATGAAGCATAAAAGGTCACGTCGCCACTGGTTGAATCTGGAGCTATCCATTCGGCTTCAAATATTCCTGGAAATGCTCCGTTGCTGTGCTCGACTATATGGCGGCCATCAACATCTTCAAGTTGCACTTTAATTCCTGGGTTCTGAAAGATTCCAGCGTTGCTTAGGTCACTGTCAATGAGTGCAGTAGCTTGAAATCCAAAGCGCAGGGCACCTGGAGCCGCCACAGTGAAACGCAGACCGTAAGTCTGTCCGGGAACGTATTCGAGAATAGCCTCCTGCGAATTGAGATCGAGCACTTCAATGGTAAATGCAGGATCATATGAACCGTCGTCATGACACAGTGTATTGCTGCAAGGAGGATCGCTTCCGGGGGCACCTGTTCGGTCCTTATCCTGTTCTTCGGCAACTCCATTATGATGCGCCAAGAGGAGTGGAAGCACCGCTACAAGGAGCAAGATTCCCAGAGTTTTGTTGGACTGAAAAAGTGTTTTGAACGTCATAGCTACCACTTAATTCTACAAATATCGACCGTATTATTGGCTTAAAGTTCAATCTCGAATCTATTTTACCACTCTTTTAGAATTCTGCGCACACATTGATATTTTTGCGTTTTGATGATCATTACGTACAAGCCTACCGGCAAATGATCAACTGCAAGATTGTTATTCATGACGGTCGTAGCGACTTGACTGCCTTGTTGATTGTATAGAATAACTTCGGTTACTGGACTTGGGGAGATGATATGAATGATGTTCGATGCGGGATTGGGAAATACCTCAAAAGCATTCATTTGTTCTTCCTCTTTTACTGTCACGTTGCAATCGAGTGAGAATTCTTGAAAAAATTCCCACATCAAGTCATTTGCGTCTAGCAAAACAGAAGGATCATCACCAAGGGCTACAACACCTCCTGGCCAAGAATGACCGCCATCAGTAGAAATGTAGTATTCCACTCGGTAGCTGCAAAGACATTCAGACCACACAACATGTGTGAAATCTGTTCCGTCGTAGACCGTGTCGTTGAGGGATGCACAGTCGTTGAGGGATGCAAATACGTTCAAAACCGAATCTATCGGCGGATTGTAGTGGTCAGAAGCTCCGTCACCAACTCCACCTAGATAAGGGATATTCGAGTCTTGGTAAGATTGAAAGTGAATCACGGGGATTGGATTTTCAGCGTTGCAGGGATGGCTCATAAGTGGTCCGGCAACTGGCGCGATGGCTGCAATTTTATCCGATAATTCACAGGCTAGTTTGTAGCTCATCATACCTCCGTTTGATATTCCAGTCGCGTACACGCGGTTGAGGTCAACGGCATAATTATTTCCAATGTCGTCAATCAGATCACTGATAAACTGGACATCGTCAATTCCGGCATTCAAAGGGTAGCCACAACATTCTCCGGCGTTCCAAAAATGAAAAGCTGGAGCAAGTATATATCCGAGACCATCAGGGTATAAAGCAATGTATCCCTCTTCATCGGCGCTTTCTGAGAGCAGTGATTGGTTGGGAAGCTGCTCTGCCGATCCAAAACCGCCATGCAAACCGATAACCACGGGCAATTCGGCCACGCCATCGTAATTCGGGGGAAGATGAATGGCATAATACCGGTACATGTCACCAACCCAAATACTGTCCAATTGGGCGAAGGACCCGAGGGCTGTGAGGCTCAGACATAAAACGAGAAGATGCTTCATGAGATAAAGATAAACAGATTCGATGTAAAGCGATCTGGATCATTTTTAGGCATACACTCTAAATTAAACCTAGCTTTGATATCAAACACTTAGCTATGATTCGTGTAGCCTCCTTTTTGGTATTCTTTACCGCCATTCTGTGCGCTGGTGGACAGTCGGTTGTAAACTACACTCCGTCGACCGCCGATTTTGCCAATCCTGAACGCGGATTCTACACTCAAATCACCGGTTATACTCACAATACCCAGGGATGGGCCGCCTATCAATCTATCGATCAGAATTACCTGGCAGCATTGAAGGCAGATAATCAAACATTGACTCTTCGGCTTTATTACATGCCTGAGTTCGTCGATGGACCTTTAAGTCAGCAGTTCCTCGATCTTTTTATCGAAGACATGGCCATCATGCGAGCCAATGGATTTAAAACGTTGTTGCGATTTGCATATTCAGTTGAATCCTTAGACGAGACGAATGTCGATACCTTGGATGCTCCTTTGGACATTGTCCTCACGCATATCGCACAACTCAAACCACTCCTTCAGGTCAATAAAGACGTGATCGCCGTGTTGGAAGCAGGATTCATTGGCGCTTATGGAGAATGGGCCACCATCAATAACGTGGTTCCTGATTTTATAGACGTTAACGGTATTCGAAACATGACCAGTCGGAAGTTGGTCCTCGATGCCTTGCTAGATGCATTGCCAATTGATAGAGCAGTTCAGATTCGAACTCCCTACTACAAATACGCCTTCTTTTCCTGGGATGGCTGGTCAGAAGACACGGAGATTTTTGCCGATCCTGGTGATATTTGTCCACTTACTGAATTGTCCATGCTAAACGAAGCGGATGCGTACAACGGCACAGACAATTACCGTGTAGGTCAGCACAATGATTGCTTTTTAGCGAGTGCTACTGATTTTGGAACCTACTGCTCGGGAAGTATCGATGAATCCGCGTGGTTGGTGAATGAAACGCGCTACATCGCCATGGGAGGCGAGACTTGTTTTCCCAATTCACCACGTTCCGACTGCTCTTCAATAGGTGGGGCAGCGGATACCGAATTGGAACTTTATCACTGGTCGTATTTGAACAGCGGCTACCATCAGGATGTATTGCAAAGCTGGGAAGACGATGGCTGCATGGATGAGATCAGTCAGAAGTTGGGTTACCGCATACAATTGAATTCAGGAACTTTTTCTGACGTAGTGACTCAAGGCTGTGGATTAGACATTGAGCTTAATTTGGAAAACATGGGATATGCTGCGCCATACAATCCGCGGATAATGGAAATCGTGATGGTCAACTCCACTACTCAAGAGCGCTTTGTTGCCGCTATCGATGAGGATCCGAGACGATGGTTTCCGACGACGGAGATTGACGTCGTTTCGATTTCAACGTTATTGGGAATTCCAGACGATGTGCCTGTGGGCAATTATGACTTGTACTTGCACCTTCCCGATCCAGAGCCTTCGCTTTATGGCAATCCAGATTACAGCATTCAACTGGCCAATTCTGGAGTTTGGGATTCTGTAACTGGATTCAATGACCTCAACCACACAGTTCAAGTGACCGGTGATATGTGCAACTCTCCGGTCGAAAGTCCGCTATTCATTGCCTATGGCTGCAATGCAGGGATTGGGAGCAGTTTGCAAACGACCTATTGCTGCGATGAGACCATTGATCTTCAGGCTTTGAGTACTTCATATTTTGGAGGCCACACGATAGGTTGGGCACTTTCGGATGCCGCTGTCACGGAAGAAAGCGATTTGTACACAGCGACAATTTTGCCAGAAACAGGCCCGCATGTTTTGCTATTGGCCGATTGCAATGACTTGCCTACGAATGGATTTGTCATCACGCCATTTCTTGCAGTGGACGACCATTCGTTTGAGTATGTTTTTGAGGATACCCTTCAGTTCTATTGGTCTTCTTCTATGACCATTACCCTCGATCTCACCAATGCTCAAATCCCCTATGATGTGGTATACGGCAACCTGATCGAGCTTGAAATCGTCAACCTAAGTTCATACTTTGACGAAAATGGAGGGACATCCAATTTCGTTGTCGATCCGGGCATCGGTGCTACACATTCCGAGTTTGGAGTACCTACTTTGCCTCCAGGAGAAAACACTTTGCAGTGCAATTGGACTAATAACCCAAACACGACATTCGACGTCACCTGCCAAGATGCAACAGCAGGCATCGGCGGACAATTCATTGTGCGGCTAAGCGTGTTTGTTCCCTTCCCTACGGTCGATGAATATTGTACCTCATTTGGGGAACCTATTTCTTTATTGGTAGGCAGTGAATTCTGCTGTGCTGGAGACTTTAATGACGACGGCTTTGTCAACGTAAATGACTTGCTCATATTCCTCGGGAATTTCGGATGCTCCTCAAGTTGTATTGCTGATTTGGACGGTGATGATGAAGTGGCCACAACAGATTTACTTTTGTTTTTAGGCTTGGTTGGTTCATTGTGTGAGTAGTGCTGATGAGAACAAACGGATTGTCCTTGCCGAGCCACTACTAAAATCTCAACATATTATGGCAGTTGATCATTTGCGCATAAGCGCCGAGCCTTATTAAAACCATAAAAAAAGGGGACCAGCGCAATGCCAATCCCCTGATGCTTTTTAATGACGTTCTTGCTATCGCAACTGCAATTGCTGCGTAAAAATCTTCTCAGTAGATTTCATAATCACCAAATAACTTCCTTGGCTCAACGCATCGAGATTTAGAACTATTTGGGTTTCGTTGTTAACGACTTGCGTGTGAACTGTGCGGCCCATCAAGTCAGTAACGTCGATTGTGAATTGTCCGGTTAACTTGTCAGAAAGAACCAGCGTCACCAATCCTGTACTTGGATTTGGATACATATCGAATGCTGGGCGATTCAATTCTTCTACTGAAGTGCCATTTTGCATGCCGAATTCCGAAGCTTCAGAGCCCGCAAAAGCGCCACCAGATGTAAGAACAGTTCCTTCGCCATCAGTAACTACGTAACTACCATCGCCAAAATCACAGCATATTCCGTCGTCGTAATCGTCGATGATGACAAACTCATAACAACCGTCATTTACAAAATTTACGACCGTGTTGATCGTCTCTTCATTGGCATATGCACCCGGATCCGTGTCCGCAGCCTCTTCCAATCCAGCGCCGTTGATGCCTACCGTAGGATTTCCTCCAGAAGCGATCACTTGACCACTTATTGACTTGCGAATTTCCCAATAAGTCTCGTAGCCGTATTCATCGGTGTTGATTTGTACGTTGATGACCGTTTGCCCAAATGCATAGACGAAACTGCCTGAAGAACTGTTGTTGAAATCGTTTTCGTCAGTTACTCCGTTTGGATTGGACACCTCTACTTCAACTGTATTCGTTCCTGTTTGCGGATTGAAAGAGTCCAATTCAACAATCTCAGCAGCTGAAGGCGCGAGGTCTCCAGTCCAATCAATTGTTTGATCAGCATCACCGTTTATTGAGTAGGTAATCGTACACGACATGAGTGCTTCATCTCCGTTGTTCTTCAAATTGAACTCAGGAGTAATCAACTCGGCCGAGCACAATGATGAAGGCAGGTTGTTAAATCCTTGAGCTGCTGCATCATTGTTGAATGCAACAAATCCCTCAGGCCATCCGTCGAGTATAGTAACTCCAGAATCTGAAGGGTCAAGCCAATCTCTCAAACGCGTTGATGCACTGCTTCCATCCCATGAAACTCCGAATCGTCCGTACCAGTCGGCATCTCCGTTGTTTTGTGATCCTGCACATGCGGCATAACCTCCATAAAGCTGACCGATAATTCTGTGATTTTGATCGAAAAGCGGACTACCTGAAGAACCTCCTTCAGTAACGCCAGCCTCCCACTCATCGATATACCACACGGCGGCACCCGCCTGATTGGCATGATAAGGAGCATCTTCATCATGGCATATTTTCTTCAAATCTCCTGAAGGATGGTGGATTCCAGTCGTACCAGTAACAGTTGTAGCATCTGAATTGTCCCATCCAGCAAATTGAATTCCCCAATCTGCAGGAGGTGCTGATGAAAGCTCCAAAAGTCCAAAATCACTATCGGCGTTGCTCGCTTTTAGTGAAGCACCGGTGATGCTTTGATCGGTTGGTCCAGAGTTGTCGTCACATTCAGCAGCCTCATGATTGAAGTAGAAAACCCAATTGTTTTGTCCACCCAAACAGTGATTGGCCGTCAGAAAATAAGGCGTTCCGTCTTGAGCGGTGTTGTTTACCATTGCTCCCGAGCAGTATCCAGATCCACCAAATACGATGATCACTGCCGACTTCTTTTCAATTTGCCATTCAGCACCTTCCGGACAATTCACGTCGATATTACACGCGCCACTGTTTCCGAATGGTCCGCGGTTAGTAGAATTACTTAGCGCTTCGAAATTGCTCTTCATTCCACGGTAAGCATGGGTAATTTGATCAATATTCAGTTTCCAATCGCTTTGGCTTAAGCCTGAAGGCAAATGAAATTCTACAATGACGGTTTCAGCGTAGCACAATGAAGTGGCTAGCGAACCCCATTTCTTATTGTTGGCCTTGGTGAATGAACCAAGAAAGTGCGTTTTGTTTACATCATAAATGAATAGCTCTGCTCCCGCTGGAAGTTTGTACTCATTGAACCGCATGCTGATAGCTACAGCTTCAGGAGCACGAATTCCGAGTCGCCAAACACTTGATCCATCTTCCAAAATTTCCCAATCACCAGAGTTTTCAGTGTTGAGGTCTACTTCAAAGTCGATTCCAAAGCGATATCCGAATTCTTTGTACTGATCGCGCTCGACATCTTCTTGGTGGATAGCTGCCATGTCCAGAGCAGGCGTAGTCACAAAATGATGGAGATCGAAGCTTTCTTCTGTTTGCCAGAAAACGGGCTCTCCTCCCTGACTGATCTGAGCGGTAAGAGGCGCAGAAAGGGTCAGAAGGCCTAATGTGATGAGGTAAATTCTTTTCATGCTATTACAGGTTTTGTTTGATCATTCTTCGCGCACAACAAGAGCGAGGATAGTTCGACAACGAAACTAATAGTTATTCGTTAGGCATACCTTCCATTTTGTTCTCTTTTCATGCTCGATTGTTAGTCTAACACATACTTATACAATCGAAAAGTCGTTTTCCACACTGGTTAGGCTAAGAAATGCTCAAACTGAGTCAATTGTGGTCGAACATTAAGTGTAGATTTACCTAAAATTTCATGAACATGAGACTTATCTTACTGATTTGCACTGGCTTATTTGCCGGAGGCTTGAATGCCCAAATCACCATCACCTCAGCCGATCTTCAAAATGCCAACGAGAATTATCCTGTGGCGAATGTGAGCTTGGTGAATTCTTTTGATTTTGTCCAGACTGGAGCAGATTTCACCTGGGATTACAGTGGAATGGAGACGGTTTCATTAGATACTACAAGATTTGTGACCGTTGAAGGTGCACCCTTTTTCTATCAGTTTTTATTCAACAGCCCATTCGATCCTGATCACGATGCAGATTTTGCGATTACGATGCCCGATATTGATATCGCTGGAACGATCACGATGGAAGACTTGTATCAGTTCTACCAAAAGACCGATGAACATTACACAGCAGTAGGTACAGGAACTACTATCAATAGTATTCCATTGCCTTCGACCAACAATCCAGTAGACAAAATTTACAGTTTGCCCATGACCTACATGGACATGGATAGTTCATATTCGGAGTGGGCGATAGCTATTCCTACTTTAGGATCGTACAAATTGAAGCAATGGAGAAACTACGAAGTTGATGGATGGGGAACTTTGATTACACCTTTTGGTGAATTTGAGACTGTGCGCGTGAAAATGGAATTGGAAATGCTCGACTCTATATATGTTGAAGCGCTAGGATTCGGTTTTGAAACTCCGCGCTCAGCTGTGGAGTTTCAATGGCTAGGAGCCGAAAGCGGAATTCCATTGTTGCAAGTGAATACCAATTTTGACATACCTATAAGCATCGTCTACCAATATGCCGATGACTCGAAGCCTACCTTGGTGGAGGATTGGGATGCCAAGGACCTGGTCATTTATCCGAATCCAGTGAAAAACCGTCTGTGGGTCGATATGCCTAGCAAGATGCGTAACATCATCACATCGCTGTCTTTGGTTGACATGAATGGAAAGGAAGTTAAGCGGTTTTCGGCGTCAGCTATCGACAATGCCCTCGATCTGAAATCACTCACGAAAGGGAGATACACACTGTTGTTTTTTCACGATGACGTTCTGCTTTCTGACCATGCCATTTTAGTGGATTAAGCATACGCAAATGCTTTTTCTGAATACCCCATACCGCATTTTTGCACTATCTAACCATGGGTAAGTTCACTTCATTTATTTCTGTCTCTCCGAGAATAAAAACTTCTTGGGTCCTCTTTGTCGGAGTCCTGATTTTACATTTATGCCTCCTGCCGTGGGTTCAAAATTACGATGCCGATAGCGTAACTCGCATTCTCATTGGTCGTGACTTATTGGACAACCCACAATTAATACCTAGCGGCATATGGGTTCCCGGTCAGTTTTATCTGACTGCCTTGTCCATGTTGTTTTGGGACAACCTTATCTGGGCTCCTAAAGTATTGCATGTGATCATCGGGTCTTTGGTCGTGTTTCCTGTCTACCAATTCTCTAAACGCCGACTAGATAAAACGGCTTCCATTGGGATTGCCTTATTCATTGCTTTATGTCCAATAATTTTTCGCAATAGCTACCATGCCTTAGCTGGGATTCCGTTTGTGCTGCTCACTGCGCTCACCCTCGTGCGGATTGATAAAATCATTTATGGAGAACGGCAGTTGGTACACGTTATTTGGGCCGGAGTATTTATGACGATTGCCGCAAGTATGCGCTATGAGGCGTGGATGCTCATGGCTATTTTTACAGGAATACTTCTACTAAAAAGGGAATGGAAATTATCAGTGGTTTTTTCGTGCGTGGCAGGTGTTTTTCCTTTGCTCTGGATGATAGGCAATTTCGTGGATTATGGTGATCCAATGTACTTTCTGGAAGGAGTGAAAATATGGAATTTGGGGAATGAAGGAGTTAATGATCTTGTGACTGAAGAAGAGATGGCCAAGCGTCATGTTTTCTTCTTGTATTCTTTTGGTTTTGTGCTCAGTCCATGGATTGTAGTTGTTGCTTTTTTCAGTCCATTAGTCCATTGGATCAAGTCCAAAAAGCGGGATTCTGCCCTATTGCTTACGATTCCGTTTATCATTTTCTTTGTCGTATTTGTCATCAAGGCAGGCCATGGGACCTT
Source organism: Gammaproteobacteria bacterium (assembly GCA_047615865.1). Lineage (GTDB taxonomy): Bacteria > Bacteroidota > Bacteroidia > Flavobacteriales_D > Sanyastnellaceae > JADFAK01. Next base: position 45,136 of record JBLHIB010000005.1, read on the forward strand.
GCTCACTCAGCACCGATTTACGTGTGCTTTAGTTGTCCTCTTTATTCCCTTTTTGAGGTATTTGGGTCAATTGATCCATTCTAGAATATATTTGTTTGTGCTCATGGCAACTGCTTCTTTCATGTGGTTCAAAGCTTTCAACGCCGACGAAGTTCATTTTGAAAAGCACTTTCCGGGGGGCATTTTTCACGAAGGAGTTAAGATGATTGGTGATCAGGCTTCGGGCCAACTTAAGCCAGTACCTCGCCTGCTAGGAAAAAGGGGCGAGCGAGTTACCAATGACGTTCTCACATTCCGACAAGAGGGGGAGCCTATAGTAGTCGATTTCCTCAGTTGGTCAGATTCCTATTTCATACTGTTGCGCTTGTCTGAGTATACGGATCGAAATGTTATGATTGTGGATTGTGGAGACAAGCAAGTTCTCAATGAAGAAGCTATTGTCGACTATATATCTGGCAGGAGTTCAGCCATATTTGTTGTGGGTGAAAACGGAAAATTCAAAGAGCATTACGATGGAGACTTCATGACCCTCGGCGGACAGAAATATGAAGTGACTCATTTATCGAAGCATTGGAAGACTGAGGTGGTTCGAATTACTGCGGGGGAAGATTGATGAGCCGCTACAATGAGAATTATCAATGGGCCAGCGCCAGTCTTCCTTGCCTTAGTTGTGAATAGCAGCCCATGGGTCACGACCACAAACATGATCACAATAGTAGAGGCAATTTCAAAGTGGCCTTCTTCCTCAATTTGGGGTTTGCTATCTTGGAGATATTATCCATAATTTAGGGGATAGTCTTTCACTTGGACTGGCTTGGTATCTACTGGGAAAATCTAAGCAAAAGAGTGACTCTCATTATTCGTTTGGCTACCAACGGTTCTCATTGTGGGCGCTGGTTTTGTGTTATCTGAGACCATTCCCAGAATCCTGCATCCAGAAGAGTCCAATACCAAGGGAATGATCCTATTTGCGGGTATCGGGATCTTGGTGAACGGAGCTACCGTGCTCAAGTTAAAAGGCGGGAAATCGCTCAATGAACGTGTGGTGAGTTGGCACCTAATTGAAGATGTGCTCGGATGGGTTGTCGTGTTGATAGCAAGTATTGTCTTGTTGTTTTGGGACATCCCTTGGCGCGATCCAGCCTTATCAATTGCGATACTGGCTTATGTATTGTACAACGTAGTCAAGAATTTGCGTGAAACGCTCCACCTTTTTCTTCAAGGCACTCCGCACGGAATTGACATCTCCCAGATAGAATCGCAAATGCTTGAGATTTCAGGTGTTGAATCGGTCCACCACACCCACGTATGGTCGATGGATGGCGAGAGGAATATGCTTACTACATGTGGTTGTTTTAGCTGGCGCAAATATGTCGGAGGTTCAAAGGACCAAGGCAAGTACCAAGCAATTACTTCATACTTTTCCTGTAGAACATGCGACAATCGAGGTTGAATTTGAGGGGGAGGAGTGTTTTATGGGGTGAGGGAGTTCGGTCGAGCCAATATTAGATGGTCAAATTTCGACTCAAAACCAGGGTTCGATCTTAGAAAAGTGATATTAATAACACGCTGTCAATATGAAATGTATGCTCTAAGGTCACATTGTTCCACAGATACTCATTGATTCATTCTAGAACAGCTGATGTCGATTTATGGGAAGTATTATTTTCTTAAAATCTTCAAACTGTGCACTTGAATGTCGTTCAGTTTAAGCACACAATAGTAGTATCCCTTTGGCAAACTGGCATTTGGTTCCCAAGTAGTTTCGTACTTCTCTGCTTTCATGTTTTTTTCTACAAGTCGATCAACTATTCGGCCTTGGGTATCTACAATTTCGATACTTACTGTCCCAGACTTAAACACTCCGTAGCTAACCACAACCTTGTCCTGAAATGGATTTGGAGAGACGTGGTATAATATTCCCTTGGACAAATGCATGTCATCCACGTCACTTGTGCCCTGAGCGTCAATTACAATGTCCCATACGCCTACTAAACCTTCTTTTTCCTCGCTTAAAGAAATGATTCTATGGCTCGCATCATATATTCCAGAGTCAATGGATGCGGCAGCGTCGCCTTCAATGCTTGTGTCTACGTACACTTAAGGTATAATCCAAAAACACAATTATGAATATCGGTCATTCGCTTGTGAATTCCTACCGTTTGTCTTTTTTGCGAGGTATTGTAGCGAGATGTAAACTTATAACCCGGAACGAAAACTCCAGAAACAAAAAAGACCCACGCATAGCGTAGGTCTTTTTGTCTAAATGGTACCCGAGGCCGGAGTCGAACCGGCACTCCGAAGAACACGAGTTTGAGTCGTGCGCGTCTACCAATTCCGCCACTCGGGCAACTGGTCGTGCAATACATTAGTACCTTCTAAAAGAGAGTACTGTTTCACGATGTAAAGATCTTATTGCGGAAAATCAATACTTGATCACTTCCACAGCGGGCGCGAAAATAACCATAAGTTCTGAATAGAGCAAATACTATTCTTCGTCGGTAAGAATTTTGATGGTCCTAGCCCCTAATTTATCTACCGATCATTCTCATTTAGTCATCTCAACATCTACTTCAATTTCTCCATCCTCTGATTTGATAAGGTGGATTACTGAATTGCCTGCAGTGATAGTTGTATCGCCAATGAAGTCGTCAATTTCCAATTGTTCAATTATTGTATCTACGTCACCATTGGATGAAGTTACGATGCGCACACCATCTTCACCGGCTTCTCCGCCTTGAATCCACACACACTCAGTAACTCCGCTTCCCGGAGGGCAACATACCGCTCCTGTAGGACTGCATGAAGTAGGCGCGCACGAGCCAGTTGTGCAAGTAACACGACCTACTAAAAACCCTAAGATTCCGAAGATCGCACTGAACATGAGGATGGCAAACCAATTTTCTTTCATAACATCAAATTTTGTAGACCTGCAAGATAAACATTTCTGATTTTTTAAAGAAAATGCCTGTGTAAGAGCTACGCACATAAATCAAAGAGGTCCTTCTCGGCACCCACTGTCAATGGACTCGACCCAGTTTGAGGCGCGTATTTAGTCCCACAGATGACCCTAACAGCTCATCTGTGACCTAGTATCGGTCTCATACCCATGACCAACTATACGAAAACGACTAAAAAAAGAATACGCCCCTCGAAAGGAGCCTAAACATTTGCCGGGAGGCTGAATTAAGAAATCTAACTAAATACAAACCGTTCCAAATAAACCAAGAAATTGAAGTATGTCTGTTGTGCTAACGCCGCCGGCGCCAGAAATATCCTGCGCACACAAATCCCGATATAATTAACAATAAACCTGAAGTATCGATCTGTCCATCTTCGTTGAAATAGCCTGGACAAGTTGCTATGCTAGCGTCCCTCAGTGCCTCATCCTGTGAGATCAAAAGGCTGGTCGGTAGTTCCCGTGCATGCCAACAACACAATCTGAATTCCCAAATTGATCAAATATAATGCGATCGGCCCATCCAGTTATTCCGACGGGATTCCAATTGGCAGGCTTGTGGAATGAGTTGTCTACTGGTCGCCAGTATTTGTCGGCGCCAAATGATTGAAGGCCTGCAAAAATAAACACGAGCAGGAGAGATAGTCTTACGAGTAATATAAGTCAAGGATTAGAGGTGAGGGTGGTTTATAGCAGACCAGCAACCTACTTCATTTTCCCTGAAAGCGTTGAATTATATTTTTTAAAAGAATAAGCTTAAAGGCAAATATCTATTCGAGTGCCCTTTAATAGGCTCGTTCATTGTTCCCTTCGTAGTAATTGATAAATGCTTTGTTTACCACCTTGTTTCCACCGGGAGTTGGATAGTCGCCCGAGAAATACCAATCGCCAGTGTGATCTGGACAAGCTTCGTGCAATCCTTCAAGACTCTGATAAATGATCTTGACTTCTGCCGAGACACCTTCAGGTCGCAGCAATTGAGAAATTTTGTCCGAAATCTCTTCAGGGGTAAAAGGAGAGTAAAGATCTTTCACGTAGTTGCGCACTTGCTCTTTGGGAACATTGAGTTGATCAATGCACTTTTTATAAGTGACATCTATCAAATCCTCCATTCCTCTTTCTTTGATCAGGGCAATCATAGCTTGGAAGGCGATGAAGTCACCCAGTCTGGCCATATCGATACCGTAGCAATCTGGGTAACGAATTTGAGGAGCAGATGAAACAACAACAATACGCTTAGGGTTCAAGCGGTCAAGAATTCGAATGATGCTCTTTTTCAAAGTCGTTCCGCGTACAATCGAATCATCGATCATGACAAGGTTGTCCTCATGAGGAATGACCGAACCATAAGTAACGTCATAAACGTGCGCTACCAAATCGTCGCGGTCGTTGTCCTGAGTGATAAATGTCCTTAGCTTGGCATCTTTGATCGCCACCTTTTGAACACGCGTGCGAATACTTAGAATCTCTCTGATCTTGTCAGGATCTGGGTTAGCACCCAACTTGATAATTTTCTTTGCTTTGACTTCGCTGAGGTAATCTTCAACTTCTTTAATCATACCGTAGTATGAGGTCTCTGCAGTATTTGGAATAAAAGAGAAGACGGTATTCTTGACGTCATAATCTATCGCTTCCAATATTTTCGGAACTACTTTACGTCCCAAATTTTTTCTTTCCCTGTAGATATCAGCATCATTTCCTCTAGAGAAGTAAATGCGTTCAAATGAACAAGCCTTTCTTTCGAGAGGAGCGCGGACTTGCTTGAGAGAAGCCGTTCCATCTTTCCGAATAATCAAAGCGTGACCAGGGTCGAGTTCTTTGATGGACTCCAAAGGAACGTCGAAGGCAGTTTGAATAACTGGACGTTCAGAAGTAACAACCACTATCTCGTCATCCTCATACCAAAATGCCGGTCGAATTCCTGAAGGATCGCGTAAAACAAAGGCATCGCCATGACCTATCATTCCGGCCATTGCATATCCGCCGTCCCAGTCACGGGCCGCATTCTGAAGGACTTTCTGAACATCTAAGTTCTCCTGAATCTTACTGGATATAGCTACATTGTTGTATCCCTGCGAATTGTAAAAGTCAAATAATCGCTGATTCTCTTCGTCGAGAAAGTGACCAATTTTTTCCAGTACTGTTACAGTATCCGCTTGTTCTTTTGGGTGCTGACCTAAGCTTACGAGCAAAGAGAAGAGCTCATCTACATTGGTAAGGTTGAAGTTTCCAGCAACCACCAAGTTTCGAGTCATCCAGTTGCTTTGGCGCAAGAAAGGATGGCATTGCTCGATCTTATTTCCGCCAAAAGTACCGTAGCGCAAGTGACCAAGGAATACCTCGCCAGTAAAGCCGAAGTTGGCTTTGAGATACTCGACGTCCTTAATCTTGTCAGGGTCGTTTTTCTCGAGCTCTTCGAATCTTCCCATAACTTGGGCAAAGATGTCCTTGATTGGGGCTGCGTCGTTGGAGCGCACACGACTAATGTATCGCTTACCAGGTTCGACATCGATTTTTATATTGGCCAAACCTGCACCGTCTTGTCCACGATTGTGCTGTTTCTCCATGAGGAGATACATTTTGTTTAGGCCATAAAAGGATGTTCCGTACTTTTCACGGTAATAATGGAGGGGCTTTTTAAGCCTTAGAAGTGCTATTCCACACTCGTGCTTTATCGCGTCGCTCATATCATGCCAGAAGGCTGAAATTAGAGTGCAAAAGTAGTCCTTTTTCTTTGTTCAACGAAATGCATCTTTGAGATGATATGAACGACAATCCTGCTAGTTTTCTGAGTGAGTACGATTGCGAAATACCAAACCTTTATCGCTGAGAATGAGGCGTAATGTTAAGTTCGTCGGCTTGAAACCATTATATAGAGTTACTCTAAGTTTTGCATTGGAATCGATGAATGACCAGCAGACTTGAACAATGATGCTGTAGTTGACACCACAGATTTGTTGCTATTCCTCATCTCTTTTGGCACGCCCTGCGGGTAGAATTTAGCTGAAAAGTGCGCTCCCCATCCGCTTTTCAATACCCACATTTCCTTGCAGTCCGCCAGTGTGTATGGCTAGGATCTTTGAGCCTTCGGCAAATGCATTTTCGCCGATCATCTGATGCAATCCGAGCATCATTTTACCAGTGTACACAGCGTCAAGTTTAATGTCGTACTGATTATTGAATCGACGAAGGAACTCTAGTTCGCGGTCACTGCATTTGGCGTAGCCTCCCTCATCAAAATCTGTAATTACTTCCAATTGACCCATGAGCTCATCCGCCGATTCCTCGTCACCCAAAGCGTAATAAACAAAAGTCCTGATTTCATCTTTCAAGAAAGCCCCATCCTTCAAGGCCGAAAACGCAAGTATTTTCTGATGATCCCCAGCAGAGATCAACAACCCCGCAACCGTAGCACCAGTTCCCGCAGCGCAAGCAATATGGGAGTAGTCTGTTTTGTCCGATGCACTGAGTATTTCCATACATCCCTGCATTCCCAAGTAGTTTGACCCACCTTCAGGAATCATATAGAGCGAACCATGTTGATCTCGCAACCAAGCTTTGAAATAATCCTCGTGCTTTTCCCGGTATTCTTGTCGGGATATAAAGTGAAATTTCATTCCGCACTCGCGTGCAAATGATAACGTGTCCGAATACACTTTGGGTTCTTCCCCACGAATCACACCAATACTCTTGAAATCATGCTCCTTGCAAGCGGCTGCAGTAGCATAAATATGATTGCTCCACGCACCGCCAAATGTCAGAATTGTCTCGTAGTTGTTCTCTTTCGCCTTGAGCAAATTGTACTTCAACTTGCGCAGTTTGTTTCCGCCGTACAAAGGGTGACTAAGATCTTCGCGACGAAGATCAAGTTGAATTGGAGAAGTGAGAATTTGAGTTGTAGCTGCTACCATGGAAGAGCAAAGGTATCTGAAATCTAATTCTCTTCACCTTTTGTTACTTTTACTCTTACGAGTCACCCCATCTCGACGACGCGGTTCAACTGAATTCCAAATCATCAACTATTGTTGACCCGCTTTGCTCGATGACCGAGTCTACCTAGTAAAATTTCCTTGTACACTAGGTCATCGAGCAAAGCGATAGTCGTATCTTTTCCATAGGCCGCAAAAGGAAAATCGCGTCGTCGAGATGTTACTGCGACTCATCCAAAAAAAATCTCTTCAATCGACATCTCAAACAACCGCGACATCTTAAAAGCCAATGGCAAACTCGGATCAAACTTCCCTTTTTCGATAGCGTTGATAGTCTGACGAGAAACATCGAGCTCATCTGCCAAATCGGCTTGAGTGAGGTCCCTTTCGGCGCGAAGTACTTTTAGTCTGTTCTTCATTTGTATCTCTTTTGGCCAACGAGCAGTCCGGTCAAGTACGTAAGCGATATGAGTATTACGAGGAATGAAATTTCGGCGTCATTCGAGATAAGATTGGTAATATCAAGAAGTGAATAACTGAGTCCGCCAACAATGCCAACGCCCAAGGCAATTCCCATAGCTTCGAGTTGAATTTTTTTCTGCAACTCGTCCAAATCTTTCAAGTGACTAATGTGCGCAAAGATTATCCTAATTCCACATCCTAGATTGATGAGTACGGCAATAACGGTGAGGATTGTATTTCCTTCCCAAATCTCTTTTGGCCCAAATGAGGCCAAAGCCATAGATGAAGTCCAGCACACTGTCCAAAAAGCCAGTCGCATTGTGTTTTTCATTGTTTTACTCTTCCAATTTTCCATCTTTGTGTCCATTTTGTTTGACATAATGTAATGTTTACTTGACACAAATGTAGGTGTTTTTTTGGTAATGTCAAGTTTGCTTGACAAGTATTTTTGAAATGGGTTTGTGGACGCAGGAGAAACAGCATCTCGACGACGCGCTTCGAAATGGAAGCGCTTTGCTCGATGACCGAGTCTAACAAGTAAAGTTTCCCAGTACATTGACGTACTAAATATGAGTTCCTTGTACAACTTGGTCATCGAGCAAAGCGGAACAATATAAAGCTGATTAGTGCCGAGCAAGGTGTGCCGCGCCGTCGAGATGTGGTTACTCTAAAACAAAAATGACATAAAGTGAGGAGTAGGAGAGTCTGGCGTTGTAGGTGCGACCCATACTGGGTCGGGTTTCTGGTAACCCTTTGTTTCTGTTATAAATGTGCGATCCATACTGGGTCAAGATGTAGTTCCATCACTGTTTGTTATAAATATGCGAACCATACTGGGTCGAGCTGGAGGTAACACCATTGTTTCGTCCAGAAACATTCAGCCCTCACATAATCAGTCCACCGAAGGGTAATTTCTTTAAATTCGCGGCGTGTCATTATTCAACAACAAACCCGATCTTGATCCAGAGGATTTTTACCTTTCAGAAGAGGGATTCATGGTTTTTACGGAGAAATTCCACCTCAAACGTGGGAAGTGCTGCCAAAGTGGTTGCAAGCATTGTCCGTATGGATTTGACAAAAAAACAGGGACTTTTAACAAGTAGAGTATGAGCCAGATAGTTGCTGACCAAGTAGAATTGACCAAAGCCGAATTTCAAGAAGTTGCATGCGCCGGACTGCCGACACATTTGCCGAAGGCTCAATCCATTGATCCTTCAATAAGCCACGCACCTAAGCGAAAGGATATTCTTAGTAAAGCCGAGAAAGAACTGGCCTTGCGCAATGCGTTGAGGTATTTCCCTGCCGAGCAACACGCCGAATTGGCACCAGAATTTGCCGCGGAATTAAAAGAATTGGGTCGGATTTATATGCATCGCTTTCGTCCAAACTACCGCATGCATGCCCGACCTATCGACTGGTATCCTGCGCAATGTCAGCAAGCGGCAGCTATCATGCTTATGATCCAGAATAACCTGGACTATGCCGTGGCACAGCACCCGCATGAACTTATTACATACGGCGGAAATGGCGCTGTATTTCAGAACTGGGCGCAATACCTGCTCGTGATGAAATATTTGGGAGAGATGACCGATGATCAAACCTTGGTTATGTACAGCGGACATCCACTCGGATTGTTCCCCTCACACAACGATGCTCCCCGAGTAGTCGTTACAAATGGCATGATGATCCCGAATTATTCGAAGCAAGATGATTGGGAGAAATTCAACGCTTTGGGCGTTACTCAGTATGGTCAAATGACAGCTGGTTCATACATGTATATCGGTCCGCAAGGCATCGTTCATGGTACAACGATCACGCTGTTGAATGCGTGTAGAAAATTGGACAATGGAGCTACTCCTGAAGGAAAGCTATTTGTCACTGCCGGTCTGGGTGGAATGAGTGGTGCACAACCAAAAGCAGGTAATATCGCGGGAATTGTAAGCATTACAGCCGAAATAAATGGAGCTGCTGCTTATAAACGACAAGAGCAAGGTTGGGTAGATCAAGTGATCGAAGATGTGGATCAATGCATCGATGAGGCCATTGAAAGACAAGCTCTGCGAAAAGCATATTCTATCGCATTTTTAGGTAATATAGTGGAGCTCTGGGAGCGCATGGCCGAGCGCAATATCAAGGTGGATTTAGGCTCCGACCAGACTTCCCTTCACAATCCTTGGGCAGGTGGGTATTACCCAGTAGGCATGACTTTGGAGGAATCCAACAACATGATGGCCAATGACCCAGATGAATTCAAAAAGCGAGTGCAAGCTTCCTTGAGAAGACATGCGGCTGCAGTAAACAAACTTGCCGATCAAGGAATGTATTTCTTCGATTATGGAAATGCTTTTCTGTTGGAATCTTCACGATCTGGTGCTGAGGTTATGGCGGAAAACAACATCGATTTCAAATACTCGTCCTATGTTCAGGACATCATGGGACCTATGTGTTTCGACTATGGATTTGGTCCGTTTCGCTGGGTCTGCGCAAGCTGTGATCCCGATGACTTGAAGAAAACCGATGAGATTGCCTGCCAAGTTCTAGAAGAGATGCGCGTCAATTCTCCAGAAGAGATTCAACAACAAATGGCCGATAATATTCACTGGATTAAAGGCGCGCGTGCCAATAAATTGGTCGTGGGCAGCCAGGCGAGAATTCTGTACGCCGATGCTGAAGGTAGAATCAAAATTGCCGAAGCATTCAACAAAGCTATTGCCGATGGTGAATTGAAAGGCCCTGTAGTTTTGGGTCGCGATCACCACGATGTAAGTGGCACCGATTCTCCGTTCCGAGAGACGTCAAATATCTACGACGGATCGCAATTCACAGCCGATATGGCCATACACAATGTCATTGGAGATTCGTTCCGAGGCGCTACGTGGGTGTCGATTCACAATGGCGGTGGCGTAGGCTGGGGCGAGGTGATTAACGGTGGTTTTGGCATGTTGCTCGATGGTTCTTCAGATAGCAATCGCCGACTCAAAATGATGTTGCATTGGGATGTCAATAACGGAATTGCACGTCGCAGCTGGGCTAGAAATGAAGAGGCAGTTTTTGCCATCAAGCGCGCCATGGCCGAAGAGCCTCGCTTGAAGGTGACTCTACCAAATATGGCCGATGATAATTTGGTTCAAAGCTTGTTTGAATAAGTCTTAACGCTTGAGAATTCTTAGCGCCGTTTCATTTTTTCCCGAAGGCTTGAGAAGGTATAAGCCTTCAGCACATGCAGTTACGTCGAGCACAGATCCATTGACATAAGTGACCAATTGACCCATAGCATTGTACAATCCTGCATTTTGCACTGGCCTGCTCAGTATCACAATGCCTGAACTTGGATTAGGATACGCCCTGAGACCCGCGGTCTCAAGTCCACTTTCCTCAACCGATGTGCCATCCAATCCCCAGGTAATTCCGTCCTTTTGAAAATAGACCAACTCTTCGCTCCAACCATAATTGTCGATTCCGAAATACTCGTAAACCTTACCCAATTCCGGCACATATTTCTTGTAGCGATAGTCTGGATCCTCAGTTTCAAAAAAGCAGTTTGGATCATCATCACATGGCGAATACCCCTCGTCTATACCTACGGTGAGTTGCAGTAATTCTTCACCATAATGGTCGGTTGACTCGAAAAGGCCATAACCCGATATACCCTGGCTAGCATACCTCGGTCCGTATAGATTTGGAGCAATCTGCTCATCGTAATAGGTAGATTCCAACATCGTAGGCCCAGTTACAGTTACTTCCGGTGGAATGATGTCTTCGTAGTCCAACATATAGACCGTTGTGATCGATTCTTTTTGGATTTGGTACGTAACACTCCCTTCCATATCAGCGCGTGACATGATGGTATAGGTGTCAATTGATGATGAATGGCTTCCTGGCAGATTGCTAGTTTTCTGATACTGGTAGATCTCTGCCAATTGAAAGTCGAAAGCCTCAGTAAACGTGAAAGGGACTATTCCTGAATCGAAATAGGTATTTCCTACCAACACGACTTCCATATAGTCTTCGGGAAAACCTTGGATATCAAAAAAACGGTGAATTCCTGATTCTAAGCCAATTGAAATAACACCACCGGAAAAAGGAGTGATGACCTCTTCATAGATATTCATAACAGTGATTTCATAATTGAAGACAATCTCCCCTTGAAACCAAATATCGCTTGTACTATCATATAAACGAGTGATGAAATAATGCATGTAGCCGGCGAAGAAAATCGAGGATTCACCCACGTTCATATTGAAGTTGAATTCTAAGGAATCGCCGGAGCTCGTCACAAATTGATGGGTTGAGTCGGCGCTCGCTGTATAGCGCGAGCCAAACTCACCTGGCGCGCTATTGACAGCTTCGCAATAAGTATCCCAGCATTGAATTGTCGTCCACTCCGAATTAAAATTTCCCTTTAACTGGTAGTGAGCTCCAAGCTCATCGATCGACGTCGATTCAATATAGGCTGTAAAGTAGTTTGCTTGGGTATCGTTAAAAAAAACGGAGGCCGTGTCGTGTGGAAACAGATAATCCGCTTGCGCATTTGCCGACAGGCTAAAAAGAGACAAGGCTATGAAGACGAGATAGATACGTAAAGCCATGAAGGTTGTTTGTTGTTCAATAAATATACAATCGTGCGCTGAAAATCCCTATTTACGACTTGTGGATTACTACATAAATTGTTTTAAAAAGTAACAAATCAAAGAGCTCGGAGTCTATAGATTCTAGTGCGATTAAAGCATGTTGGACAATCAATACACTAAACACACTGGAAACGATTTAACACTTGTTTCGTTTCCAGTGTGTTTTAAATCGTACTTTTGCGCCATGAACGAAAAAGAGCTGAATATTATCAAAGCTGCCAGTGAGGTATTCATGCGTTTGGGGATAAAGAGTGTGAACATGGACGACATCGCTCGTTCATTGGGAATATCGAAACGAACGCTGTACCAGTATGTCAAAGACAAGAATGACCTTGTCCGTAAGTGCATTTTTGGAATGTGTGAAGCGGAAGATGTTGCTGTTGGCGCAATCTGTGAAAAAGGGTTGAATGCGATCGATGAGTTGTTTGAGATTTCACACTTCATCACCGACTTACTCTCGAAAATGCACCCGTCGATTCACTTCGATTTGGAAAAATATCATCCTGAAATATTGAAAGATATGATGGACAATCGAGAAAGTGCTGTTTTCACTTGCATCCATTCCAATTTGGAAAAGGGAGTGAATGAGGGATTGTATCGTGCTGATTTGAATACTGTGGTCATTTCAAAAATCTACATGGCGAAGATGGATATTGTCTTCAACGCGGAGATTTTCCCTCCCAATGAAGTCTCTTTTTCGGATGTATATCTCGAATATTTGAGATATCATGTTCGCGGATTGGCCAGTGAAAAAGGCATAGAATACCTTGTAGAAAAGGTGAAAGGAAAGAAGAATTGATACACTTTTAGATAAACTAATGCATTATAAATTATTAACCATTGCTCTCTTGATCATCCCAACCTCGATCAGGGCCCAAGAACAGCATACGATGACACTCAAGGAGGCGCAGGAATATGCGTCCGAACACAGTTATTCTGTGCGTGGTGCGAGCTTCGATGCCGAAGTTGCTCTCCGCGGAGTGAAAGAAACAATTGCTATTGGCTTGCCTCAAGTCAATGGGTCGCTGGATTATAACAATTACATCGACATTCCTACTCAAGTCGCTCCGGCGGATGCTTTTGGTTTTCCTGATTACCTCACACAGTTTCTAGGTGATGTTTCAACTGAAACTGGAGTACCAATCAACGCTCCAGCTACCGATCCAGGTGCGGTTTCCGAATTACAATTTGGCGCTCCGCAGACCGTGACAGCAGGTGTTTCGCTTAGTCAGCTCATCTTCGATGGGTCTTATTTCGTCGGCTTGAAAGCCGCTAGGACATACGCCCGAGTGATGGATGGTGCTGTGGCAATTACCCAGCGCGATGTGAAGGCAATAGTCGCCGAATCCTACCATACAGTATTGATAGCTTCGGAAAACGTGGATATTCTGCAAAAAAGTCTCACGGTTCTGAGAAAGACGCGGCAAGATACTAAAGCCATGTTCGAGCAAGGTTTTGTTGAAGAGCAAGACCTCGATCAGTTGGACTTATCGCTTGCCGATCTGAACAACCGTATCGCCCACGCTTCAAACCAAAAGAGCATTGCGTTGGACTTGTTGAAGTATCAACTCGGAATGCCAATGAGCTCAACACTTACTTTGTCTGATTCAGTCGACGGGCTTTTGACGGAAGGTGCCGTGGATATGCTGGGTCTGGGATTTAACTTTCAGCAAAGCATTGATTACGACGTACTCAATACACGAGTGAGTTTGATGGATCTGAATGTTAAAAACGAAAAGGTCAAGTCCTTGCCAACAATTGGCGGATTCTACAATTACCAGAAGAACGCTCAACGTGATAGTTTTGATTTCTTCGACGGTGATAAGAAGTGGTATCCAATTCAATTGTGGGGAGTCAAAATGTCGGTTCCAATTTTTACCTCGTTTCGCGGTGTACACCGAGTTGCTAAAGCAAAAGTTGAAGCTGAAAGAGCTCGCATGAATTTAGACCAAGCCACTCAGGGAGCAACACTTGAGTATGAGTTGGCGAAAAACGACTACTCACTAGCCTTGGCAACTTATCAGAACCAGGAACAAAGTTTATTCCTCGCCGAACGCATTTTCAACAAGACTCAAATCAAATACACAGAGGGAATTGCTAGCAGTTTTGATTTGGCGCAAGCGCAAACTCAATTGCTTCAATCGCAAGGAAGTTTCATCGGAGGCATGCTCTCCGTATTGAACGCCAAATCGCGCTTGAGCAAATCACTGAACCAATACCAATAACCACATTCCAATACACTTACTCATGAAGATTTTTATCCCCGTTTTTGCCATCCTCCTGATGGTTGTGGGCTGCACCCCTGAAGATAAATCGGACTTGGCGACTTTGAACAAGACCAAGGAACGACTGAAAGAAGATTACAGTGTCCTAGCTGATTCGATCGCGATGATTGAGGAGCAAATTCTATTGTTGGACACCACTAAGAAATCACCAATGGTCTCACTACACCAGGTTTCGACGCAGGCTTTCGATAACTATTTCTGGTTGCAAGGAAATGTAGAGACCGATTTCAATGCGATGGTTTACCCGGAAATGAACGGCCGCATTCGCGCAATTCGCGTGGATGAAGGTCAGCAAGTTTCTAAAGGTCAATCCTTGCTTGAACTAGATACTGAAGTGATTCGAAAGAACATCGCCGAGGTAGAAACACAATATGCTTTGGCAGTTGATGTATTCGACCGTCAAAAGAATCTTTGGGACCAACAAATAGGTTCGGAGGTTCAGTTTCTTGAAGCTAGAACACGCAAAGAAGGTCTCGAAGGAACGATGGCTACGCTTAAAGCTCAGATGGATATGGGAGTTGTTCGCGCTCCATTTTCAGGAGTCGTTGACGACATCATGCCTAAACTTGGTGAAATGGCCAGTCCGATGATGCCTCTGGTAAGGGTAGTGAACTTGGATCAAATGTATATTGTGGCAGACGTACCTGAGAACTATTTTGGAAAGATCAAATCAGGAGATTTGGTTGAGGTGGATGTTGCAAATAAGGATACAGTCAAAGCACAAATCAGCCGAGTTGGAAATTACATCAAGCCTGAGAATAGAACGTTTGAAATCCGCGTTGATGTGGACTCTAAGACTCAAGGGTTGATTCCAAATCAAATGGCTAGCATGCGTGTGAACGACTTCCATGCCGATACAGCGGTTGTACTTCCAGCATCACTCATTTCCCAGGATGCACGAGGAAAGTTTTTCGTTTATGTTGTTGAACCAGCAGGCGGCGAGTACAAAGCTGAAAAGACTTTCGTTGAACCAGGCCGCACATACAATGGCCTTACGATGGTTATTTCCGGACTTAGTGGAAACGAGCAAATCGTAGACAAAGGCGTTCGTCGCGTAGTCAACGGTGGATTGGTACGCGTGCAATAAGTTGACTTTGGTCAATAAGAATGAACATTTATATGATTTAGCCTATCGGCAAATGCCCTGGCGAGTCATGCATCAAATGAAATCCCATGGAAGAGCAAAATCCTCAACCGAAAGAATATAAAAAGGTCTCTCACAAGAAAGAGTTTGGCCTATCAAGCTGGGCGATTACCAACCGGACAACGGTTTTCGTAATCACCACCATTATCTTGATTGCGGGACTGGTTTCCTACATTCAAATTCCGAAAGAAAGTTTCCCTGAGATCATCATGCCTCAGATTTTCGTGAGCACACCGTACCCAGGTAACTCGCCAGAAGATATCGAGAAGTTGATCACTCGTCCGCTCGAAAAAGAGCTGAACGGGATTACGGGAATTGATAAAATCATATCGACCTCTGTACAAGGATACTCGTCTATCGATATCACTTTTGATTTCAGTGTGACGCCTAGCGAAGCGCTGCAAAAAGTGAAGGACAAGGTAGATATCGCCATGAGTAGTCCTGATTTTCCAGATGATCTTCCGGCAGACCCCAACTCGTTTGCGATGAACTTCTCGGAGTTGGTGCCTATCATGAACATCAACCTTTCAGGCGATTATTCGCTCGAAATACTGGAAGATTACGCCGAAATTCTCGAAGATCGAATTGAGGACCTTCCGGAAATTTCGAAAGTAGACATCAAGGGTGTCATGGATAAGGAGGTAGTCATCGAATTGGACTACTTGGCCATGGAAGCCCGAAAGTTGAGCTTTGGAGATGTAGCACAAGCCATTTCAGGTGAAAACCTTACTATTTCTGGTGGTGACCTTAAAGTCGATAATTTCAAACGTTCGGTACGTGTCGTTGGTGAATTCCAAAACATGGCCGATATCAAGAGCGTCATCGTTAAGGCTGAAGGTGGAGATATTGTATATCTCGCCGATGTTGCCGACGTGAAATTCATGGAGAAGGAAAAGGAGAGTTATGCTCGAGAATACCTTCGACCTGTAGTGAGCTTGGACGTCATAAAGCGAGCAGGTGAAAACCTCATCGAAGCGTCTCATTCCATCCACGCAATTATCGAAGATGCTCAGATCAATGAGCTGCCAGAAAACTTGCAAATCACCTTTACGAATGACCAGAGTGATATGACAATCACTCAATTGAGCGAGCTGGAAAATAGCATCATTTTTGGTGTGCTCTTGGTCGTTGGAGTCCTCTTGTTTTTCCTTGGATTGAGAAACGCGCTTTTTGTAGGAATTGCGATCCCACTTTCTATGTTTATGTCCTTTATGATCCTTGGAGCTCTTGGAGTTACCTTGAACGTAATGGTGTTGTTCTCTTTGGTATTGGCCTTGGGAATGCTGGTGGACAACGGAATTGTGGTGGTAGAGAATATCTACCGACTGATGGATGAAGGGTACAGTCCCATAGAAGCGGCGAAAAACGGTGTAGGTGAAGTTGCTTGGCCGATTATAGCCTCAACAGCAACTACTTTGGCGGCCTTTGTACCGCTTATGGTATGGCCAGGAATGATGGGTGAGTTCATGAAATACTTGCCTATCACTTTGATGATCGTATTGAGCTCGTCACTCTTTGTGGCTTTGGTGATTAACCCAATGCTCACGTCGGTGATGATGAAGATTCAAGAGGACGATATCGTTCAAAGCCGCCGCCGTTTGATCTGGTCGACCTTGTTCTTATTCGCTGCCTTGGGCTTGATGTCAATGGCTGATTCGACCATGAACGTGATAGGTTCATTGCCATTCTTGGTTGCCGTCGTCATGTTGCTGGGCAAGTACATTTTTGTAACCGACAATACGCGCCTGAAAGATGTGATTCCTGGATTGTCAATTTTGGCCATTTTCGGATTGCTTAACTACGTAGCTGGAAACTTTGGCGCCGGAAATATGTTGATGGTTTCGGCTGTTTTGGGATTACTCAATTTGTGGGTGCTTTATCCTATGAGTGAGAAATTCAAAGGCAGTTTTCTTCCTTGGTTGGAACAAAAATATGAAGTTTTCTTAGCTCGTGTATTGAGTGGTTTCAACCCAAAGCTGACTTTGATTGGAATGTTTGTCTTATTCATTCTATCATTCGTATTGATGGGAATCTTTACGCCTAAAGTTGAATTTTTCCCAAGCAATCAGCCGCAATACCTCAATATATTCATTGAGAAGCCGATAGGTACACATATCGATGCCACGAATGAAATTTGTCAGGACATTGAAGCTAAAGTACTTGAAGTACTAGATGAGGATCAATGGAAAAGGGTCAATGAAAAGGGAGAGCTTGAAGACTTTTTGATTACCTCGGTGATTGGGCAAGTAGGCAATGGAACCAGTGACCCGGCTCAAGGGCAGACTTTTGGAAACACTCCAAACAAGGCGCGTATTTCTGTATCATTTATTAAGTCCTCCGAACGAGGAGATAAAAATACAGTTGATGTTATGAATCGGGTGCGAGAGGCCTTGGCCGATTATCCTGATGCTGAGATTGTGGTGGCCAAGAATGAAGATGGACCGCCGCAAGGTGCCCCAATTAGCATTGAAATCTCTGGAGAGAATTATGACACCTTGATGTTTGCTGCTGAGCAAATGAAGGAGTTTATCAATTCTAAGCGTATTGTGGGAATTGAAGAACTCAAAGTGGACGTGAACAAGGACAAGCCGGAAATGCCTGTTTTTATCGACCGAGATAAGGCTAGAAGATTTGGATTGAGCACTGGGCAAATTGGTGATGCGATCCGAACTGCTTTGTTTGGAAAGGAGATTTCTACCTTCAAAGATGGTGAGGATGATTATCCGATCAACATTCGTTTCAAACAACAATTCCGTGATGATGCTGGTGCTATTTTGAACCAAAAGATCACGTTTAGAGATCAATCTGACGGACGGATAAAACAAGTGCCAGTTTCGGCTGTGGCT
>JBLHIB010000006.1:0-61612 GCA_047615865.1 Gammaproteobacteria bacterium
TATAGGTGTCATTTTTCAAACTATTAGAAACCGCTGTCACGGCATCACTTTGGTTGATCGCAAAGGAGATTACAGGTTCGAATGCAGCATCCCGTCCGAGAAGTGTAATGTCCGTGCCATGGAGTGTTGTTATCACCGGTAGATCAATACCATGAGCTTCCAAAATCTTTTTTGCTGTATAAGCAGCACTAGCATGTGGAATGGCATAATGAACGTGGAGAAGATCTAATTTCTCATAGCGTGTTACATCGACAATTTTACTTGCCAGGACGAATTCGTAAGGAGGGTAATCGAACAGTGGATAGTCCGAAACATTCACTTCGTGGTAATATATATTCTCAGCAAAAGACCCCAATCGGACAGGCTGGTTATACGTTATGAAATGAACCTCATGATTCTTTGCCGCCAATGCTTTTCCCAATTCCGTCGCTACTACTCCGCTTCCTCCAAATGTTGGATAGCATACTATTCCAATCCTCATTCTAGTTGTGATTTGTCGTCAATTGATCCGTTGCAATTCTATCTGGAAGGTTCAAAGATCTATAGATAACCTGCTGAATATCTGTTCGAATATTCAGCTTCAATAGCTTTGAGTTTTCCGCATTTGGATACACTCTGTTCGACAAAAATACATAAACGATTCCGTGAATTGGGTCTGCCCATGTCAGAGTTCCAGTAAATCCTGAATGGCCAAAACTTTCAGGTGTCGCTTGGTTGCAAGTAGGGCCAGAATCTAAAGCGCTCGCAGGCTTGTCAAAACCAATACCTCGCCTATTTCCGTCGTCGCAATAGTGGCAATCTGTAAAATAGTCGATGGTCTCTGGTCTTATATATTGTCTTCCACCATAATATCCTCGATCCATGAACATCTGCATCATAACAGCCAGATCATAGGCTGTGCTAAAAATTCCAGCATGTCCGCCTACTCCTCCAGTCATGGCTGCTCCGGGGTCATGCACATGACCATGTACCAGTTGCTTTCTAAAAAGCATGTCGTACTCAGTAGGTGCTATGCGCTCGAGTTCTATTCTTTCAAGTGGAAGGTAGCCCATGCTGCTCAGAGCCATTGGATTGTAGAAGTTTTCAGCTACATATTGGTCTAAGGAAAGACCAGTTTTTTGTTCTACAATTTTTTGAACGAAGTAATAACCCAAGTCGCTGTATTTGTATTTCTGCTTTGATCGCAATGGCGTGTTGTAAATAATGTTGAGCATGGAATCACGATACGCATCCATGATGTACAAGTCTTCCGCAACCTGAACCGAAAAGCCCTCTTTTTGCACTTTACTATACAATCTAGGATTTGGTTTTCCATCTTCGATGGTCTCCAAGTAAAAGGGTATCCATGAGCGTAGTTTGGCATAATGGGACAACATTTCTCGTAAATTCAGATTGAAATATTCCGAGGTGTCGCATACGTCCAAGTAGTCACACAGATTATAATCTACATTGATCAATCCTTCGTCTTGCAGTTTCATAAGGGCTGCTGTTGAAGAGACGACTTTTGTAATGGATGCGATGTCGTAAACCGTGCCTGCATCAACTGGTATTTTGGCCTCATAGGTCTGGTTTCCGAAACTCTTGTCGTAAAATATTTGTCCGTCTTTGGCAGCAAGAATACGACATCCAGGATATGCTTGAGCGTCGATTCCTGCCATTGCAATGCTATCTATCTTATTCAAGTATTCAGAGTCAATCCCCAAAGATTCTGGTGTTGTGAACCCTAAGCGCACAGGCGCAAATGCTTCTAAGCCATATCCTGCAGGGTATTTATCTGAGATGGAAACAGGCAGTTGCCCTCCGCCTCCCCCAGTACCAGCAAGGAAATTTGCAACGGCCTTTTGAGTTACGTTGTTGTCTTGATAGGCAATGTTTATCATGTGAGCCTTGCCTGGAAATGGAATTGCAGATAGACCGTATGGATTGGCAAAAACATTGAGAACAACCTCCGCACTCAGTGCAATTTTGTCGACTAGTTGAGAGGCTTGTTCTGTGAGGTTGTAATTCTTAGAAGCCTTGTTGCTTGTCTTCAACCAATTGACAATAACCAAGTCGTATTCCGCCAAATCTGTAGCATATTTTTTCAAGGTTGAAAAGCTTGGCTTGTAGTCAATTGTATATCGATCAAAGCTGGCGAAGTTGGCCAACTCCTTATTGAATGAATTGTTTATGCCTTCTCCAAACGAAAGGGTAGCTATTTTAAGCGTGTCAGACTCCCAAATACGGATTTTAGAAGTGTTCTCAATAGTAGTAATTGCTTTAGAAACTAACTCTCGTTCCAAAGACTGGGCATAGGCCGAATTCAAATCGGCGTAAGCGTTCTTTCGTTCGATGGGCTTGTAGTTATCAAGTCCTGTCCATTCTTTGGCCTCTAATATGCGTCGACATTTGTCTTCTATTTGATCCAAAGTTAACTCCCCAGATTCTAGTGCTTCCTTTATTTTGGTGATGGCAATAGGCACATCAGCTGGAAATAGCAACATGTCATTGCCAGCTTGCAACGCTTTGACATCCATGACACCTGGCTCGAAGTACTTAGCAATTCCTTGCATGGTCATCGCATCAGTGAATATCAAACCTTCAAATCCTAAGTCTTCTCGAAGTATTCCAGTTACAATCTTTTTAGACAAAGTTGAAGGCTGCAGCTCTGTTGAATCGATCTTAGGCATATACAAATGGGCAATCATCATACTACCAATTCCTGCATCAACAAGGTGTTTGAATGGGTAGAGTTCAACGCTGTCTAGGCGGGCTCGATCATGTGGGATAATTGGCAGTTCTTTATGCGAGTCGACGTCTGTGTCGCCATGCCCAGGGAAGTGCTTGCCGCATGCCATTACGCCTTCGTCTTGCATTCCTTTAGTGTATGCTGCTCCATATCTAGCGACCAAATCTCGCATCTCCCCAAAAGATCTATTTCCAATAACAGGATTGTCTGGGTTGTTGTTAATGTCAATTACGGGTGCAAAATTCACATGCACTCCTATACGTTTCAGTTGTCGGCCTACTTCACGGCCAAAATTGTAGACCAGAGTTTCATCTTTGATTGCTCCAAGGGTCATTTGTCTTGGATAAACAATTGTGGAATCAAGACGCATGCCAGGTCCCCATTCGGCATCCATAGCCACCAAAAGAGGAATGTTACTGATGGATTGATAGCGATTGTACTGGTCTATTTCTCGCAAAGGGCCGCCTTGCATAAAGATCAATCCTCCTACCTCTTGCTCAGTAATAAGCTTTTCAATGGAGTTCCGGTGTTTGGCACCCATGTTGGAATAGGCCGCAACCATGAACAGCTGACCGATTTTTTGATCAAGTGTAAGCGAAGCCATTACCGAATCTACCCAAGGGCTGTTTTTCAGGTGTTCGGCCTCGATAGAGGGGTGCGGAAAACGGTCGGCAGGAAGTGTTGAAAAACCAACGAGAATGATCGAGCCGACAATGGCGAAAACGTACAATAGGGGATAGCGCATAACTTTACTCAAGATTTAACGAAATTATCGCGATAATCGTCAAGCACGATCAAGTACCTGCAGAATTATCAACAAGAGAATAGCTAAAATGGAAATGGTGAAAAGGAACTAGAGCGGAGCAAATATCATTCCGCTACTTTGGGCTCGACTTCAGTTTTTTTTTCAACTGATTCAATGGCCTTTCGAATGTGACTCATAGCAAAATCAAATTGCTCTTCTTGGGTTAGATGCGTGTTGTCGATAATGATAGCATCTTCTGATTTTCGTAGAGGATCATTGACTCTGTTTGAATCCGTATTGTCGCGGGTGGTGATGTTATGCACAACCTCTTGCAAGGTGCTTTCGATTCCCTTGCTTTGGAGTTCATCGAAACGTCTTTGAGCCCGCACCACATCATCGGCAGTCATGAAGAACTTCAACTCAGCATTTGGCATAACAACTGTGCCAATATCTCTTCCGTCCATTACAACGCCTCCAAATTCAGCAAGCCTTTTTTGAAGTCTTACCAATTTCGCTCGCACTTCTTTTAATTCACTTACAGCACTCACGAAATTTGAAACTTGCATAGAGCGAATTTCTTTTTCGACATTGGCTGCATTAAGAAAAGTTTCTGAATTGCGACTGTCTGGATTGTACTTGAAGCTTATGTATACGTTGTCTAAAGAATGGATCAAGCCTTCGCCATCGAGTTCTCCCTTTTTGATAAAACCTCCCTGAAGTGCATAAAGAGCCATCGCGCGATACATTGCACCTGTGTCAACATAAACGTAGTTCAACTGGCGAGCTAGTTCTTTTGCAAGTGTGCTTTTTCCGCAGGACGAATGTCCGTCTATGGCAATGTTTATCTTCAATTCAACTCGATTTTGTTTTACAAATATACCTCGAAAAGACCGATCAATAAAATTGTCTTGTATTCTCGAGGAGTAAATGGGCGAGTTTGGGGTAGTTGAAACTAGAATTTAGTGCTCACTGTAAAGCTGTTGGAAGCCTCAGCAATGTGATATGAAGCTCTCCCATAACTGAGGTTGAATCGCTTTATCTGAACGCCAAAGCCAAAAGAGATACCAGCTAAACCAGGTTTCTCAGCGACTTTTAGCTCTTGTCTTAAACGATAATTGTATCCAGCTCTTAAGTGAATATTCTTTGTGAGCAGGATTTCTGTTCCGATGACGATGTGTCTCATTAATTTGTCTCCGAAGACAAATTTACTTTCTTCAATTATTTCGCCAGTAATAGGGTCGACTGAAATGTCTGCATTTGGATCTGTATAAGTTAGATCCCATTTTTGGAGATTTTCAAATGCAATAGAGAATCGAAAAGGCGCATGGCGTAGCCTTTTCGAGATTGCTAATTGCATCTCAAATGGAAGCTTTTCTCTATTGCCCTCGGCATAGGTCGTTAATTGCAGGCCTAGGTTCTTTATTAGAAGGGCAGCAGTGAATTTATGTTTTGAATTGTGGTATGTACCTCCAAGGTCAATAGCGGCACCTACGGCATAGAACTCAGCTAGGGCCGAGTAGATGAATTTGACATTCGCGCCAACTGAGAAATTGGTGTCAATAGGCATTCCTATGCCCAAGGTCAATGCTATGTCACTAGCGGAAAACTCACCAATGTCTGCTCCTGTTTCGTCTCTGGCAGTCATCTGTCCGTAGTTGAAATAATCGATAGTAGCGGCTACAGTGGCACCCAAGCTGTCAAGATGATGGGCATATGATGCAAAGCCAAAATTCGTTTGAGCGAAATAATTGACATAACTCATAGACACACTCTTGTGAGCATTTGAATCCAGGAGAGCAGGATTATAAATACCAAGGTTGAGGTCGCCATCCTTTACGGCGATTAAATTTCCACCCAAAGCTCCTACACGAGCACTGCTGGGAATATTAAACGCGTTGAACACGGTTGAACCCCCAAGTTGAGCATTTGCCTGCAAGGCTAAAAAACCTAATACGCAAAAAGTGACGACTTTATTTTTCAATTGAAACTGTTTCGGTTACCTCTGTGCAAACGTAAGAGAAAGTTTAATATTGCCCAAAACCAACTGTGTTAGATCGTCGTAAAATTGGAACTGTTGTTAAGCTACTTTCAATGGGTTAACCACTTGCTCGTCCAACAAAGCCAGTTCAACGACCTCTATCATTTTACTCACAAAGTGAAATTCTAAGCCTTCAAGATACCTTTCATTTATATCCTCTATGTCTTTCTGATTCTTCACTGAAAGAATAATTTCCTTGATTCCCGCGCGTTTTGCTGCCAAGATTTTTTCTTTGATTCCACCTACTGGTAAAACATTTCCACGCAGTGTGATTTCACCTGTCATAGCCAAGTACTTCTTGACTTTCTTCTGAGTGAAAGCAGAAGCCAAAGCCGTGAGCAAGGTGATTCCGGCAGATGGACCATCTTTTGGAATCGCTCCTTGAGGAACGTGAATATGTACATTCCACTTGTCGAAAATATCGGCATCTAAGCCCATGCTTTCACAATGTGATTTCAAGTATTCTAGAGCAAGAATGGCGGATTCCTTCATCACATCGCCCAAATTTCCTGTCAGCGTAAGTTTGCCCTTTCCTTTTGTAAGCGACGTTTCAATAAACAAGATGTCGCCTCCAGTTGGAGTCCAAGCTAGCCCCGTTACAACGCCAGCAACATCATTGTCTTGGTATCTGTCTTTTTCATGTGAAGGTCCCAGAATTTTACTCAACTCATCCAACTTGACACCAATGTCATAGGTCTCATCCATGGCTATTTGCTTGGCACGATTCCTTATGATTTTACCAATTCTCTTTTCGAGGCCCCTGACACCAGATTCATTCGTGTATTCTTCAACAATACGCTCCAATATATCCCCAGAAAGCTTGATGTGATCTTCGTTTAAACCGTTTTCATTCAGTTGTTTTTTAATCAAGTGCCTATTGGCTATCTCGATTTTCTCCTCTACAGTATAGCCGGTGACTTCAATGATCTCCATTCGGTCTCGAAGTGCTGGTTGAACTGTGCTGAGCGAGTTACATGTAGCAACGAACATAACCTTAGATAGGTCATAATCAAGTTCTAGGTAGTTGTCGTAGAAGGCATGGTTTTGCTCCGGGTCTAGCACTTCCAACATAGCCGAGGAAGGATCGCCGTGGTGGTCTCGCCCAAGCTTGTCAATCTCATCAAGTACAAAAAGAGGATTCGAAGTGCCTGTTTTCTTTAGGTTTTGTAGAATTCTACCTGGCATTGCTCCGATGTACGTCTTACGATGTCCTCTTATCTCTGCTTCGTCTCTCAGTCCGCCCAAAGACATACGCACATATTTACGCCCAATCGCTTCAGCAATCGATTTTCCCAGTGATGTCTTTCCAACTCCAGGAGGGCCGTACAAACAGATGATAGGAGCTTTCATGTCTCCTTTTATTTTCAGAACAGCCAAGTGCTCTATAATTCGCTCTTTAACTTTCTCCAGACCATAGTGATCTCTATCTAGTATTTCTTGGGCGCGTTTTAGGTCAAAGTTGTCTTGTGAATATTCCTCCCAAGGCAAGTCCAACAATAAGTCGAGATAATTGGCTTGAACAGAGTATTCCGCGCTTTGCGGATTCATGCGCTCAAATTTTGTAATCTCCTTTTCAAAGGCATCTTTGGTCTCATCAGACCATTTTTTCTTTTCTGCCTTTTTCCTTTTCTCAACGATTTCCTCTTTAACAGGGTTGCTGCCCAACTCGTCCTGAATCTGCTTCATTTGCTGATGCAGAAAGTATTCTCGCTGTTGGCGATCGATATCAGTTTTGACCTTGTCACGAATCTCTTTCTTCATCTCGAGCATTTGCAATTCCTTGCTTAAGTGCTCCATAACCTTGTGGCATCTTTCTTTAAGATCCGCAATTTCAAGAAGATTTTGCTTCTCCTCGACATCTGCATTCATGTTGGATGCCACGAAATTCACCAAGAATGATAAAGAGTCGATATTCTTTATCGCAAATCCAGCTTCTGAAGGGATGTTGGGCGACTGACTGATGATTTTCAAGGACATATCCTTGAGAGATTCTTCCATCGCCGATCTCTCCTCTTTACTCATCTCAGACTTGATCTCCTTGAATTCAGCAACTTTCGCTTTAAGAAAAGGCTCCGTCTGAGTAGTTTCAAGGATCTCAATTCTCTTTTTCCCTTGGATGATCGCTGTTGTAGAACCATCGGGCATTTTGAGCATGCGCACAATTTGGGCAAGGGTGCCAATTCTATTTAGATCCTCAGAAGAAGGTTCCTCAATGTCACTGTCTTTTTGAGAAACAACACCGATGGTTTTATTTCCTTTGTTGGCCTCTTGGATTAGGCGGATAGATTTATCGCGACCCACAGTGATGGGAATAACGACCCCTGGAAACAATACCGTATTTCGTAATGGAAGGATTGGAAGCTCAGAGGGAATTTCCTCCTTGTCCATATTTTGTTCATCCTCAGTGGTGAAAAGTGGAATGAGCTCATGATCTGAGCCGTCGCCGAGGTGCATCATTATATCTTCGAATGAATTCATAATCTTGTGTGTGTCATCCTGTCAGTAATATACAGGACCTATGTGTGCTCGATCTTGGCAAGACCTATGCCAAAGCCCTTAATCGGAAAGATTGGCGGGATTAATGGCGAAATTTCGCCGAATAGTCGTTAATGTGACTGAAAATCTTTCGATCGTCTGCCGTAAAGTCAATACTGCGTCGCGCCATCACCCGATCGGCGACCTCATAACTCCTTTCTAAATCGAAAGTGACAAATCCATCGGCTCCACCCCAAGAAAATCCAGGGATGAATTTTGGAGGGAATCCGCTGCCAAAAACATTCGCGCAGCAACCAACAGTTGTGCCCGTGTTGAATTGTGTGTTTATTGCCGACTTGGCATGGTCACCCATTATTAACCCTATGAAAGTGAGGCCTGAATCAGTCAGTTTTTCCTCTTTGTAGTTCCAAGTTTTTACCGAGGAATAGTTGTTTTTGAGGTTGGAAGTATTGGTGTCGGCACCTAGGTTGCACCATTCTCCAATTATAGAGTTACCTAAATACCCGTCATGTCCTTTGTTGCTATAACCCATGAGTACTGAGTTGCCTACCTCACCGCCAACTTTGCAATGTGGTCCTACTGTCGTGCCGCCATAAATTTTCGCGCCCATTTTAAGCGTAGCATTTTTGCATAAAGCAAATGGCCCTCGCACCATACAGCCCTCCATGACTTCTGAGTCTTTTCCGATGTAGACTGGCCCATGTGTAGTGTTGATGATGCATGCGTGCATTTGAGCACCAGATTCAACGAAAAGCTGGTCTCTTGAGCCAATTACCTGAACAGAGGCATGAAGATCAGCCGATGTTCGGCCTCGGGTCAATTGATTGAAATCGTCAGTGATGAATTTTTCGTTGTGTGAAAAGAGATCGCTCACTTGCTCCAATAGTAGGCAATTCCCGCTAAATTCAACTTGTGCTAAAGAAGCTTGAATTGCATCTATTTCTTCAAATTTAAGCTTGGTATTTGTCTTGAATGCCAAGCAATTCCCCTTCCAAGTCAATGTGCTTTCTTCAGCCAATGAACGAATAGCAACTGCAATTGATTCGTTGGCTATTATGCGGCTGTTGACAAAGACGGATGAATTTTGATCTACAGGATTGAATTTAGAATCGAGGTATTCTGGGACCAAGTGTTTGATTACTTCTAAATTGAAACCTGACCATTTTTCTGCTACAGTGCCTATTCCAGCTCGCAAAAAGCCAATTGGCCGGGTAAATACGAGGGGCAAGAATTTAAAGCGCTTTTCATCATCGAACAACTGTATACTCATGATTCAAAATTGGGATTTAGATGGGCTCAAGCTGGGAGAAGGGAAAGATAGTTTTAAACAATTCGCAGACAAGCATGGGAAGTGCTATTGTTGAGGCAATGCAAGTGCAATTCGTCGAGATTTGCACCTTATTATTTAAACGCACATAAATGGGCGTCGAAAAAAATCAACTTTGAAAAATTGTTGTGCAACCATTTGTGGCCATTTATAGTCATATTTGTAATCAATACTTAATTAAAATAGGACTATGCGGAAAGTCTACTTGTCAATGTTTATGATCTTTACCACGCTTGCAGGAGTAGCGCAAACGGCTGTCGATCAAACTCTCACTATTGAATCATACGTGAACGATATTCTCCTCGGTTCAGGTATTCAAGCATCCAATATTTCTTATACCGGTTCCATGGTTCAATTGGGTCATGCAACAGGTATGGCGGATGAAGGATTTCCATTGGAGTCTGGATTAATCATGTCCAGTGAGGACGCGATCAATATTCAAACGGATGGTGCTTTTGGAAATATTCCTTTTGGGGAAGGTGTTTCAGGCGATTCTGATCTTTTGACTGCTGCCAATTCTGTTCCACCACTTATCGGACAGAATTTCATAGTAGGTTCGGTGAACGACGTAGCTATTCTAGAATTTGACTTTGTTGCTACTGGTGATACAATGAGATTCAACTATTCATTTGGATCAGATGAATACTTGGAATGGGTCAACAGTACTTTTAACGATATTTTTGGATTTTTTCTTTCAGGTCCTGGCATAGCAGGTCCTTATAGTTCGCCAGCAGGATTCCCTGATGGCTCTGTTAATATCGCAGAGATTCCAGACACCGATCCACAAATCCCCATTACTATTAGTTCGGTAAATGATGTATTGAATACTGAATATTACATTGATAACTTCAGCAATGATGGAGTTGCAATTGATGGATATACCACGAAACTCACTGCTTGGTCTCAAGTAGAGTGCGGAGAGACTTACCATATTAAATTGGCAATTGCCGATGGTTCGGATACTGCTTTGGAGTCTATCGTGATTCTCGAAGAAGGTTCATTTGAAAGTAATGCGGTAGTTGAGGTTTCGCTCACTACAGACGTTGGTACGTTCTACGATGACGGTATTATCTATGAGGATTGTGGAATCGCGACATTGACATTTACAAGACCTCTTGAAACAATCTTGGAAGTAGAGGAAATGGTAATTATTAATTACTTGGGTTCTGCCGAAAATGGTGTTGATATTACACTATTGCCGGACACAGTCTTCTTTGCTCCTTTTGTTGAAGTAGTGCAGTTTGAGCTAGATGCCTTTACAGATTTAATTGTTGAAGGACAGGAAGTTGTGATCTTTGAAATTCTCAATGTTGCAGCTTGCGGCGGTGGAGGATTGACCACGTATTTCGAATTTATTATTGACGACTATCCTGAGCCTCTCGTCGTGGAAGGCTATGATCTGAGTATTTGTGATGGAGCAGTGGTGGATCTCGAGCCGATCATTAGCGGAGGATATGGAAACTTCGATTTTGAATGGTCTGATGGCAATGATACTTTTATTAATACTGTTGGCCCTAACGCAACTACTCTATACAACTTGATTGTATCCGATACATGTGGAATGCCAGATGCGAATGCTAGCTTCGAGGTAGAAGTTCAATTCTTCGCCCCACTTACTGTAGCAATCGACCAAGGAGATTTTAGTTTAGATTGTGGGGAGAATATTCAATTGACCGCAACAGCAGGCGGTGGAGATGGCATGTACTTGGAATGGTCTTGGTATGATGAAGATGGAAACAACCTATTTGGATATCAGAACTCTTTATGGTTTTCGACTTTTTCGGGCGCCGATCAAGTGAATGTTGAAGTGACAGATGGATGCGGTTTGACAGCCACAGCTTCTGTAGAAGTGGATTTGAATATACCTGAATTATTTGTCAATATTGATCCTGAAATTTTGGTTTGGTGTGATGAGGACTTTGTCCTCGATCCAGACCCAAGTGGCGGACAAGAGCCATTTTGGTACAATTGGTACGTTGATGGAGAGTGGGTAGATTGGCAACCGACTTTCAGCTATTCAACACAAGAAAATATTGTGATTACTGTAGAAGTCAATGACAACTGCGGACAACAAGAGAATGTTGATGTGGCGGTAACTGTGCAGACAGATCCAATGGTAGTTGATCTTCCAGAAGAATTGTTTGGAAACTGCTTAACTGGCTTTGATCTTGAGGCCGACATATCTGGTGGTGCAACAAATTATTCATGGCTGGTGAATGGCGAAGAAATTGGGAATTTAGAAACAATTGTGGTTTCACCTGGTGTGTCTATAGTAGTAGATCTAGTTGTAACAGGAAACTGTGAGGCGACTGGAAGTGATCAAGTAATATTGACTGTAGAAAATCCTCCTGTTATTGTTGAGATTGGAGAAGATGTCAATGCATCTTGTATTGATAATACTGATATGAATGCAGAAGTGCTTTCCGGAGCTGGTTTGTACGAATACCTTTGGATGGTCGATGGTGAAGATGTAGGAGCTATTACAGATGTGCTGACGTGGCAAACTTATGAGACTTCTGAAATTACGATAAGCGTAACTGATGGATGTGGAGGAATGGATCAAGATACCTTGATGCTAATTATTCCAGATCTTCCTTTAGAAATGACGGCTTCTGTGGACACTACTATTTGTTTCGGCGGAACGGCATGGATCAATGCATTAGCAACTGGAGGCGAAGAAGGGTTTGTTTACCACTGGACGCCAACAGGTCAATACGGGCCAGATCTACTTCTCAGCCCTTTTACATCCACTACCTTTACTGTTTCTGCTACTGATATTTGTGGCTATATTATTACAGATGAGGTGGTAGTTAATGTTGTTGAACAGTATGCTAGCTTCGACGAGGTTTATCTTACAGAAACAGATGTGCAATTCACTGCACTCCCTCAGCCTGAATGCACTGATGGTTGCCAGTTTGTCTGGGATTTTGGTGATGGCGAAACTAGCGATGAAGCGAATCCTTTCCATATTTATGACGGTTTGTCGGGGTACGATGTATCTCTAGTTGTCATAAACGAGCACGGTTGTATTGACACCGCATATTCTACTATTTACGGTCCGCCAATTATTTACATACCGAATGCATTTACTCCGAACAACGATGGAGTGAATGACTATTGGAAAGCGATAGCTGATCAATTGTTGCGATTCGAGATTACAGTATTTGATAGATGGGGAGAAATAGTGTTTACAAGCACTGACTTCACTTATGCTTGGGACGGTTCAGTTTCCGGAGGCAATTATTTTGCTGCGAATGGTATCTACTCATACGTGTGCAAGTACAAAGGCTTAAATAGCGATGCTATGGAAAAAGTCGGCACCATTACCTTGATGAGGTAGGCAAAAACGATTTTCGAAGAGGCCGCTTGAATTTATTTCAAGCGGCCTTTTTTCTTTTATTGCAAAGAGTTATTGTGCTGTGTACAATATTCAGTATTTTCATGCCCTATGAAAGAAAATAAATATCTAGCACCATTTATAGCTGTTACAACCTTGTTCTTTATTTGGGGGTTCATAACTGTATTAGTTGATTCTCTTGTGCCTCGGTTGAGAGAGTTGTTTGAATTGGATCTCGGAACGGCTGCCTTGTTGCAGTTTGCCTTTTTTATGGCCTATTTCTTAATTTCAATTCCCGCTGGTGTGCTGCTGTCCAAGATTGGTTATCGAAAGGGAATGGTTCTAGGTCTTGGAACGATAGCAGCTGGTTGCTTTCTTTATGGACCCGCCGCAGAGATGCGAGAGTTTTGGTTGTTTGGAATAGCATTCTTTGTTGTAGCAAGTGGAATGGCCATCTTGCAGGTTGCTGCCAATCCTTACGTTTCTGTCCTTGGAAATCCTGAAGGAGCTTCTTCAAGGCTCACCCTGGCTCAAGCCTTTAATTCTTTGGGTGCCACAGTGGCGCCAATCTTCGGGGCATATTACTTGCTTAGTGATCACCTGAAGTCTTCGGACCAGATTTCTCAACTTGAAGCAGGAGAGAAAGCAGCTTATTTTGCCCAAGAAGCCTCGGCCGTGCAAGGCCCTTTCTATATTATTGGCGGCGTGCTTATAGTAATTATGATTTTCTTCTTATTTGTTCCCCTGCCGCAAATGTTAAGTGGTTCTGTTCAAGGAGGATTTTTCAAAGCTTTAAAGAACAAAAGGCTTAGAGATGGAGCCTTTGCTATTCTATTTTACGTCGGAGTAGAAGTGGCCATTAGCACGTTTGCAGTAGTTTACTTTGTCAACAAAGGACTCGGACCTATGGTCATTGAAAGTGATTTTCACGGTTGGCTAGCCCGATTGATTCATGGCGACGACCTTTCAGGTATTGATCAAAAAGGACTTTTAGGGATTTTTCTTGCCCTGTATTGGGGAGGAGCCATGGTTGGAAGATTTATTGGAGCCTATTTAATACGTGTAATGAAGCCAGCGCTCGTGCTGACGTTATTTGGTTCAACTGCAATTGTTTTGTTGCTTATCTCAGCAGTTTCAAGTGGATTCGTAGCTATGTGGGCACTGTTATTGGTCGGGTTTTTCAATTCAATTATGTTCCCTACCATCTTTACACTAGCCATTGACAAGCTCGGCGATCTCAAACCACAAGGATCTGGAATCCTTTGCAGTGCGATTGTGGGTGGAGCCATTATTCCACCATTGTATGGGTATGCTGCAGAATGGCAAGGTTTTGAAAAGTCCTTTATTATCTTTATCATTTGCTACTCTTTCATTGCGTTTTACGCCTATCGCCTGTTAAAGGGGAAATATGAAACAAGCCAAAGCTGAAGATTTCAAGTCCATAATAGAATTGTATAGTGCCTGCAGAGTCTTTCTAAATACTCGCGGTGTTGATCAATGGGTCCATGGTTATCCAACTTCGGAAATCGTGCGCAATGACATTGAACAAAAAGATCTCTGGTTAGTCCGAATTGAAGATGAACTGGCGGCAGCTATCGTTGTGAATAAAAGCGCCGCCAAGAGATACAATGAGTTGTCTTGGGAATGCAAAGGTCAAGATCATCTCGAGGTTCATAGGTTGGCGGTTCATCCAAAGTATATGAATCAAGGCTTGGGTCGGAGTGTTATGATGTGGGCCGAAAATGAAGCTAAGAATAGGGGCGCATGCTGCATTCGCTTAGATACTTATTCCATGAATGAAGACAATATTCGCTTCTATAAAAATCTAGAATTTAGGTCTACGGGTAATGAGCTTTTTTGGCCACCTTTGGAAAGCTCCTTTTTGTGCTTTGAAAAGTTAGTTTAGGAGCCGATCCATTTGCGCAAAGCGCCAATAATTATTGTAAATGTGCGGAATTGCAGGTAAAATTGGTAACACAGTCACGTATTCGAACGACGAACCTATTGCCGTTTTAAAGGCATTGCATCATCGTGGGCCAGACGCCCAAAACCTATTTGAAACCAATTCTGGATACTTAGCCCATACGCGCTTGAGCATTATCGATACCGATGATAGATCCAACCAACCCTTTACGCTAAAAGATTCAAATTTTGTATTGGTCTTCAACGGAGAGATATACAACTACAAAGAGCTCAAAGCAGATCTCTTAAATGGAGGTGTGGTTTTTGAAACAGAATCTGATACGGAGGTTCTCTTTCACCTGCTCAGCCGAGAAGGAATTGCATGTTTGAATAAATTAAATGGGTTCTTTGCCTTCGCTTTTTTGAATGTAAATTCTGGAGACTTGTTGCTCGCAATTGATCGTTTTGGAATGAAACCCCTCTTTTATTCTCATGAAAATCAGGTCCTTCAGTTTGCTTCAGAATTAAGAGCTTTGAGTGTGATGCAAGATAAAATTCCGGCAATAAACAAGAATTCACTTTCTCATCTCATTCAATATTCTTTTGTCCCGGTGCAGAAATGTGCATTGGAAGGGATCAATAAACTCCAACCCGGTGAATATTTGGAAGTTATTTCTGATAAAATTGAGGTTGGAGAGTGGTACAAACATTCTCCTATCACAACGAATATTAGTCTAGAGAGCGCTATGACCAGCGCTGTCAAAGCTCGTTTGGTTTCTGATGTGCCGCTTGGATGCTTTCTAAGTGGTGGCCTTGATTCGTCGATTATAGCTGCTTTAGCCTCTCGGCAAATGCAAGAACTTCGCACATTCTCCATCGGTTTTAGTGATTCTGCATTTCTCGATGAGTCGGAATATGCCCAGCTTGTGGCCGAACATCTAGGTACCAATCATGAAACATTTTTCTTAAGCGAAGAGGAAGCTTCTTCGAATCTAACGGGCTACCTGCAGTCCATCGATGAGCCTTTTAGTGACTCGTCGTCTTTTGCTATGTATCTACTTTGCCAGAGGGCATCCCAACATGTAAAAGTGGTTCTAAGCGGAGATGGAAGCGATGAGCTCTTTGCGGGCTATAACAGACATAGGGCATTTTATAGGTGGCTGAACCCCGGTTTAATTGAGCGTGTAATAGGGGCAACAGGTGGACTGCTAGAAAAATTTGGATCAGGAAGATCAAGTGTTTTGGCCAATAAAATTAGGCAAGCCCAAAAATTCTCAAGGCTTAGCAAACTGAATGCCCAACAAGTATATAAGGAGCTATCTAGATTTGCCTCTGAAGAAGAACTTGCAGAGATATTAATACTTCAGCCCGATGAAATTGTGTTTGGGCCTTTTCAACCAGGCAGAGAATTAGAAGATTATTTGCTGCAGGATCAATCGTTTATTTTACCCGGAGATATGCTTGTGAAAACAGACAGAATGGGAATGGCACATGGGTTGGAAGTGCGCACACCTTTTCTAGATCATCACTTGGTAGAGTGGGCGCGCAATCAGAGCCATGAGACTTTAATCAACAAAAATCAAGGCAAATTGTGCTTGCGTGAAGTCTTTGGTCATTTGCTGCCAGAGAGTATTCTAAGCCGACCGAAAAGAGGGTTTGAAATTCCCTTAGAGAAATGGATACCTGGCGTTTGGCGCACAGAAGTGGAGCATTCTTTGAGATCAGAGAATATCAAGAGTATAGGGATTTGCAAGCCTCAGGGGGTTCAAACGTTACTTGAAGAGACCATGCTTGGAAAAGGAAATGTCGATCTAGTGTGGAGTATATTTATTCTTCACAACTGGTTAGAGAATCATTATTCGTCTTCACCCTCGAATTTGTCGAATGCTTTGAGTGATTCGTAGATAGAACTGATGATTTCAGAACGCGTGCTCTCTTCTTTCTTGGCCAAAAATGTCTTTACCTTTATAAGGCTTTCCATCAATGGAATTTCAGGAACGGGAGGAGACATGCTTTCAACAATAGTAAGACACTCGAAACGCTCTTCAAAAGTACCTTCAATGGCTATTTCACAGATTGTATCGATATGATCAACAGGAGTAAAGCCACTATTCCAAACAAAAGAAAGGATGTCCTGACGAATTTCTGAAAAACGTGGATCGCTCACACATTCCATTAATTCTTGCTCGGCCTTGCTGATTTTCAATTGATTGAGAATAAAAGAAATATTTTCCTTTATACTCCCTTCCTCACTTCTGGCATATACCTCTACCAAGGGCTTGATCAAAGAGTCGTCACCAGCAGCTTCTATTCGTGAGAGTGCTTTTAGCACAGTTTCGTCATCTGCCGAGAAAAGTTCGGTTTTGAGCAATTCTAGTTTCTTCTTTACAATTGTTGCCATGGAATAAATTTGAGGCAGCAAAATTACGGTTTCCTTTATCTTATTTCATCATTTATCCAACAAATCACCAAATACCATTGACAATTCGGCCAACATTAGGCCTGTAGCACCCCAAACAATTTGATTGTCAATGTTAAAGTACTTCACTTTCATCTTTTGCTCATACCTCGGTAGATCCAATACGGTTTCTTGAATTATATCATCTCTGTACAACTCTTTGACATCGAAATGAATGATAGAAGCAACTTCTCTGGGATCTGGTATTAGTGAAGGTTCTTCACGGAGCATTCCGACGTAAGGTGTTACAAGGAAATTACTCGGAGGTATATATAAGGTACTAAGGCTTCCAATAATTTCAACTGCTGTGGGATTAATAGCGACTTCTTCTTGCGCTTCACGTAAAGCTGTTTCTTGCAGATTTAGATCGATCTGTTCTCGTTTGCCTCCAGGAAAAGCTATTTGCTTGCTGTGAACTCCCTGATAACCAGCTCTTTGTATCAAAACAGAATTCCAAGTGTCCAATTTTGGATAGAGTAAGATGAGCACTGCACTGTCTCGTGGAACGGGAATTTTATTCTTTAACTCAGATAATTTAGGACGCTCATAGGACATGAGTCTTCTATGGGCATCCTCGATTGGGAATTTTTTCTTGATAACATTCCGTGATTCTTTGAGCAATTCGTGAGGTGAGATCAATTTTGTTTAGTTATTTTGACCTACTAATTTATACGGCCTTGTCTGAAGAGACAAGATACTAACGAAATGGCTGTTTATCTTCTGAATAACGAATTAATTTTCCCGAATCCATCTCACGCCGGAAGTGATGGATTACTTGCTATTGGCGGTAGTCTTCAACCGGATCGAATCTTATTGGCCTACCAATCTGGAATTTTCCCTTGGTACGGACCCGATGACCCAATCATGTGGTGGAGCCCTGACCCACGTTGCCTATTACCTGCGAAAGATGTAAAAATCAGCAAGAGCATGCGGAATGTGCTCAACCGTTCTACGATGAGATGTACATTGGATAACGAATTTGAGCAAGTTGTGCGAGAATGTCAGTTGGCTAAGCGACGAGAAAAGGGAACTTGGATTAACGAAGAAATCATCGAAGCATATACCGAACTGCATGCGCTTGGTATGGCACACTCAGTTGAAGTTTGGGAAGATGGTCAGCTTATTGGCGGACTGTACGGTGTGTCTTTAGGCAGGATGTTCTTTGGCGAGTCTATGTTTTCGAAAAGGAGCAATGCGTCGAAAGTCGCTCTTGTTAAACTCTGTAACTTTATAAGTGAGCAAGGATTTGAGTGGATAGATTGCCAAATGTATACACAGCATTTGGGGACCTTGGGCGCAATCATGAAAACGCGCGTGGAATTCACTCAAATTTTAGAAAGTAGTCTCGATCACGATACACTCAAAGGGAAATGGCGTTTTGCAACTCAGCCAGTTACTGATCAACATCTTGTCCTATGATCAAAGGACTTATCGCATATTGGTTCCGCTGGAAAGGATGGAAATTTACGGGTACTCTTCCAAAAAGAATGAAGAAGAGCGTAATGGTCGTGGCTCCTCATACGAGCAAACAAGACTTTTTGCTCGGAGTAGCGGTTGCACATTTGTCCAAGTTTCATTCACGAATGCTAGTCAATAAAAAATATTGTTGGTTTCCATTAGGTTGGTTGATTGAGCATCTGGGCGGATTTCCATATGATCCAAGTAATCCAAAGGAAGTAGAGATGTTCTGGGTGAACAAATTTAATGAACGCCTTAAGTGCAGCGTACTTATGACACCTGAATGGGGAATGGAAAGACGAGACGAATGGGATCTGACTTTTTACCGTTTGGCACAAAAAACAGAATCTCCCATCGTTATGATCGCTTTGGATTATAAAAACAAAGAAATTAAGTTTCACACACATTTCTTCCCATCACTGGACATAGATCGTGACATTGACTTCATGAGGAACTGGTTATCAACCTATTCAGGTAAGTATCCAGAGAAAGGAGTCTTCCGTTTGAAGCCTTCTGTGAAGGCTGCTCATATTGAATATTAGCGTTGGTTAATAAATTGTCAATAAAAGGATGCTCAATAAAACTTGTTAGCATCGGCTTATTGATACTTTAGCTACCAGCATATTCACATCAAGGAACCTTGGCTTTTAGCGCCTTCCGAATTTGTTTTGAATTTTCACCATCGATTCTCTGAATGGAGTTCTTGGGTTTGATATGCCAGAAAAAATTGAATGTTAACCTCTCAATACTTACTTCATGGATAAATATGACTACCTAATTTTGGACATTATTCAAGAGCACAAAGATTCCAACAACGAGCTTATTCGTCTGACTAGCATTGAACAGCGGTTTTGGAAAAAGATTGAGGATGATGTGACATTGAGCGTTGGACAAGCCAAAATTGGTGAGCGTATTACAAATCTATATTTGAGAGGACACATTCAAAATAGAGGCGGTTACTCTCTTACCAAAAGAGGAAGAGAAGAATTGCAATGTCAATACGTCTAGTCTTTAGACTCGTAATATTCTGGGCCATTCGAAAAGGATGGCCTTTTTTATGCCTCCTATTTCCAATAATCTATGGGCATCCGTACATTTACGTTCGAATTAATCATTTGCCGAAGGCTCAATAGTTACCAAAGAAGCTTACTATGAATTTCAAACTAAGATACTTTCTACTCGCGTTTGTCGCGGCCTTTCTTGTGGCTTGTGGAAATGAAGAATCAACTCCTGCCGATGAACTAGTTGAGGCTGTTGCAGTTGTGGAGGAATCTGACGAAGCTTTTGACATGAGACGCACGGATATATACACTCCGGTTAGATTGTTTACCAATGTCTCTCTGCTTTCTGAGGAAGATCAAAAAATGATTCCTCTCTTGATTAAAGCAGCTGAGGTGATGGATGGTATTTTTTGGCAAGAGTCTTATAGCGTTGATAAGGGTGAGTTTCTAGCTTCAGTAGAAAACGAGAAACTCAAGGATTTTGCGTCGATTAATTATGGTCCATGGGATCGATTGGCCGACAACATGCCTTTCATTGATGGAGTGGGAGAGAAGCCGCTAGGGGCGAATTTCTACCCTGCTGATATGACCAAGGAAGAGTTCGAAGCTTGGAATAATGATGTGAAGTCTAGTTTGTATACTATGGTTCGCCGTGATACAACAACGGGCCTTTTGAAGACTGTCTATTACAACAAGTATTTTGAAAAAGAAGTAAAGCAAGCTGCAGCCTATTTGAGAGAAGCGGCTAAAATTAGCAGCAACGCAACACTCAAGTATTATCTGGGACTGAGGGCTGAAGCGCTGCTTACCGATAGATATGATCCAAGTGATATTGCGTGGCTAGGACTCGAGGACAATGTGATTGATGTGATTATCGGTCCTATTGAAAATTATGAAGACCACCTTTTTGGATACAAAGCAGCTCATGAAGCTTATGTTTTGGTGAAAGATATTGTTTGGAGCCGACGTCTTGATCGATACAAAGCTCTGCTTCCTAGGCTTCAAGAAGAATTGCCTTGCGACCCTAAATACAAACAAGATCCTATTGGTGGAAATGCTCAATTAAACGCATATGACGTAATCTACTACGCAGGAGATTGCAATGCTGGAAGTAAGACCATTGCGGTAAATCTTCCGAATGATGAAAGTATCCAGCAAGAATATGGCACGCGACGATCGCAGCTCAAGAATGCCATGAAGGCAAAGTATGACAAGATTCTGGTTCCAATCGCTGATATGCTTATTGCAGATGACCAACGTCAACACATTACTTTCGATGCCTTTTTTGGGAATACCATGTTTCATGAAGTCGCTCATGGACTGGGTATCAAGAATACTATAGACGGTTCTGGAACAGTTCGTGAAGCACTGAAAGACCAAGGAAGTACACTCGAAGAGGGCAAAGCTGATGTTCTTGGATTGTGGATGGTTTCCAAATTGTACGAATGGAATGAAATGCAGGAAGGAGAGTTGATGGATAACTACGTTACTTTCTTGGCCGGGATTTTTCGATCAGTGAGGTTCGGAGCTTCTAGCGCTCACGGTAAGGCAAATATGTTGCGATTCAATTATTTCAACGAAATGGGAGCTTTTGAAAAAGATCCAGCCTCCGGTAAATACAAAGTCGATATGGTTAAAATGACCAAAGCAATGACTGGTCTGTCGGCATTGATTCTTCAGTTGCAAGGAGATGGCGATTATGATGGTCTTGCAAAATTGATGTCCGAAAAGGGAATGATCAAGGCAGGCTTGGCTGATGACCTTGAAAGACTCAATCTAGGAGGGATTCCTGTCGATGTAGTTTTCGAGCAAGGAGCGTCTGTCCTAGGATTGTAATCAAATTCGGTACGAAATCTGTATTATACCCGTTAAGGAGGTGGAACTTTGCGCCTGTGTGTGGTTCTCCTAATTCCTGCTAAATTATGAATATTTTGAGATCCATTTTTTTAGGAACATTCCTCATTCTTTTGATGAACGTTCAAGCCCAGGAGGGCGAGCTATTTCCAGTTCTAGTTGGTGAAACTCTAGAAGAAAACACCATCGAACTCCCCAAAGCAACAGAAGGCAAAGTGACAATTCTAGGCATGGCCTATAGTAAAAAGGCCGAGTCGACTCTTAAAACATGGTATCAGCCGATGTACGACAAGTTCGTCCTCAAACTAGGCATCTTCGACCAGTTTTACGATGTAAATATGTACTTCATTCCTATGTATACTGGTGGTAAAAAGGCCGCCTATGATCTTACCATGAAGAAGCTCAAGGAAAGCAATCGAACAGATCTGTTTCCATACATCTTGTTTTACAAAGGCGACATGGATCCTTATCTCGAAACCTTGGGAATGGAAAACAAAAACCTGCCATACTTCTTTGTGCTCGATGAAAAAGGAACAGTGTTGTATGCAGCCAAAGGGCTTTTCTCTGAAGAGAAGATGGAAAAAATAGAAGAAATTCTGGACAGCCGCTTGTAATCCTTTAGGCTAGACCTTCGAGGCAGTAGCTTTAGTATTCTTGCCTTTATCGGAATCTTTGACCTTTGCTGGATCGTATCCGAAAAGTCTGTTATCCTTGATAATAGTATCCACATAAGTTGGAACCATCTCCTCCCAACCAGGTTGTCCAGAGCGAATCATCTCCAAACAATCACGTGAGTAAATATCAAGGATTGATTCGTTGAAGTCCTGAATATCTACCATCCTGCCGTTGAATGTTAAATAGTCGAATAAAGGCTTCAGCCTAGGGTGTATTGGCGCGCTGCTCGCAGTATAGAACTCTTCTTTGTTCTTCTCGCGCCATGGATAAAGGTAAATTTTGAGGTCCCTACTAAAGAGGATGCCAAATGATTCAAGAATTCCACCGTTCAAATCACGGTAATACTTCTCGTTAAATACTTCCAATAGATTGTTTACGCCCATAATGAGCCCCATACGCTTCTTGGTGTAGCGTGAGAAGTACTCAACAAGCTTGTAATATTCAGTGTAGTTGGAAATCAAAACCGTCTGCCCCAAGCTGCAAAGAATATCTGCACGATCAAGGAAGTCTTGTTCGTCAATATCACCATCAGACTTCAAATTACTCAAGGTAATTTCAAAAAGCACTTGTATGTTGTCAGGCGTAACACGATGTTCACGCTCGAACATCTTGAAGCCTTTCATAATCATGTCAATGTTGACCTTAGTTACTGGTCGGAAGCTTCCTCGAATGGCAAGAATGTTCTTCTTGTACAATACGTCGGCTGCTTGTAAGTTTCTTCCATCTGGTGAAAAGATAACAGCGTCGGTCATGCCGTATTTCACCAGTTGAAGACTCAATAAACGGTTGTCGACTTCTTCGAAGTCCGGTCCGTTCATCTGAATCATATCTATTTCTATCTGATCTCGGGACAAGTTGTCGTAGAGTGATAGAAGAAGTTCTTTGGGTTTGTCATGAAAGAAAGCACATCCATACAACAGGTTAACTCCCATTATTCCGCAGGTCTGTTGCTGAAGGATGGCATCGTTTTCATGAAAACGAAGATGTATTACTACCGTATTGGCTTCTTTGTCTGGAGAAGTCTGGAATCGCACACCCATCCAACCGTGACCTTGAACTGTCTTTTGAAAGTTGATGGTCGCAATGGTGTTGGCATACGAAAAGAAGCATTTTGAGGGATGATCTTCCCGATCCAAACGCTCTTCCATAAGATCATACTCGTGCTTGAGCATGTTTATTAAACGTGGTTTGCAAACGTATCTGCCCTTAGCTTCTCTGCCGTAAATTGCATCACTAAAGTCTTTGTCGTATGCAGACATGGCTTTGGCAATCGTGCCTGAAGCCCCGCCAGCTCGGAAAAAATGTCTTACGACTTCTTGTCCAGCTCCAATCTCGGCGAATGTGCCGTAGACGTCTTGATTTAAATTGACCCTTAATGCCTTCTGTTCAGACGAAAGGACGACTCTATCTTCGCTCAAGTTCCCGTGTTATTGATCTCTTATTGCAAAATTACTGCGATTCTTCGACAATTCTAGAATCGAGGCATATTTCTATGCCAACAGTGTGCTTTTCATTACTTCGACTTGGGTTGAATGGTTACATTTGTTTACTGAATTCTTTCAAAGAAAATTTGTGGAATAGCTCTTATGAAAATTACTTTCCTCGGTACTGGTACATCTCAAGGGGTTCCTGTCATTGCATGCAATTGCCATGTGTGTCAGTCGGATGACCCCAAAGATGATCGTCTGCGAACATCGGCGATGTTGACGTTGGAAGGAAAGAATTATGTGATCGATGCAGGTCCTGATTTTAGGCAGCAAATGTTGCGTGGGAATGTGCAATCATTGGAAGCAGTGATATTTACCCATGAGCACAAGGATCATATTGCAGGACTAGATGATGTCCGTGCATACAATTACAAGCAAAAGAAGGACATGCCCGTTTACGGCTCGCATCGCGTAGAAACGGCCTTGCACAGGGAATTTCATTATGCCTTTGGTGAAAATCCCTACCCAGGGATTCCTCGATTGGATTTTTGCTTGATAGACAATGAACCTTTTGTTGTCAATGATATAACTTGGTCTCCTATTGAAGTGATGCATTATAAGTTGCCTGTTCAAGGATTTAGAATTGGTGATTTTACCTACATTACTGATGCCAAATCAATCGCCGAAGAACAGTTGAAAAAAATAAAGGGCAGTAAAACTCTTGTGTTGAATGCACTGCGAATCGAAGAACATATTTCTCATTTCAACTTGCAGCAAGCGTTAGAAATGATCGAGCTTTTGAAGCCAGAAAAAGCATATTTAACTCACATTAGTCACCTATTCGGAACACATAAGGAAATAGAGCATATGCTGCCAGATAATGTATTTGTGGCGTATGATGGACTCAAAATAGATATTTGAAATGGGCAATAAACTTCTCTTTTACTTGGTGATCAAGCCGATCAGTTTGTTGCCATATTTCTTACTCTATGGCTTTGCCGATTTCTTCTTTCTGGTTCTGTTTTATATAATCCCCTACCGCAAAAAGCTCGTTGCCAAGAATATCGCGATGTGCTTTCCTGATAAATCTGAAAAAGAAGTCAAACAAATTCAACGAAAATTCTACCGCCATTTTTGTGATGTGGTTATCGAGAGCTTGAAGAACTTTAGCATCTCGAAAAACGATGCCATGAGCAGAATGGAAGCCCACAATACTGAGATGATGGACAAGTTCGCCGCCGAAGGACGGAGCGTCGTTCTGACCGGCGGACATTATAACAATTGGGAACTTTGGGCAATGGCATCGCCTAGTCATCTAGATCATACGGTTGTAGGAATCTACAAAAGATTGAGCAACGCCTTTTTCGATGATAAGATGCGAGAAAGCCGGGGTAAGTTTGGAATGAAATTAGTGCCTACCCGAGATTTGAAAGATAAGCTGTCGGAACTTCAGAAAGAGACCTCGGCCTATGTATATGCGATTGATCAGTCTCCAGGAAATCCACAAAAATCCTACTGGACTATGTTTATGGGGCAGGAGACTGCTTGTCCATATGGTGCCGAGAAATATGCTAAAGAATTCGATAATCCAGTTGTCTACGGTAGAGGCCGAAAGATTAAGCGGGGACATTACACCATAGAATATATTCTAGTGGCCGATAACCCAAAAGAACTAGGATATGGTGAAGTAATTGAGCGCTGCAATGCACTTCTAGAAGAGGACATTCGACAAGCTCCAGAGTTTTGGTTGTGGACTCACAAACGATGGAAGCACAAGCGTCCAACCAATATGGAGTTGAGAACCCCACCGCAAGCATGAATGAGCACACGAGTATACCACTAGCCGAGCGCATGCGTCCAAAAACTTTGGACGAGTATATCGGTCAAGATCACCTTGTAGGCGCGGATAGTGTTCTGCGCAGGGCAATTGTATCTGGAAATATTCCTTCAATGATCTTTTGGGGCCCGCCTGGAGTAGGTAAAACCACGCTCGCAACGATTATTTCCAACGAGCTCGATAGGCCTTTTTATACGCTTTCAGCTATTAATAGCGGAGTGAAAGATATCCGTGAAGTAATCGACAAGGTGAAGAATCAAGGTCTTTTTGGAGGGAATAGTGCCGTTCTTTTTATCGATGAGATTCATCGCTTCTCTAAGTCTCAACAAGATTCGCTCCTCGGAGCTGTCGAAAAAGGAATTGTTACTCTCATCGGAGCGACAACTGAAAACCCGTCATTCGAAGTGATTTCTGCACTATTGAGTAGGTCTCAGGTGTATGTGATGAAGTCCTTCAATGCCGATAGCTTGAGACAATTGATTGCAAGAGCTTTGGAACACGACGAATATTTGAGTAAGCGGACAGTGATCATCGAAGAAGATCAAGCCCTGCTAAGATTGTCTGGTGGTGATGCTCGGAAGATGCTGAACTTACTAGAGATCGTAATCAACGCTTCTCCTGAAGATCCCGTGACCGTCACCAACGACTTGGTGACCAGTCTTGTTCAGGAGAACATCGCCATGTATGACAAGGATGGCGAGATGCATTATGACATTATCTCGGCTTTTATCAAAAGTATCCGAGGTAGCGATCCCAATGCGGCAGTTTATTACTTGGCCCGAATGGTTGAAGGAGGAGAAGACCCTAAGTTTATCGC
Source organism: Gammaproteobacteria bacterium (assembly GCA_047615865.1). Lineage (GTDB taxonomy): Bacteria > Bacteroidota > Bacteroidia > Flavobacteriales_D > Sanyastnellaceae > JADFAK01. Next base: position 26,101 of record JBLHIB010000006.1, read on the forward strand.
ACGCCGACTGTTGATTTTAGCAAGTGAGGACATTGGCTTGGCCAATCCCACGGCCTTGGTCATGGCCAATTCGACTTTCCAAGCAGTAGAGCGAATCGGCTGGCCCGAAAGTAGAATTGTGCTTTCTCAATGCGTTATTTATTTAGCGACTTCTGCCAAGAGTAATTCGGCGTATGCAGCCATTGGGACGGCTCAAAAGATTGTACGTGAAACTGGCAATGCTCCCATCCCTCTTGAACTTCGCAATGCCCCGTCGGAATTGATGAAGGAACTGGGCTACGGCAAAGGATATCAGTACAACCATGAGATGAAGGGAAGTTTCTCTGGGCAGGAATACCTTCCTGAACAATTGAAACACACCAAATTCTATGAGCCTGGAGACAATAGTAAGGAAAAAAATATTCGGGAATGGCTCAAGAAGGCCTGGAAGAAATACGGATACTAGTGCCTTTCTTTCTGCTATTCGGTCTTTAATAATCTGTGTACAAGTGATTGGGAATCGGCATGGATGTTGAGGTAATATAGGCCCTCCGATAAAGCTGTTAAATCAAGTCTGCATAGCATTTGCGCTCCGTCGCTAACAAAATTACATGTAGCCTCAATTTCTTTTCCAAGTGCATCCATGAGCCTGATGTTGACCGAGTTTTTATCACTTGCCTCAAATGTGATTACAAGGGTCTCCTGAAAAGGGTTAGGAAAGGCTTGAAAGTTCAAGGTGTTGCTTTCTATATTTGCTTGAAAAGCTGAAAATGCTTGCCAAAAATTGGGAATTCCATATCCCATACTATCATTTGGCATCGAGTAAAGAGAAGAGCTCCTTTTCACGGCTTCAATGATTTCCATGTTGTTCTTTTCGGGAAATGCCTGCCAGAAACATGCCACTAAACCGCACATAATAGGAGCGGAAAAGGACGTGCCATTGCCAGGAATATAAGTTGAATCAGTGCGCGCTATGGTCGACTGTTCTCCAATGGCCATGACGTCAGGTTTGATCCTACCATCGGCAGTGGGGCCAAATGAACTAAAGAAGGCATGCTCACCACTTCTATCCACAGCGCCAACTGTCAAAACGCTGTCGGCATCGCCCGGTGCGCCAATAAAATGCCAAACCCCATTTCCTGAATTCCCAGCGCTTGTAACAAGTAAAATACCTTTTGATGCAGCGATATCACTTGCCTTAGTGATTCGGGAGGTGTTTCCATCCATATTCGCATAGGTATAATTGGACGTGGAATCATCGAATGTTGTGTAGCCCAAAGATGTGTTGATCAAGTCTACCCCGATGCTGTCGGCATGCTCTGCTGCGGCTATCCAGTTGTCTTCTTCAATCACATTTTCCTGGGAACCGTCCTCCGTTCTGTAGAGGTAATAGTTGGCATCTATCGCCGTGCCTATGAGTGAATCGGGCTCAAAACCTGCCATAGTGCTAAGCACCATCATGCCGTGGGTGCTCGCGTGAAATACGTTGTTATCGCCATCGACAAAATCGCGGGTGTCCATCAAACGTCCTTCATTGTGGAGTTTGTCAAAAACGGGCAATACATCAGCCTTTCTAAATCCAGCGTCGAGAACAGCAATGTGCATGCCTTTTCCCCAGAATCCCATTTCGTGCAAAAGCTGAGCCCCGTGGATTGTCGTCTGTGCGCCAGAAGCTCCATATTCATCTGTACTTTGAGCTTGTGATTCGACTCTTTTTAAGGGAGGTAGTTCCTTGCGGTTGTGATGTGCTTGAACCGATCGCGTGCCAGAAACAAAAGGTAGGTTGGCAATTTCCTCAATGAGCAATGAATCGCTTGTGTGGATGGTAATGGCATTGAACCATTTGCTCACGTTGATGATTTCGATGCTGTCCTGAAGGGCGAGGATCAAGTCGATATACGCATGACTTACAGGTAAATCCTGAGCAGTAATGTCAATTTTTTGTGCACTTCGCCGTTGAATTGCTCTTGCTGATAAAAAATATCTGGGTTGATCGATGGTTTCTTCAATTCCTTCTTTATCCGTGAATTGAACCCAATATTTATCTGGTGCGGTCTGACCACACATTTGCCGAATGGCAGAGAAAACAAGAAAAGTGAGCAATACTAAATATCGCCGAAATCGAGGAGAGTCCATTCTACGTCATTCCCAACTATAATGAGATCTTGAAAAGTTAAATCGAGGAAGCTTTTGGAAATGAGGCCGACGTTCTTGGCATACGTTTCAGATGCTTTCTCCTGGTCTATAAGGTTGATGCTGTTGCGCTGTCGGATTGTTAGGGTCTTTGAAAAATTGAATCCACTTACGGAAGTTGAATTGTCTATTGATACATATTGATGCTCCCACGCGTTGTCGGTATTGTAGGCATTTCCATCCCATCTCTGCTCGTCGTTGATAGGGAAAACCATGCGCACAAATCGAATATTCTCCTCTACACGTTCCGCAGATGTTGGCGTCTTTTTCTGAACCCATACGTCTTTGAGCTCCCATTCATCAGCCAAGTTAAATTTCTTGTACCGGTGAACACGCACGGCCAATTGATTTTGTTGATCAATGAATTCATTCACCAGTTCTTCCCGCAGATAAAAGTGAACCTCGTCAACGTTAATGCCATAATGTATAGAGTCGACCTCATATTCAATGTAGGTGCCCACCTTATTGGGAAAGTAATCGTAACCCAAGTCGATGTCTTCTGCTTCCTGATTCTTCTTGCAGCCAGATGCAACCGCCATGAGCGCAAGCAGTGAAATCGAAAAGATGATTTTAATGTTATTCTGCAGACTGTAATTCTCCATTTGAATAGTTCTCGGTCTTGATCAATTTGCCGTCCTCGTCGTAGGTAATTATTTCACCTTCGAGCTTTCCTTTCATGTAATTGCCTTCGGTCGCGATTTGGGTATGTCTGAGTTCTTCGACGTATTCCATCTCCATTCCTCCTTCACCACCAGGTCGCGGTTCTCGCACCCATTCTCCTATGTCGTACCATTTTGTAAACGGACCGTCCATCAATCCATCGGCATATGAGTACTCAGATTTAGGTACTGCGCTTGCGTAATGCTCCATAAAGGTACCGTTTTCCTTTTTTTCTTTGGCCTTTTTTCCTTCTCGGTATAAAATATTGAGTTCAACTCGACCGTCGGAATGGTAAGTAAGCCAAGTGCCTTCTTGCAATCCATTCACGTATTTACCCTCCGAAAGCTTGGTTCCATTGGGATGAAAATGCACAATTTGACCGTCATAATCTCCATCTTTATAGATGCCACTAGCTTTCAATTGTTGGTCGGCATAGAGTTCTTTCCAAGGTCCGTGAAGTACACCATTTACAAAAGTCTCCTCCTTACATACCTTACCCGTTTGATAATAGGTTTGATGTATTCCGTTTTCGATATCGTTGACAAAATCTTGGAGATATTGAAGAGCTCCATCCTCATCATAAAATTGCCACTGCCCTTGTTTCAGCTGATTTATATAATCACCTTCCGACATTTTTCGGCCACTTAAATGATAGTTCACAGCATGTACATCCGCCACCGAAGCCCCGAATTCATGGGTGGTCATAATGGCCCCCGCTTTTTCCTGATAGTAGTAAAACATGGTAGAAGAAGCTTTGGGCTTTCCACCTTGAAACTCACCTGAATAGTAGATTCTACCTTCCTGATAGGTGCGGTAATGCAGACCATCGGGCTTGGGTTTGTCTTTGTTGTTGAGGTAGTAATCAATGTTCTCTTCTCCTTCAGCTGGCCATGGGTGTTGGGCATTAGCTAGGTTAGCGACAAGCGCAAATAAAGAAAGGCAGAATAGGTACTTAATAGTTGGTTTCATGCGGATTTAAAAGTATAAAATGACAGAATCATAACGGCACGTTGGAGTTAATATTTACCAACGATTTGCATTCAACAACAATATAGACAGTTGGCGAGTGTTGTTTTGTTCATTGAAACACGCGTCAATAGGCAAAAGCGATGCCATAAATTGATCCAGGAACCTTTAGAAGCTTGTAATCTTGAATATTGATGATTTCCCGATAGAGGTCACGTCATAACAAATTTCCTTTCGTACTTTTGCACTCCCAAGAATGTACATAACCATCAAAAGAAATATACGATGAAAGTTACTGTTGTAGGCGCAGGAAATGTAGGCGCTACCTGTGCGAATGTCCTTGCCACCAGAGAAGTGGTCAATGAAGTTGTACTACTCGATATTAAAGAAGGATTTGCTGAAGGCAAGGCTCTTGATATTTGGGAGACTGCTCCAATCAACCTTTACGATACGCGAACTGTAGGTTCAACGAACGATTACTCTAAGACTGCCGATTCGGAAGTTGTTGTAATTACTTCTGGATTGCCTAGAAAGCCAGGAATGAGCCGTGACGACTTGATCGCTACGAACGCTGGTATCGTGAAAACTGTAACTGAGAACGTATTGAAGTTTTCGCCAAATGCAATTTTGGTGATCGTTTCAAATCCTCTCGACGTAATGACTTACTGTGCTTACTTGAACGCCAAAGTAGATTCAAGCAAAGTATTCGGTATGGCTGGTGTTCTTGACACAGCACGTTACAGAGCTTTCCTTGCTGAAGAATTGAACGTTTCTCCTAAAGATATCCAAGCGGTATTGATGGGTGGACACGGAGATACAATGGTTCCACTTCCACGTTACACAACTGTTGGTGGTATTCCTGTTACTGAGTTGATTGACTCGGATAAGTTGGATGCAATTGTAACTCGTACTAAGAAAGGTGGCGGCGAGATCGTTAACCTTCTTGGAACTTCTGCTTGGTATGCTCCAGGTGCAGCTGCTGCACAAATGGTTGAAGCAATCGTAAGAGATCAGAAGCGTATTTTCCCAGTTTGCGCATGGTTGCAAGGGGAGTACGGTTTGAAAGATATCTATCTAGGAGTGCCAGTTGTACTTGGTAAAAACGGTATCGAGAAAATTATCGAATTGAAATTGAACGACGAGGAGAAAGCTCTTCTTGACGAGTCTGCAGGTCACGTGCGCGACGTAATGGGCGTATTGGACACGATGACTGCCAACGCATAGTCGCTAGTTCACACAATATTAAGCCACGTTGATTCATTTCAACGTGGCTTTTTTTGTAGTCATTTTTTAGACGCCCTTTGAACGCGCATATTGTCTTCGGTGGATGTAGCACTTATGTTATTGTTAGTAATGGGCACGTGTCTCATGAATTGCAACTTCGAAGACGCTTATATTTGAATAAATAGATGTACCAACAACTAATTATTTGAAGATGAAAGGAAAAATAATGTTAGTGCTATCCGTGCTACTAGGGTTGATGATGATCAATTCCGGATTGAATAAAATTTTTGAATATATGCCTCCGCCAGAATTTTCAGAAGAAGTTGGCAACTTGTTTAGCGCTTTCATGGCTTCGGGATGGGTGATGCCTTTGATTGCTGTTGCTGAAATCGTGGGTGGAGTTTTATTGATTCCTAACAAGACGAGAGCATTGGGAGCTATTGTGTTGCTGCCAGTAGTCCTTGGAATATTCTGCTTTCACCTCGTTCAAGATCCTTCTACTATTGCAGTAGCGATTGTGATTTTGGCCATTAATGTTTGGGTGATCGTTGACAATAAGCATAAGTACATGCCTATGCTACAAGCTTAATTCCTGCAAGAATTGAATAGAAAGGACTCTAAGTTTGCCCAGGCAGACTTGGAGTCTTTCGTTTTGCAGCAAATTCATTTATGCATCAACAACTTCATTCTGTTGTAAAGTCGTTGTAATTTTCTCGATCACTTCATCATTCCAAAGCATGCGATAATGGCCTGCTTTCTCAAGAGTGATAAGCTCGGTGTTCGTTAGATTTTTACTGATGTTTTCTGAATTGGCAAAGGGGATTATTTTATCGAAACGATCGTGTATCAAGGTCAACTTGTTGTATTCGATCTCCTTTCCTTTTATCGAGACAGTGAATGTGTCAAGGTCTTGTCCAAGCAGTTTTGACGCCCGGTCAATAATGTGCTTCAGTACTTTTTTATTCAAGCCAACAAGTTTGCCAAAGTCCTCAAAAATCACAGTCATCTCATTGGGAGTGGTGAGGTAGATAAGTTGGTCTACTTTTCTTTTTTCTTCGCTTAACGCAAATGTCGTTACTGCCGATCCGAAAGAGTGGGAGAGCACAGAAAATGGTTCTTGTGGGTTCACGTGTTTTATGACAGATTGAAACGCAGACTTGCACTCGAGAAGATTGGTATGGGTGGCAGTATGCTTACCGTGTCCGGGTAAATCAATGCTCACTACGCGTTTTCCAATTGCGGCTAGCGCCGAGACAATTCCGTTTAAACTTCCAGCATTCGATTCCCATCCGTGCACAAGGAAAATGAGAGAACCGTCTTTGGGCCCATTCTCGTAGCATAGTATTTCTGTCAATTCATCTTGAACAGCAAACCGTCTAGAATTGGCATAGAATTCGGCCTCCTTGGGTTTGATAGGAAGTACGCGCACCTTTTGGAATAATTTGAAAGCAACAATAGAAGCCGTCTTTGGTGAAACACTTCCTAAAATTTTAAAGTAGATGCGGAAGAGAAAGAGGTATAGTTTCATAAATATGTGATTATACCAATTGGTATATTGTGGGGTAAAAAAATATTAGTTCGAATACGTAGCGTCAATTTCATGATCGATAAAGTCGGTCATGTCAATAAGGTGGTCGTGGTTTTTAAGCATAACTGAAGTGAAGACAGCGCCTTGAATTTGTGATACAAAGCGCGCAGACAAGCGTTTAGATTCTAAGTCTGGCTTGAACTCACCATTCGCAATACCCAGGTCGAAAATTGCCTTGATGTTATTTTGCAGCTTCTTCAGGACAGAGAGGACTTGAGCATGAAGTACTGGCATTGTATTGTTGGTGTCAACGCCCACGTTCAACAAAGGACAACCACCAAAGTCAATGACCATTTCATAGTACTGACGATAAAATCTGGTAATTGCCTTGAGTTTGTCAGTAGCAGAATCTTGCTCCTTCACACGATCCGAAACCTTCCAAATTACTCGACGCACACTAAAGTTGAATACCTCGAGGGCAAGTTGCTCCTTGTTTTCGAAGTTGCCATAGACAGCGCCTTTTGTCAATCCAGTTGCCTTGGTAATGTCCGACATAGAAGTTCCCGCATACCCGAATTTATTGAAAACAGGGGCGACGGTATCGATTATGAACTGGGTTGTTATTTCGGCTTTGGTGAGCATGTGGATGCAAAGATAGGATAAAATACCGATTGGTATATATTTGCGAATACTGACGTTTTTATGCAGCTCGTTATTCATTAAAAACTCCATTTGGATGAGGTGACTGGATTTTGTAATTGGTGCCCAGTCAAAATAGCAAAGGGAGGCAATCAATTGACAACCTCCCTTAATGTGCACAGAGCAAGGATTCTAGTTGTTATTTAAGGAACTTCAATGAGAAGCACCTTAAAGAGAAAAAATTACAATTTTACCATTCTTCGAACTTGCTCGACATTGTTAATTTCCAAAGAGTAGAAGTAAATACCAGCGGCCATCCCGTTGGCGTTCCATTGGATACTATGGTTTCCTTCATTTTGGGTCTTGCTAACAAACGTATCAATGACCTGACCATAGCTATTATAAATCTTCACAGTTGCCAAGGCATCTTGTGCCAAAGTGCATGAAATCTTTGTAGTTTCCATAAAAGGATTAGGAGCATTCTGATTTAGTTCATTCGATTTTTCTGGATTTATCTGAATGTCATTCTCTAATTCCATGTTTTTCAAGTCTGAATCACAGCAAGCGTTGACTACAGCAATAAGTGAGTTCAGTTGTTCTGACATTTGATTTAATTGATATTGCAATTCATCATTGTTGTAAGCTAGTTCTGAAATTTTTTCCTCACTGTTTAGGATGATCGCCTGTTGTTCTTTTGTGGCTTGCATCCGTATGTCGACTAAAGTATAAGAATTAGGTTTGCGTGCAAGCGCAGACCGATATTTTGATCGTTTGTTTGTCCTTCGGCTAAAGCGTACTTTCGTCGGACAACTTCTCGCATGAACAAACTACTTCTCATCACTCTTGCTTTTGTAGCCACATTTGCCGCTCAAGCACAGATCACCAAAAAAGTACTAATCATTGGAATGGACGGCTGTCGGTCCGATGCCTTGCAACTGGCCAATACGCCAAATGTCGATGCATTGATCGATAATGGATTCTATAGTCCTGATGCCCTGAATGATGACATTACTATAAGCGGACCAGGCTGGTCGGCCATTTTATGTGGAGTGTGGTCGGAAAAACACTTGGTTACAGGAAACGATTTCTCTCCGAATAACTATGCCGAGTTCCCGCCGATTTTTACCAGAGTTGAGCAGTATGATCCTGAATTCAACACAGCTTCAATTTGTCACTGGGCGCCTATCAACGATGAAATTGTAGATGGTTCGGCCGACTATATCTTGAACGTGACTAGCGATGCCGATTTAAGCTCGGAAGCCGTTGACTACATCACCAACAATGATCCTGATTGTATGTTCATTCACTTCGACGACATTGATCACGCAGGACATTCGTATGGCTTTTCTCCTGATGTGTCAGAGTATATCGACGCCATCGAAATCACGGATGATCTCATTGGACCGATTATCGAGGCAATTACAATGCGACCTACTTATGCCGATGAGGATTGGTTGATTCTTCTAACGCCCGACCATGGTGGAAATGGATTTTCCCATGGCGGTACAAGCATCGAGGAAGAACGTGTTTTTGTTATTGCGAGCGGTAACACTGTGGAAACTGAAGTTGTACTGGCAGATAGCGAAGTGATCATCGACGACCCTGACAATTGCTTGGGAGATGATATTCCTGAATTGCAATTTGACGGAGACAATGACTATGTGCAGGTGCCTGACAACGAACTGTTCAATTTCGGTACAGATCAAGATTTCACCATCGAATGCCGCGTGCGAACTACGGAAAGTCCAGATGTATCAATCGTGGGAAATAAGGACTGGGATTCTGGTTTTTATCCTGGATTCGTATTTTCATTTGTCATTGGTGGAGGCCCCGAATGGAAGGTCAATATTGGCGATGGAGACAACCGGGTAGACATTGAAACAGGAGGAGCAATTGCTGACAATGAATGGCATACTTTGAGCGTTTCTTTCGATCGTGATGGCCTTATGACCATGTATGAAGATGGAGTTTTTGTGGATTCTGAAGACATCTCGGGCATTGGCGATATCGACACGGGCGAGGGCTTGTTCTTTGGAACTGATATCGATCTGGATTACGACTTTGATGGCTCAATTGCCGAGGTACGGGTGTGGAATTTAGTGATTGATGCTGTCGATATAGGAGACTGGTCGTGCAACACGCTTTCCGATGCTCACCCGAGTTATGCCAACTTAATTGGCTATTGGAAGTTGGACGAAGGCGATGATGCACTTGTTGCAATTGATTCTTCAGTGAATGGCAACGACGCAACAATCAACAACGCACTTTGGGACGTGACGAATACCTATACCGTTTACGATTTCAGCGAGACTCCGAGATTGCCCGATGTACCGGTAACCGCAATGACTCACTTGTGTATTCCTATTCTTTCCGAGTGGGATTTGGATGGAGCCAGCTTAATTCAGCCTTGTTTTCTGGACAATATTGAGGATGAAAAAAATAAGCGCGATGCGCAAATGCTGGTATTTCCGAATCCAGCAAATGACCACTTCGAACTCATCACCAACTCTAACGGAACTTGTTTTATTGAAGTGTATACGTCCACTGGCCGACTTGTAATTCAAGAGCAGCTTATTGGCGTCGGTAAGCGCATTGTTACTGCTGATCTTGCGGATGGACTTTATTCCATTCGTATGACTTCTGCGACCCACACAAGCTGGGGAACCGTAGTGGTTCAACATTAATTCTGTGTCGTGATAGTCTCATAACAATTGAGGAATACTTTTCGGCTATAGTCAGCATACCAATCAACATATCATGAAACATCTCTCAAGCATATTAGGGTTACTCTTTTTATCCATATTCTTAAGCGCACAGGAGACCGGAAGCTTCGATATGTCTGTAGCCTTTGACGAAGTGGATTACATGGAAACACGTACGTTATATTTTTACGTTCCGACCGACTACGATGCCGAGCAAAGTTATAAGTTGGTCGTAGGATTTCGAGGTGGACCAAATTCAGATGCAGGTCAATTCAGAGATCAACTTACATTCCTTTCCGATAGTCTGGATGCAATAATTCTATGCCCAGAGAACGCCGAGCATTTCTGGAATGAGGAAGGCCTTACCAAGCAACTGTTCCAGTATTCATTGGAAAATGCCATATCGATCTACAACATTGATCCCGACTACGTTTACCTCACAGGTCTGTCTTACGGTGGCCGACATGCTGTAATCGTATCGATGGATACCGACAACGGACCAATCCCAAATTTACGAGGCGTTATACCGTTTGCCGCAGGCAGTGATAGCCAGCTCGAGACCAATTTCGACGACATTGCCGATTTCCCACCTGCATGTATTTGTATCGGTTTGCAAGACAGCGAGAACTTTATAACTGTTGCCAATACAATTCATGACGGCATTATCGCCCATGGCGGGCAATCGATTTTGAACGAAATCGAAGGAGTAGGGCACACAGTCGATTTTCCGACTTATCCAGATGAGATGATGGAGTGTTTTGCTTTCATCGAAGCTCAATATGAAGCAGTGGGTGTTTCGGAGAATGTTGCCAAAGAAGATTTAGGTTTCAATGTATATCCAAACCCAAGCGCAGACCAAGCTTCTTTCGAGCTACCAGAAGCATGGAATGTGAGTCGCATTTACGTGCTGAATTCTGCAGGAGCTGTGATTAGCAACGTGGAAAATACTGAACGTACGATTGATGTTCATCATTTGCCCGCAGGGTTTTATACCCTTGTTATTGAAACCGATACACAGCGATATACGGAAACACTTTCTGTGAAAAGATAAGTCTGGATACTTGGGCGTGTTTAATTGCCCAGTTTGCAACATCTGATGGGAAAAAGCTTGATCGATGGCCTTCCTTTTTGTTAGTTTTACTTTCAAAGTCCGAGCATGAGTTTGATTGAGAAGCTAATCCAACAAATCGAAGAACACAATCTGTGGAATCCACCAATTGTCCTACGTCGCAACGAGTATTTGGATGTGCATGGAAAAGTGGACACCAAGCTGTATTTTGTGATTTCGGGTAGCGTGCGAATTTACGTTGTAGATCAGGAAGAGGAACAAGTAGTCCGCTTTGGCTACCGCGATTCATTTTTCGCAGTTCTAGACTCTTTTCTCAACAATCAACCTTCCGATTATTACGTTCAAGCCATCAAAGAAACTGAGCTAGTTTCCATCTCAAAAGACGCCTTCATGGCCCTCGTAAATTCCAGCGAGGACAACCTCAAAGGTTGGCAAATGGCCCTTGAGCTTTTGGTCTTGCAGCAACTCGAAAGGGAAAGGGATATTCTGACAAGTTCGCCCAAAGAACGCTACCTCCGGGTGCTAAAAAGGAGTCCGCAATTGTTTCAAGAAATCCCGAATAAGCACATTGCCTCGTATTTAAGGATGACTCCGGAGACGCTTTCGCGGATGAAGAAATAGTGTCTCGACGACGAAAGTTTACCTACTCCGTTCTCTTCACTTTCTGTCACTTTTTCTTGATCAAAAACAACCAAAAATCAAAGATGGTCTTTATCAAATTATAAATGGAAAATTCAAAATGAAAAATGGGCTTGGCCTCTCGAATGAGTTTTCCGTGCTAAGCCTTCTTTTGTCGGCTAGCTGCTCTCTTTCGTCAGCCCGAACCTCGCAGAGGTTCCCGCTCTATAACAGCCAGTGCCTAAACAACAAAGGACCCTGTAGGGGACCTATATTTGTACCCTCGCCCACACGACAAAAGCATTCTGAGGAGCAACAAAAAGAAAGGAAAACTGAGAAACAATTTGTCGCCGAGAACTCTTGACTCAAATCAATGTTTATCTTCCCTGCAGTTCGCAACTTTGTCAAAAAAAGAACATGAAATTTCAGACTGCTGAACTTCTAGCCGATTTGATTGCGCGCACTGAGCAAAACATCAAAGACGTGCAACTCCTCCAACAACAATCCGTGGATCGCCTGAATAAAAAGGCAAGCCCCGATAGTTGGAGTGCTCTTGAGGCTATCGAGCACTTGAACTTATACAGTGACTTTTATATGCCCGAGATTAAGAAGTGTATAACGGAATCAAAATTCAGTCGGCCTTCGAAAGAATTCAAAAGTGGCGTATTGGGGAATTACTTTGCCAATTCTGTCGCCGACAAGCCAAAGCTCAACAAGATGAAAACCTTCGTAGATAAAAATCCAAACGGTAGTGAACTAGGTGTTGATGTGCTCGAGAAGTTCTTGGATTATCAAAAGACAACCTTGGAATTGTTGGACACCTCTCGCAAGGTAGATTTGAAAAAAACGCGGACTGCCATCAGCATCAGCAAGACGTTGAAGTTGCGATTAGGGGATACATGTCGCGTGGTCATTTATCATAACCAACGACATATAAGTCAGGCAAAAAGGGCAGTCGTTTAAAGAAGCGTTTTGCTCTCTAGTTCATTACAAATTTCCCAATTCCCAGCACGTTGCCTTGTTTGTTGGTTGCTTGTAGGATGTACAATCCACCAGCGAGTGAACTCACATCAATGGTGCACTGCGCGCCGTTATTGCAGGCAGTAAGCATAACCTGTCTTCCAAGGTGATCAAGGATGATAAGCTGCTTCGTAGATGCGATTTGCTCTAGGCCTATAACGTTGAGAATTCCAGAAGTTGGATTTGGAAACATACCCAGATTAATGACCTCGGTGATCTCAGGAACATCGATAATGATGTTACCCCCTTTGTAGAATGCAAGTCCGCCACCAATTTGGCCGTACACAAGATCAAGCGTATCGTCGCCTGTAAAGTCATGCATCCAAGCTCCTGAATAAGTGCCTTCCCAGATACCAGCGAATTCATCGGTAACCAAGTTGAAATCTCCTTCAAGATTGCCAGAAATATTATCAAAGTGACTAATGTATCCTGTTTCTGTGCCCATGATCATTTGGATTTCGCCTTCTTGATTGTGCCATAAGAATGGAACCGAGTTGCCAAAGATTCCAAGGAAATTTGTAGCCAATGCATTTCCTATTGAATCGTTTACTAGTTCAAAAGCAAAATTTTCAACCGTTCCCGTATTGCGCAAGTAATTTACATTTCCATTTCGTTCTCCAACGACCAAGTCCAGCAGGCCATCTTCGTCTAGGTCAAATATCTGTGGAGCGGCAAATTGGCCCACATCCATAGCCGTTTCATCGGTGTATGTCATTCCTGGAATAGTCAAAGTCATTTCCATTGGATTTCCTGCACCTGCAGTATTCTCAAAGTAGTGCATGATTCCGCCTTCTTCACCTAGTATCAGGTCTTGGTCTCCGTCGTTGTCCATATCACCAAATGCAGGGTGTACGCTTTCGACTCCGTATTGAGGTAAGTCTAGCCAGTTGAAATCGACTACTTCAAATTCAGGTTCTGTGGTTGTTCCAATGTTGATGAATAGGGCCAATTGTGAAGGGTGTTCATTCACATCTTGGTTGTATTCTTTGTTGGCAACAACTAAATCCATCAGTCCATCTCCGTTGTAATCAAGCACAACAGGATGTGCATTTCTACCGAGGTCAATCATGTCTTTTTGCAAGAAATCCTCTTCGATCTTCTCAAAGTCGGGCAAGTCATCCACACCATTATTGAGGTATAGAATCATAGAGTTATCGTCTTCTGTGTCCACTGTGCCGTTGGGGCTAACGATTAAGTCTCGAACCCCGTCATTGTTTACGTCTTCGTAAAATCCAGCAGGAAAGATTCTCATATCAACTCCCTCAGCATCAATATAACCCTCGGGGAAATTTGGAGTAACTTCAAAAGCCTCGTCCAATTGGTCTTCTGGATCCTCTTGCAGAAGGGCTGCGACAAAGTAGGTTTCTGTCACATCGCTTAGCACCAAGTCCTTGATGCCGTTTTGGTCCAAGTCAATGCTCAAAATGGTACCACCGGTATGCACTCCATCACGAGATCCATCATCCGTAAATTCAGGGTTGATAACATTGAAAGCGCATTCAAAATCTGATCCAAAGAACAAATCAAAACTTTCTGAAGCTTCACCTAATTTGCCATAGCAGCGATTGGCCGTTTGGTACAAAGGTGTCTCACACTCGCCACTTTCAATGGAAATATTCTTGTAGTAGTATAGGGTGCCTCCAGTCTCAGTCCAGGTAATTATGTCCATATCGCCATCACCTTCGTAATCAACGATTGATGGTATATCTACCGAAATACTATAAATAGGTGCATCAAATGGAACTCCACTGAGATTATATGAGGCACTAGTCAAAGCATAGGTGAGCTCAAACGCAGGCTCATCATTGCCAACATTCTTGTGAATCATGATGCTGCTGTTTTTTCCAGAATAAATGTCTTTACTACCGTCGCAATTTGAATCGCGCAGCAAGGCCCAACTTTTTAAAGAATCTGGGAAATTGTCGACGTACTCGTATTCATGGCGGTACTTCATTTGACCGGAGGTCCCATCTTCATTGATGAAAGTCAGGATGCGATTGCCAATTCTGTCGAAGATAAACAGATCCTCTAGTCCGTCGTTGTTGAGGTCGATACGAGAAAGCTGACCGCTATTTATACCACCTGCCCAAGCGCTCTTAAGCGGTGAGCCGTCTACTAGAATATCGATCTCATCGTAGCGGTGAAATTCATATTGAGCCTGCCCAAATGCGGGAAAAAGAATTAGGAAAAAAAGGAGGTGTTGAATTTTCATAAAATATGAGTTGTAATAGATACAATCAAACCGACCAAAAACCTATTACATTTGGGCGCAAATTAGTCAATCTTAAGATTATGCTCGAATTAGCTAAGATCATTCTTCCCGCTTTTATTGTGATGTTGCTTGCCCTATTTTTCTTTGATAGGCTCACATCGGTCAAGAAAGACCAAATCAATGCCGAACAAAGTATTTCTCGTTTGAAAGTTATTTTGCCGCTAAAAATTAGTGCCATCGAACGTCTAGTAGTTATGATGGAGCGACTTAGACCTTCTTCGATGGTTATGCGGCTCAACCAAGGAGCAATGACTGCGGGGCAGTTACATTTGGAATTAAGCAAAGGTCTCCGCCACGAATTTGAACACAATGTGAGTCTGCAAATGTATGTGACCGACCGATCTTGGCAGGTGCTGATATCAGCAAAAGAGGAGACTTTACAATTGTATCAAGTAGCTGCCTCTCAATGCAAACCCGCGGATTCGGCCTTGCGCTTGTGCGAAGAAATCTTTCAACTAGAAAATCAAGTTGGTAATAGTGGTATTGAGCTTGCCCTTAAAGTTTTAAAGGCAGAAATCAGAGCAGAATTCTAGCCCCGACATTTCATTTGCCGAAGGCTATATTTTCTGGTTTTTATAGACTTGTAGGAAAGCCTATTGGAAGTTTTATCTGAATGATATTGCCACTTTTAGTGGTGATGTCTTTTTTTATTACTTCTGCACCATTCACCGAAAGTACTGTTTCGTTGCTTACTTTGATTTCATTTCCATTTCCGTCGCTCAGACCAACAGCTGAGCCTAATTTCTCTACTCCGATAGCAGGCATACAAATATGATTGTTGATGAATTTATTCAAAGCATCTTTCTTAGCAGGCTTGAATATTTTGTGTAAAATACCTTGGTCAACTTTTGAAAAGGCCTCGTTATTTGGAATAAATGCAGTCATTTTCGATCCGTGCATTGTCTTACTGAGATCTGAAGCTTTCAATAATTTTGCAAAAATCGAAAACTCAGGAGATGTAATGACATACTTATAAACGGAGGTCGTGTTGTATTCTGAGGCCAATACTGGATTTTCTTCACGTAAGCGCTTACTTTCAGCTTGAATACTCTCTTTGCGTTCTTTTCTGGCCTGAATTTCTTCGGGCGTGAAGGTGTGTTGAGTTGCCGCGGCTTCTTGCGCTTGCGGCGCTGCTTCTTTCGTTGGAGTTGATTCCGGAGTTGATTCTAGAGTTGAATCTTCATTGCTGTTGCAAGAATTCAAGGTCAATACCAATGCGGCAGATAGAAATATTGAGGTGATTGTTCGATTCATGGTGTTGTGGAATGTTATTTTTGACAAAAATAAACGAATCCTTGATACGATGGACGAAGGTCACAAGCTTATGCGTAATTCTATGATTTGGGGCGGTTTTTTTATGTTGTTCGGCGTTGTTCTTGGAGCTTTTGGGGCACATGCGTTGAAAGCGATTCTCACCGAAGTCCAACTGCTCTCATTCAATACGGGCGTGCGATACCAAATGATTCATGGATTGGCTCTTCTTTTATTGGGCCTAGTTTCAGGGCAATTAAGAATCTCGATGACTTGGGTCTCGCGCCTCTTTATTGTCGGCACGATTTTCTTCTCGGTAAGCATTTATTTGCTTGTATTGGGACATTCATGGGGATGGAATTGGGTGTCGTTGCTAGGGCCAGTAACACCTATAGGGGGTGGTCTGCTTCTTGCTGGGTGGGCTTTATTTGTGTGGAAAATGATAAAAATTGGTGATTAGGGCAATTCCCGCAACAGGATTCCATGTTTCTTTTATGTTTATGTGTGACGCAGAGCTTCACATAATTCTTAGAATTTCAGGGTTTTTATAGGCATACTGTAGGATATACAGTATCCGCAAGAGAGGAAAGATTGTGTAAAAAACAGGGATTCTTTAGGCCATATACTTACACTAGGTGCATGGAAAAGCCCTAGTTTTGCCCCTTAATTCATACGTGAATATCAACACATAGGGAATGAACAATTTCGGAAAACGAGCAGAAAATGCGTCTCTAAAGTCAATTGACTTAGAAGGAGTAGCCAATGCACATTGGAATCTGTCACCGGCAGAATTAGTGGAGGAGAGTATAATTCTCGGACAAGGTATGCTTACCTCAACTGGTGCAATTGCCATTGATACAGGAGAATTCACCGGACGATCGCCGGCAGATAGATTCGTTGTGTGCGACGATATAACTGAGAACACTGTATGGTGGGGGAATGTCAATAAGAAATTCGAGCCTGCAAAGTTCGATGCTTTGTTCAATCGTATGAAAGCCTATTTGACTAACAGAGATGTCTACGTGCGCGACAACTATGTATGTGCTGAGGATGATTTCAGATTGAATGTGCGAACAGTGACCGAATTTCCTTGGTCTAGCCAGTTTGCCAATAACATGTTCCTTCGTCCAACAAACGACGAATTGGAGAATTTTACTCCAGATTGGCACGTAGTATGTGCGCCAGGATTTATGGCGGTTGCCGGAATCGACGGCACACGTCAGCACAACTTCGCCATCATCAACTTTACTTCTAAGATGATCATTATCGGAGGTACTGGATATACTGGCGAAATCAAAAAAGGAATTTTCTCGGTCTTGAATTACATTCTTCCACAAGATCGCGGAGTGCTTTCTATGCACTGCTCGGCCAACGTAGGTGAGAAAGGAGATACTGCAGTTTTCTTTGGTTTGTCGGGGACAGGCAAGACAACATTATCTTCTGATCCAAACCGTCGCCTTATTGGTGATGACGAGCATGGCTGGTCTGATACGTCAGTTTTTAACTTTGAAGGAGGTTGTTATGCTAAGTGTATCGATTTGAGCAAAGACAAAGAGCCTCAAATTTGGGACGCTATTAAGTTCGGTGCGATCTTGGAGAATATTGGCTTTGAGGATGACGGATGTACTCCTGATTACTCTGATTCTTCGAGAACTGAGAACACGCGTGTGTCTTATCCAATCGAGCATATCGATAATGTTATGGAGCCATCTAAAGGTGGTCTACCAAAAAATATATTCTTCCTTACGTGTGATGCTTTTGGTGTTTTGCCTCCACTGTCGCGATTGACAAAAGGACAAGCGATGTATCATTTCATCTCTGGTTATACAGCAAAAGTAGCGGGAACAGAGGCAGGGATTACTGAGCCCCAAACTGTTTTTTCTGCTTGCTTTGGAGCGCCATTTTTACCATTACATCCTACGCGGTATGCCGATATGTTAGGTAAAAAGATGGACGAGAACGAGGTGAATGTTTGGTTGATCAATACAGGATGGAGTGGAGGAGAGTACGGCGTTGGTGATCGTATCAAACTCAAATATACTCGTTCAATGATCACAGCTGCCCTCGAAGGTAAGTTGGCTGATGTTGATTTCGAGACACATGAAATTTTCGGACTCGAGATGCCTACTTCTTGCGAAGGTGTTCCTGCACAAATGTTGAATCCTAAGTCTACTTGGGCCGACAAATCTGCCTATGATGCGAAAGCTCAGGAATTGGCTGATAAGTTCAATAAGAATTTTGTCCAGTACAAAGAAGCTGCAAGCGAGGATATCCTCAATGCCGCTCCTAAGTCTACTGTTCAAGTATAATTCAGTTAGCCTGGCCCCTATGCCGGATATTCAACTGTTTTACAAAGAATCCATTGAGTCGTTAAGATTTCGTCTTGATGAACAAGAGTCTAAACACCTCATCCGCGTGCTTCGTAAGAGTGCCGGGGATGAGGTGTTTTTTACTGATGGCCATGGCAAGTTAGTCAGAGGCACTATCTTGGAAGATAACCCCAAACGTGCTATCGTCGAAGTGGTGGAGGAGATCCAGTACAAAGAGAAACTTGGTCGTTTGTCGGTTGCTATTGCTCCTACCAAAAACTTGGATCGCATGGAGTACTTTGCCGAAAAAGCCACCGAGATTGGAATTGGTGCCATCTTTCCTGTAATATGCGATCGCAGCGAGCGTAAAGTGCTGAAAAATGAACGCATTCAGAAAATTGTCATTTCGGCCATGAAACAGTCGCTGAAATACTTTCTTCCTAAAGTGTATGAAGCCATGCCTTTTGCCGATTTGATGTCCGAAGATTTCCCACAAAAATTCATCGCTCACTTAGATGAAGACAATCCTGGTCCAGCATTCCAAGACGCTATATTGGCCGATCAAGACGCACTTCTGCTTGTTGGTCCTGAAGGTGATTTTACTCCAAATGAATTGGCCTTGGCAAAAGAAAATGGATTTGTTCAAGTGACTTTGGGTTCTTCTCGATTGCGCACAGAAACTGCGGGTGTAGTCGCTGCTACTTTGTGGAATCTTTGATAACTCTGGCTAGCGGCCTCTTCTGTTTAGCTTTCGTAAGTCCAAATAGTTAATTTCTGTGCACCTTGTCACCAATACTTAAGCTTAATTTTGCGTTGTTTGTCTGACTATGATGAAATGGATAATATACTTTGGAGCAGTAGTGGTTCTCGCTGGATGCATACGTACTGAGAAGTTGTATGTCAAAGCTCAGGCCAAGCAGCCTTTTGATGCCATTATCGTTCCAGGTGTTCCGTATGATGACGACTCCTTTTCTCAAGTTATGACCATGCGTGTGCGCTGGGCTGTACATCTATACGAAAAAGGAATTACCAAGAATATAATCTTTTCAGGAGGAGCCGTTTACAATGAATACACTGAATGCAAAATCATGTCAATGTACGCCCAAGGTCTCGGTGTTCCAGTGGAGTGCATTTTTCTAGATACATTGGCCCAGCACAGCACTGAAAATATGTTTTATTCTTGGCACTTAGCCCAGTTCCATGGACTGGAGAATGTGGCCCTTGCTACAGATCAATTTCAGACTGCCATGCTTAGAAGTTTTGGACGTAAAATGAAGCGCCGACTAGGAGCAGATATTACTTTAATTCCGGCTATCATCGATACACTCAAGATATTGCCAAATGACGCACCAATTATTGATGCTGCCAGTGCTATCGACAACACACCTGTTGATATTGTTAGAACTCAGTCCAAAGCACATCGTTGGGGAGGAACCATGGGTTTGCATATTGATTGGGATTATGATCCAAAACTAATGAGGTGATTTTGAGGTTCTCAATATTTGCCCTAGCCAATCGAAAATAGAAGTAAGACAAAGTCCGTCTTTTACCTTTTAACAAAAAGGACAAAATTGCAGTCTGTAATCGCCTAGTGTTCACTGATTTTCCCGTAATTTGAGTCAAATTGTAGCCGATGAAAAAGTTCAGTACGATGCTGATCCTCGTTGCACTTGTGGCAGCAGGACTGTATTTCACCAATCCCGATAAAAGAGAATTTCGTGACTGGTCGGAAAGGAAAATGGAAGAGCGCCTTTCTAAGCAAGGTGAGGGAGATTTGAACGATTTGTTGGGTGGTATTCTATCCACCATTGGATCACAATTCTCATCGGCGATTACTCAGCGCGACAATTACCAATTGTGCTCCGTTTTCACAGTGGACTTGGGAGACGAAGACTACCTTTATCTTGGTGTATTCGGACAATTCATTCCGTTGCAGTTTGACCAACCTTTTGACTCGAATAAATAGCCTTTTCATGAAGAGAATAGCCTTGTTGCTGCTGGTCGTCGCCCTATTTTTTGGCTGCGGTACAGGAATGCCTGAGAGAATTGACTCTTGTCCATCAATAATTCCCACACCCTCACAAATGATGTGTTTTGATGGAACTTGGACTATGGGGCCCGACGCGGTTATTTATGTAAACAAAGGTGCTGTTCCAGAAGGAGAGATGCTCGCATTATGGCTAGAGCGTGCCACAGGAACCAAGCTCTTGGTTGAAGAAAAGAGAACTGGAAAACCTGAAAAAGGGAGTGTCTATTTGAACCTCTTGAAAAATGGAAATGCCCAATCGGAAGCATATACGGTTGAGGTGCATCCTGATTATGTGTGGATTACGTCAGAAGGGCGGAGTGGAATATTTCATGCTATCCAAACTTTCCGCCAATTGGCCGGAGCAGAGTTTGAAACGAGCACCGATAAACCATTGATATTGCCTTGTTTGATGATCGAGGACCATCCGAAGTTTGGACACCGCGGACTGCTATTAGATTGCTGCAGACATTTCATGGAAGTAGACTTTGTCAAGCGATACATCGATCTTTTAGCATACCACAAGATGAATACCCTGCATTGGCACTTAACTGAAGATCAAGGTTGGAGAATTGAAATTGAGAAGTATCCAGCGCTTACAGAAATAGGCGCGTGGCGCACAGAAGAGAGCGGTGAACGCTACGGTGGGTTTTATACTAAAGAGCAAATCCGTGATGTTGTAAAGTATGCTACAGAAAGACATATTACCATCATCCCAGAAATAGAATTGCCAGGGCATAGTGTTGCGGCAATTGCTTCCTATCCCGAGTTATCTTGTCGAGGACAACATGTTGTAGTTGAGAATGAATGGGGTGTATTCAAGGATATTTATTGTGCAGGAAATGACAGTGTGTTCGTCTTCCTGAAAGATGTGCTCACTGAAGTGATGGAGCTTTTTCCATCTGAGTATATTCACATAGGTGGAGATGAGGCTCCTAAGTACAGGTGGGAGAATTGCGACAAGTGTCAGAAGAGAATTGAAACTATGGGCTTGCACGATACGCATGAATTGCAAAGCTGGTTTATTAGTGAGATAGGGGCTTTCTTGGAAGAGAATGATCGTAAACTCATTGGTTGGGATGAAATCCTTGAAGGTGGTATTCCAGCCGGAGCAGCAGTTCAGTCGTGGCGTGGAATGCAAGGTGGTGTGGACGCTGCCAACCAAGGTCATGAGGTTATTATGAGCCCTACATCACACTGTTATTTCGATTATGGTTTGGCTGCGACTGATCTGGAGGAAGTGTACGGATTCGATCCAATTCCGGAGGGTCTAGCCGATAGTTTGCACCATTTCATAATTGGAGGCGAGTGCAATATGTGGACCGAACGCGCTCCTCAAGAAACTGTCGATAGCAAAGTTTTCCCTCGAATTCTAGCTTTGTCTGAGGTGCTATGGAGCTATCCTGAAAATCGTGATTTCGAAGAATTTCAAAGCCGGGTCAATGACCATTATCTTCGTCTTGATGCCTTAGGTGTGGATTATGGATTTGAATCGACTCCTATTGAAATTGTTACCAGTTTGCAAGAGAATTTAATCCAAGTAGAAGCTATTCCTCGCAGCAAGAGCGTAGAAATATCATGGATACCCGGAACAGTTAGTTCAGAGGTTTTGCCTTATGGTGGTCCGATAGCGGTAACGGGCAAACAAGAGATAATATTTGAGGCATCCTGGAAAGGAAAAGCCTACGAACCTATTCAGCACAATGTGGAATTCCACCAAGGACTTAACCACCCGTTTACGTTGAATTATACTTACAGTCCTTATTACACTGGAGGTGGTGATTCGGCTTTGGTCGATGGAGTATTGGGCTCGTCAAGCTTTAGAGACGGACATTGGCAAGCCTTGCAATTCAATGATTTGGAAATAGTGGTTGACTTGGAAGACGAAACTGAGTTTTCGGCACTTAGTTCCAATTTCTACTTGTACAACAATGCTTGGATATTCCTACCTCAGTCAGTTGAATACTCGACTTCATCAGATGGTGAAAACTGGACCGCACTTGGAAGTGTTGGACATGATATTCCGCTCACTGAAGAGGCCCAGATGATTCAAAACTTTGAATTGAACCAGACCACAAGTGCTAGATTTGTGAAAATGCGGGCAATCAATCTCAAAGAAACTCCTGAATGGCACGATAGCCCGGGAGAACCAGTTTGGTTGTTCTGCGATGAATTGGTGATCAGAAAATAGGCCCTTTATACAGAGAGTTTTTCTTCGTTGAATGCTTTAGATCCTTGCTTGGGAATAGAAAGAGATTTCCAGTCTTTCGAGAGCATTTTACAGAGGAATACGATTTGTCCAACGTGGTAGGCCTGATGCGCGAGTTGTCGGTTCAAGGCCTCAACAACTGTGTGATCTTCGCCGCGAATTTTTACCGTCTTGCTTAGGTCTCCTTCTGTAAGAGTGTCTAGAGTCATCACAAGACAAGTCCACCCCTGATTCCAAACAGCCGACAACTGCTCCATTGATAAGATGTCGTCAACAAATTCTTCATCACGGTCGCGCCATGGTTTTTCGCCATCTGAGATTAGGAAGTCAGTAAACCGACTGAGTAAATTCCCACTCATATGTTTTACCAAAATAGCTAAGCTGTTGGAATCATTGTGGAAATACCAGTTGATCCTATTCGGACTTACTTGGTCCATCGCTTGAGCTCCAATAGCTCGGTAATAGTCGAACGTCTTCTTTACGTTCTCGAGATAATTTGCGTCGCTTAGAGTTGTCATGCTTGGTTGGTTGCTATTTTTGAGGTCCAGTTGGCATTGGCATCCAATGGGTCACATCAGGAAAAAAATGGTTACTATTTCCTTCGCCTTGCCAAAAATGCGGGCCGTATTTCTCACATTTTTCGGTGCCCGGTAGATAGAAATCTTTCAGAAATCGAAGGACGATCACATGGCGTAATTCAAACTCCAAAGTCTTGCCAGGAAGGTAGACCTTGTTGGCGGGAATATAAGCTAGTATGCGCTCATCATTCGAGGGCAATTGTTCTTTAATATTGATCCAAGTCAATGGAGACAAAGTTTTGGTTGACAATAAACTGTTCTATTTTCTCTCCGGTAAGTGGTTTTTCAATGTAACACTTCACTCGGCTGTATTCTTTCGCATGATTGATATCATCCCAATGAATTGATGAAGTAAGCATCATCACATCGGTGTCAATTCCCAATCGGTTTAAATAATACAAAAACTCCCAGCCATCCATTTCTGGCATATTGATATCCAGTAATATCAAGTCGGGTATCATAATCTTACCTGCTTTCAGATAGTCAATTACAACGGAAGCATCCTGGAAACAAACGATGTTGGCATCACGCAAACTAAAAGTCAGAAACTGACGGTTCAGCATGTTATTGATGTCATCATCATCGATAAGCAGAATATTCTTGTACCTTTTTTTGAGCGCCATTTGGGTAGAAGTTGAACTCAATTCAATTCAAGACTTGATAGCCAAATTCCTGAAATCCTAAAATTAAGCTGATTACAGGCCTGTATCCCCTTTTTTATAAGGATTTATGAGATCACTTTTGTGAACATCTGCCACGAGGCAAATTCCATGTCGAGTATTGATCATCCTTTGCCGAAGGCTTTAATATCCAAAAAAGGGTGAGCTATGCAGACAAGAAGTCAATCAAACAGGGCGACTTAATCTAAAGTGGGATCACCTTGCCCGCTTTCATCATCAAGTTGATGTCTTTGACCTTGAAGTATTTAAAATAGGCTATCTAGAGTTTGGCTTGGATTCGATAAGTGAAGCTTCGGGCTCATATGTAATCCGGATGGAGCATGGCACACATTCGGACGAAACAATCTTGATAAAGCAGTGATCGGATTGCTTTTTAAAGCTTAATAATTTTCTCCCAAACGTCTAGCGACTGACCGGTTATGTGCAACAAGTAGCTTCCGGATTCGAAATCTCCTAGATTCATTTGCCGATAGGCTTGATCTTGAATGTCCTCGTGATAGAGTAATTTTCCATCAATTGACCTGAGCTCGATAGTAACTGTTCCCTGAGCTCCTGTGTATTCGATGTTGAGAAATTCATTTACTGGATTCGGATAGATTTCTAATTGAGAAACATCGCTGCTTTCTGAAACTGAAGTAATACACTCGGGCCAACCAATACCCGCTGTGCTTTGGTTTTTTGCCCATTGGTAGGTGGGAGTCAGTAGATTCTGTAGCTCGTCGTCTCCATTGCTAATGAATGCCACGCCGATATTATTTTCCAAGGAAACAAATATATCAGAACTTACTCCTTGATCACCTCCATTGTGGGACCAAACTTCGTCGCCATCAATCGTTACTGTATACCAAATATATCCTTGGTCTGTATTGAACTGAGGCGATAGCGCAGCGTTCATAGACGCGCTGGTCATGATAGTTTCGGTGTCAAAAGCTCCCATATTAATAGTTGCCAAAAGCCAATTGGCCATGTCGCGAACAGTGGTTCTCAATTGTCCGTCAGGATAGTCAGGATAGCCATAATGATCAATGGGTCCAGTGCCATCCCACGTGTCGTAAGGTGTGGCAATTGCGTTTATATCGTCGAATTCAGACAATAACCAATGTGTATTGTTCATGCACAGAGGCTCGAAAATGTATTGCTCGCAATATTCATTGAATGGCATCCCTGTGATGGCTTCAACCATATGGCCACCAAGAGCCGTCCCAATATTTGAATAGCTGTATGTCGTGCCTGGTTCCCAATTGTGAAAATTTGCAGAGGCATTGTAGTCTGCTTCACCTGGCGTAAAATAACTAGCCATAAATTCACCCAAAACTGTTTCGCAGTCGCCATCACAATAAGGCATAACATCCCAATTGTCGTCGATTCCGCTTGTGTGAGTGAGAAGCTGTTTAATGGTGATTTCTGTATTCGGAAATGAAGGGTGGCTCACGGTAAATGAAAGGTGATCGTTCACTGCATCCGACAGTTCAACATCTGGGTCGTTTTCAACGGCACGAAGTAAGGCGGCTCCTGTAAAAGTCTTTGACGTAGAAGCAAGCATAAAAGGTGTGTCGACGGTTGCATTGTATCCATCAGCAATATTGGCTTGGCCATAGGCGTCCATCCAAATGATCTCGTTGTCCATGACAACACATCCCACAACAGCAGGATTTTCATTGGCCACGAGCCATTCGTTAACGATCTGGTCCATGTCAAGCGAACTCGGCTGAGCGGTGGCCATAAGTCCTAGAAGGACTAGGAATGTAAAAGAGACAATATGTTTCATAGCAATTGGATTTGTCTCAAAGCTACGAAGTATTGATTAATTGCCTTTACCCATCAAATGATAAAGTGAATTATTCGCAGAACTGTCCAAAAGCACTCAAGAACAAAAGTAGATCGGGCGTCGAAACGACGTCGTCTCCATCCAGATCAGCCGCACAGTCTGCAAGACAGCCAAAGTCACCGAGAAGGAATAACAAATCGGCTGTATTGATTATGCCATCCAGATTGAAATCACCCAAACAAGAAGCAATGAATTGTTCATCAGGATCAATTGTCCCTGAACAGTCATTGTCCAACCCTTCATTGGTTCCTGGTGCATCGATATAAACTTGTGGACTCATATCATCGCAGTCTGTATTGTCTGTCGACCATCCAACTTGAGGTGCACAGAAATCTTGTTCTACATCAATGTTTCCATAACTATCCCCATCCATATCTTGGAAGTAAGTAAGCGGGATAAGACATGTTCCATCATCTTGCGTTGCAGTCGAATTGTAGTTGCAAGCTGCCGAATTGGTGCATCCTTGACATGTAAAATAAAAGCAGGTACCATCCTCGCACAAGGCAGTAGGATCATAGTTGCAAGCAGCGCTGTCGACACAACCATCGGGGTTAATGCAATTGCCGTCATCGATGGTAGCCGCAGAATTATAGTTGCACGCCAGTTCGCTAGTGCATCCTAAGCAGGAAGTATACTCGCAAGTCCCATCATTTGTCGTTGCAGATGAGTCATAGTTGCAAGCAACTAGATCATTGCAGCCTTGGCAAGTCAGATACTCACAACTTGCATCGTCGCAAACCGCTCCGGCCGAATAATTGCAGGCCGATGAGTCTGTGCACCCATCGGGCAGGTTACACGAACCATCATCAATCGCAGCAGCTGGGTCAAAGTTGCACGCGTTTGAAATGGTACAGCCAGCGCAAGAGACAAATTCACATGTTCCGTCATCACATCCAGCAGAAGAATCATAGTTGCAGGCTCCTGAATCGCTGCATCCAGATCCAAATAGACAGCTTCCGTCGTCTTCGGATGCAATTGAGTTGTAATTGCAGGCAGTTGATTCGGTGCAGCCAGGAGCAGAAAGACTCACACAGAAATTGTGAGATGTTCCATTGCCATAGTCTGCGTCTAGCATTTGGAATACGAGGTTACCTTGATCGTCTGTAACAATGTAATTTCCGTCAACGGCGCACCCCGAAGCAATGCCATTCATACCGTCACCGTATGAATCACTTATGACAAAGTCAAAACAACCATCGGCTACGCATAGAGGTTCATTGTATGTGTTCTGATTGCCATATCCACCGCCATTTGCAATGGTAGTTCCGGAATCGTTATTCAGTTCCCAGCTTACTTCGTTTCCCCAACAATCGGTGCTCAGTGCAAGATTGTAGTTCATTCCAATTAAACAAGAACCATCGTCACACTGTGCCGAAGGGTTAAAGTTGCATGCGTTGGAATCTGTGCATCCGTCTGGCAGAATGCACGTATTGTTGTCCACTGAAGCCGTTGTATCGTAGTTGCAGGCAGTAGCATCAGTACAACCAAATATTTCATTGATTATCTGGAAGTGCTTGAAGCCCTCTGGAGCAGGCATTGGTTTGGTTTGAACTTTACCGCTGTTTGAAACACCTTCGACATAGTAAAAGACATCAGTTCCATAACTCTGCGCGGGGATTGAAGCACCCCATTCATTTGATCCTAGATCGGCCATAGGAATTGCAACATAAGGATCTAGTAAATCGGTCTTGTAATAAAGTGTCGCTCCGCTTATTCCAGACGTATGGTTAAGATATGCCTGCAAGTAGTAATCGTTGATTTCGTCGTTTGTATTTGGCAAACAAGCATAGCTAATAAGCATTGGGTCGCTTACGCCAACTGAATTGGTGATACAATGGATGGCTCCACTTGCGGAGATGATCGCCTCAGGTGAGTTGTCGCAATCAATGCCTACAATGTTGTAACCGGGTAAAAGCTCGGCATACAAGGCCAAGGCGGCTTCGTCTTGCGGGCTGTAATAGGTTGGGACAAGCACAGTGTTGTTGATGAACACTGAATTGGTATAAGTAAGATACCATCCTGATGGCGGATAGTTTCCGTTGGATTGCTGCGGAGGAGAAGGAATGCGCACTACGTTATAAGGCGTTCCCCATTTTGTTGTGAAGTTGTTCAAGACGTAGTTGATATTTGCTTCTATCTGAGGACCATCAGCAGTTCCCTCTGGATACTCGGCGACTAGTAAAGTTTCTTCATCAAGAAGCTTCATGTGCATGTCAATGTGATGGATGCCATCGAACGGGAGGGTAGGCATCTTGATATATTCGTTAATACCCATGTACTGATTCATGATGCTATTGACTTCTGTTTCAGTGTGATTGGGATAAGTCGTCCAGCCAGCGCTACCTCCTTGGTTTTCGTCCAGAACGAGCTCACTGCAAAAAGCAGTACCGAATCCATCGGTCATGTAATTGCCTCCAGTGTTCATCAAATCATTTGGTGATGTAGTTGTATTGTATACATCGACTCCAAGATGAGCTCCAATAGCGTCTGGTAATACATCGTCATCTGGGCGCGGACGGTTATAGATCCAATCGACAATAAACAAATCTCCCACTTCACTGCCGTAAACCGTATTTGGACCGTAATCACGCATCCACACAGAATTCACTTGTTCATTGAGTATGGTTACATTGGTAAGATCAATGGGGCCACCGTACGAAGCGTTGAGCAAATAAGTCTCTGTAGTTGCAGGGTTTTCAGAACAAATAATAACCTCGCATTCATTTACTGCAGCCGCTACTATTTGCTTCAGAATTCCAGGATAAGATGTCCAAGAAATACAAAGTGCCTGGATTTCTTCCCACTCGGCCGCCGAACGGATGTCTGTAAAGGAAGGTGGGGTTGTAATTCCCCGGTCTGATATGGGATGTTGATATCCATCCCGTATGGCACGCTCTACCTCATCTCTGGTGAGGTTTGCTGGAAGAATATCCATGCTTTCTTGAGCAAATGAAAGGGCAGTAAATAGGAATGCCGCGCTAAGCAGAAAAAGTCTTTTCATGGGTATATCAAGTCAATAAATTAGGTCGTTCGGAAAGATACGAAATCCTTGTCTGTTTTGAAATTCACCAGTACTTTCACACTATGCGAAAACAGTATCTAATAGCAGTAATTGTAGGGGTAGGACTTTTTCTTACACTGGGTTTGGTTTTTGACCAGACTTGGTCATTTTGGGTGCTTGCAGGATTGTCTCCAATTATTCTCTTAGGATTTTATGATATGACCCAGTCGAAGCATTCGATAAGGAGAAATTTTCCGGTTCTTGGAAATGTTCGTTATCTGCTAGAGTCTATTCGACCGGAGATCATGCAGTACTTCGTCGAAACTGACACTGAGGGCCGACCTATCAACCGACTTCACAGAACGCTTATTTACCAAAGGTCTAAAGACATAAATGATACTACGCCTTTTGGGACTCAACTGGACGTTTACAAGACGGGGTATGAATGGATGGAACATTCTCTTTATCCCGTTAAAGAACACGAGATTATCCACGACCCAAGGGTGTTGGTTGGCGGACCTGATTGCAAACAGCCTTACGATATGAGCCTGTTGAATATTTCTGCTATGAGCTTTGGATCCTTGAGTGATCGGGCAGTAAAAGCCTTGAACGGTGGAGCAAAACGAGGAAATTTTGCTCACAACACAGGAGAGGGGGGAGTAAGTCCGTATCACTTGGAAAAAGGCGGTGATTTGATATGGCAAATAGGAACCGGCTATTTCGGTTGCAGAGCCACAGACGGTGGGTTTGATCCTGAAAAGTATATTATGAATGCCACACGACCTGAGGTGAAAATGATCGAACTCAAGTTGTCGCAAGGTGCAAAACCTGGGCATGGAGGTATTTTACCGGCATCGAAAAACACAGAAGAGATCGCTGAGATTCGAGGTGTGGAACCCCGCACGGATGTTCTTTCGCCTCCTTATCATAAAGCCTTCAATTCACCTCAAGAGATGATGAGATTTATCCAAAAATTAAGAGAACTGAGTGGAGGGAAGCCTATTGGATTTAAGCTTTGTATTGGTCAGCGACATGAATTCATGAATTTGTGTTTGGCCATGATTGAAACGGGAATCAAACCTGACTTTATTTCAATCGATGGAGGAGAAGGCGGAACAGGTGCTGCTCCGGTTGAATTTTCAAATTCGCTAGGTATGCCTTTGAGAGACGGATTGTCCTTCGCACACAATTGTTTGGTAGGTTTCGATTTAAAGAAAGACATCAAGATCATTGCCTCGGGAAAAATTCTCACCGGTTTTCATGTAGCACGAGTAATTGCTTTAGGGGCCGATGCGGTCAATAGCGCTCGAGCCATGATGATGGCCGTGGGATGTATCCAAGCATTGCAGTGCAACAACAATACTTGTCCAACTGGAGTTGCAACGCAAAACGCCAGTTTAATTCGCGGTTTGAATGTAGAAGACAAGGAGTTGCGTGTATTCCATTTTCACAAAGCTCTGATCAAATCATTCGTGGAATTATTGGCAGCATCTGGATTGAAAAAAGCAGATGACATTAGTCGCCGACACATAAACCGCCGGGTTTCAATGAACGGGACGCTTGCATACGATAAGCTGTATCCACAAATAATAGAGAACTGTTTACTAAATCCAGAATGTGATACGCCAGAAGACTATCAGTCTTGGCTAGACCAAGCAAATAGCACTGCAGTGCTATTCAATATCTAGGTCCTATTTACGTCCTAGTTGCTTGCGCTTGTCCACCAACCATTTTGGAGTGTGTGGTGCCTTTCCTGTAAGAAGTGAATCGGCCAGTTCTTTGCGACCTCGCTTCGATAAGATGTCACGAATCCATTTTTGATTTTCCTTCTTGTACCAGAAAAAGAAACGATGCTGATTTTCCTTTTCATCCCTCGTTTTTGCCGTGTAGTGCGGCTTGAGGGTGTATGGATGAACGCCTGCATAGTAAATTACAGTAGCTACAGTCATTGGAGTCGGTGTGAATCCTTGGACTTGCTCCAACTGAAAACCTAATGCTTTCGTTTCAGACGCAAGATTGGCCATGTCTTC
The DNA here is from genome assembly GCA_047615865.1 of Gammaproteobacteria bacterium. Lineage (GTDB taxonomy): Bacteria > Bacteroidota > Bacteroidia > Flavobacteriales_D > Sanyastnellaceae > JADFAK01. The sequence goes on from JBLHIB010000006.1 coordinate 56,883, forward strand.
TTCCTTACATCCTGGATGGCTGGAGATAAAATATGGAATAAGCTTCTGACGTAAGTTGAATTTTTTATCGATCGCGTCATACTTCTTTTTGAACTCTTTGAAGTGTTTAAAAGAAGGCTTACGCATCACGCGCAAGGTGTCGTCTGAGGTGTGCTCAGGAGCAACTTTAAGTCGGCCCGACACATGTCGTCGTTGCACTTGCTCCATGTACTCGTCGATAGAGTCATCGGCATTTTTATTGTACGACTTGGTAAGAAGGTCATAGCGAATACCACTTCCCACAAAAGCCTTTTTGACTTTTGGATGATCATCTACTTTTCGATAGATATTGGTCATCGCCGAGTGGTTCGTGTCCAAGTTGCTGCATATAACCGGATGGATACATGAAGGCGCTACGCATCGATCACAAATCGACATGTCTTTTCCCTTGAGCTTGTACATATTTCCCGAAGGCCCACCTAAGTCTGAAATGTAGCCTTTGAAGTCAGGCATGTTTGTGACCTGTTCAACTTCCTTCATAATCGACTCTTCCGAGCGACTAACAATGAATTTTCCTTGGTGCGCCGAAATCGTGCAAAAACTGCAGCCGCCAAAACATCCTCTATGCATGTTGATAGAGAACTTGATCATTTCGAATGCAGGAATCGCTCCCCTTTTTCTGTATTTTGGATGTGGCAGACGAGTAAATGGAAGATCAAATGAACGGTCGATCTCCGTTTCGTCCATCGTTTTACAAGGCGGGTTGATAACAGCAACACGATCTCCTGTAGTTTGTAATATTCTATCAGCTTTAGTCTTGTTAGACTCTTGTTCTACGTGTTTGAAGTTTGCCGCATATTTCATCTTATCTTCTAGGCAATCTTCATGTGAATGCAAGTCAATATCCTTCAATTCAGTCGTTGGAACTGAATCTTTTTCGACCATAAAGGAAGTCTGCTTGATATCATGCATGTCTTTGAGCAACTCTCCGTCTTTCATCCGTGTGAGGATTTCACGAAGGGGCTGTTCTCCCATTCCATAGATAAGCATGTCTGCACCACTTGATTCGAGAATCGTAGGGAGCAACTTGTCTGACCAGTAGTCGTAATGAGTCACGCGGCGCAGTGACGCCTCGATACCGCCAATAAGGACAGGCACATCTGGAAACAGACTTTTAAGGATCTTAGTATATTCAGTAGCGGCATAATCTGGTCGAAAACCAGATACCCCGCCAGGTGTATAGGCGTCATCAGATCTCAAACGCTTGTTGGCCGTATAATGATTGACCATAGAATCCATACATCCCGATGTCACGCCAAAAAACAAGCGTGGCTTACCGAGCTTCTTGAAATCGCGGAGATCGTCTTGCCAATTGGGTTGGGCCACAATAGCAACTTTCAGGCCTTCGTCCTCAATAATTCTCCCAACCACTGCACTTCCAAAGGCAGGGTGATCTACATAAGCATCACCCGAAATGAGAATCACATCAAGTTCGTCCCATCCTCTTTTGAGTACCTCATTCTTTGTAATAGGCAGCCAATCGGTTATTGGACGCAAGTCTGCGTTACGATCTTCCATCCTGCAAAGATAGGTGAAAGGGCTTTGAAGAGGTACTCATAGAAAATCAGAATTTTTAAAACTGTTTTAACTGAACTTTATCAGACAATTTCATGTTCCTATTTGCGCTTGTCGCGTCAAACCAATTTGGTGAAAAAGAACCACGTCAGAGCGCTATTATTTAATAAATTTCTGACCGTACTTCCTCTGCTAGTGGTCCATAGAAGCATGCAACTTCCAGCTGGCAGATTCGCAGTCTTCACAATAAAAGTCTTGCCCGTGAATACCATTCTTTCTTTAGAAATAAGGTTCCACTCAAGTTAGAATATGGGCAATGTCTTCATCCGTTACATCGGGCTCATTCATAAAATGGCGGTAGTCTGAATCCGCTGGACAAGAGGGTATCCAACCTTCTTCCATTGCAAACTAAGCTGTCTATGAATTCTCCACCATGTCGTCATAAGACATGAGGCTAAAGGTCCTGCTGTGACTTTGTGATGGCATTGCGAGCAGTTCGAATAAGCCATTTGCGCGATATCTTCGCTCCACGCCGGAATTTTACCTCACTCAACCGATACCTAGAAAAACAGCAAGGGTTAGTAGGGAAAACTTGGTCACGATTGGAGATTTGATTTCAAATTACGGGTTCATTCAAAGAACACATGTATTTGTCACCTCTTCAGTTTGTTATTCCCTTCGGGAACTCTAGACTGCAGCTTTGATTTGGTCATGAAGTTTATAAATGTCCCACCGGAATCTACAAAACGATGAACGTTTCATTTTTGCAGTAGCAACGGATTTCCGTTCTTTCGTTCGTGAAAAATAATTACCGTCTTTTCCGGTCTTGGCTTTTCGTCTTAGTTTGCACTTCTAGTGTTATGTTTTCTTGTTCTGAAGGGAATAATAAGCCACAAGGGCAAATAGAGCTGACCGTATTCGTGGGCTCTGCGTCAAAACCTGCAACAGAGGAGATTGTCAGGCTTTATGAGGAGCAAACCGGTGTCCGAGTCAACGCTTCTTATGGAGGCTCAGGATATGTGCTATCCCAAATGGCCTTGTCTAAAATGGGAGATGTTTTTTTTCCTGGTTCGCCAGATTTTATGGAAAAAGCAAGCCGGCAATCCATGGTGTATCCAGAGTCCATTTCTGTTCCCGTTTACCTCGTTTCATCGATCAATGTTCAGCTGGGAAACCCTAAGCGTATAAATGAACTTGAGGATTTATTGCGACCTGGTCTAAAGTTGGCAATTGCGGCTCCTGAGCATGTATGCGTGGGGAGTTATGCCGTGGAGATTTTAGAACAGCACTTTGATTCTGCCCAAGTAGAAATGTTCCGTGAAAATTTGGTTACCTATACCGAGAGCTGTGATAAAACGGCAACAGCCGTTGCTCTAAAATCTGTTGATGCTGTCATTGGATGGAGAATTTTTCAATTTTGGAATCCCTCACACATTGAAAATGTACAACTGAAGACAGAAGAAATAGTGCGAGTTGGTTATATCCCAATCGCTATTTCAAAGTTCACCAAGCAAAAAGAACTCGCCCAAAATTTCATCGACTTTGTCATGGGGGATGAAGCGAAAGAGATTTTTGAAGAGCATCATTATTTCACAACTACCGACCAAGCTTTTAACTTTGTCGGCAGTCCTAAACCTGTTGGAGGAGAGTATTCTCTTCCCGAAAACTGGCTCCTTGATTGAACTGAATGAGAAAGAATAGCGCCTCAGGTTATATCGCTTTTGCCTTTGGGATTGGCCTCGCTTACGTGGTTCTTATCCTCGCATTGCTATGGTTTTTTCAGGCCGATAAGTTCTTTGAGATCTTCCTCTCTGATAGAACTCTTAGCGCCCTGAAATTGAGTTTTATTGGAGCGACATTGGCTGCTGTGATTTCTACCTTAATTGCAATTCCTGCCGCTTATGCCATGAGCCGTTACCGGTTTTGGTTCAAAGGTGCACTGGACGTCTTGCTAGAAATTCCGATGATTGTGTCGCCAGCTGCCTTGGGGGCCATGATTCTCGTTTTTATGAGCACCGATTATGGCGCTCAATTCCAGAGTAGTTTCTTTCAAGTAGTTTTTTCTCCAGTGGGCATTGTAGTCGCGCAATTGGTAACTGTAATGGGTATCTCCGTGCGATTGATCAAAGCAGTTATAGATGAGATCCCCGAGCGCTATGAGCAGATTTCCCGAACGCTAGGAGCCAGTCAATGGCAGTCCTTTGTGCGCGTCACCTTGCCATTGGCATTCAAGGGGATTCTCGCATCTTTTATTCTCGCTTGGGCCAAGGCTTTTGGCGAATTTGGAGCGACAATTACTGTTGCAGGCGCTATGCCAATGAAAACTGAAACGTTGCCAACCTCTATTTTCCTGCGCCTTTCTTCTGCAGATATCGAAGGGACGGTAGTTCTTATTTTGATAATAATCTCAATCGGCGTGCTGGCATTGTCCACTTTGCGCTTGGTTAAAAAGAGCTCCAAGTGATAGAATTGAAGAATATAGAACTTGCAGTGGAAGGGTTTTCTTTGAAGGTCGACCATACCTTCGAAGCAAAAAAAATGCACGTTGTGCTTGGCCCAAGCGGGAGCGGTAAAACTGTCCTGCTTGAAATTATTGCTGGTCTGCTGAAGCCTGATGCCGGTCAAGTCATCTTGGATAAAAACGATGTCAGTAAATTCTTGCCTGAAGATCGTTTAATGGGCTATTTGCCCCAAGACAATACGCTCTTTCCTCATTTGAATGTTCTCGACAATATTTTGTTCGGCCTGCGTGTTCAAAAGCGAGAGGTGGATGATGAGGCGATCATGAAAATTTGTGATCGATTAAAAGTGAGCCATATTCTCGCTCGATCTACTGACAAACTCAGTGGTGGTGAAATCCAAAGAATTGCGCTTGCCAGAAGTATCGTTACGGGGAATAATGTACTGCTTCTAGACGAGCCGACATCATCACTGAACCAATCTTTGAAGATGGATATTTGCCACCTTCTTCTTGAAATTCAGGAGGAGTTTGGTCTCACAGTTATCATGGTGACGCACGACATGGAAAGCGCTTTTATGTTAGGCCAGACGCTAGTATTCTTGATCAATGGGGTCGTCGAACAAACCTGTGAGAACGTATTGGATGGCATTCAACCGTCAAACCTTGTCGTAGCCGAGTTTATGGGTTTTCGAAATGTTTTTCATGGTCGTGTTTA
>JBLHIB010000007.1:0-60518 GCA_047615865.1 Gammaproteobacteria bacterium
ATACTACCCAGCGAAATTGTCTGTTCCAAGGTAATATCTACCAACGGTATGAATATTGGAATTTTGGAGACTATTGGGGCGAAGGCACCGATAGTATAATCGACTGGACTCCCTGGCCTCCAACTTTTCCGAATACCATCGCTTATCCAGGAATTGGAACTTACGAGGTCATGCTATTGGACAGTAACTTCTGCGGAATAGACACTGCTTACATCACCATCGAAATTGTACCTCCTCCATTCGCAGGTTTATCGCCTACTGCCGACACCATATGCGTGGGTGAGCCTGTTACATTTTTTCAAGAGTCTAGCGCAAGCGCAAATTCTTTCCAGTGGAACTTCGGAGACGGTATCGGTTGGCTTCCAACAGGTAGCGGCAACATCACTTATGTGTACAACAACCCAGGAACCTACAACGTATGCACTGCAGTTAGCATAACCTCAAGTTCAAGCGGATGCGCTGATACAGCTTGTGTCCCAGTTACCGTGCTACCAAGTCCAGTTGCCTTTTTCACACCCAATAACAACTCAGGTTGTGACTCACTCACTGTCCTATTCACGGATGCCTCCACTGGTGCAACTTCGTGGGAGTGGACTTTTGACGTTCCACCATTTTCTTATTCTGGATTTGATCCACCACCAATAGATTATAATAACACCGGAAACTACGTCGCAACACTTACTGTTGAAAGCATCAATGGTTGTTTGGACACATATCAGGAGGTAATAAGCATTTATGAGGCCCCGACGCCTGATTTTCTGGCCAACAATGTGTGCGAAGGAGAACAAGCCGTTTTTACCGATATTTCGACTTCAGATTCGGGTGACCCTATCACCAGTTGGATATGGAATTTTGGAGACTCAGGTACTTCTCTTGATCAAAACCCCACACACATCTATGCCTCAACAGGAAGCTTCGATGTCACACTCACAGTGACGACAGCCAGTTGCTCTTCGTTGGCCATATTTCCGATTGCCGTTGAACCTGCTCCGACTCCTATTATAGCGCTCGACAACAACACTGGATGTTCGCCACTTGAGGTTAATTTCTCTAACAATACCATTGGAGCCGATAGCTACGTATGGACATTCGGAGACGGAAATGCCTCAGCTGCCGATGAACCTACGAACGTTTTCTTGAATTTAGGAACAACAGACACTACATACACAATTACGATGACCGCCAATACACTTTTCGGGTGTTCGGCGACCGATTCACTCCATGTGACAGTTATGCCGGGGGCACAAGCTTCATTCTTGGTGAACAGCATTCCACCATCGTGCTCGCCTTTTGAAGGGATCTTTGAAAATACATCTACAGGAGCTTCTAGCTACTTGTGGGATTTTGGCGATGGTTCAAGTACGACTGCTGTTGAACATCCCACCCATAACTTTATCAATACGACTGGATTTCTCCAGGTTTATGAAGTTCAACTCATCGCCTATGCCGACAACGGTTGCAACGACACTGCGTTGACCGGAGTAACAGTTTATCCCGAGGCAGACTACTCATTCACCCTTTGGCCAGACTCTGGTTGTTCGCCGTTTACTGTTCAAATGCCTTTTATTCAAGGTGTGAATTCATACCTGTGGGATTTTGGAGACGACCAAACATCTACTTTCCCTAACCCGACCCATATGTATGTCAACGAGACTGTGGATCCAATTGTCTTTGACGTGACTTTTGTTGGAATATCGCCTTTCGGCTGTGTAGACACCTCGTATAGCCAAGTGCTTGTGAATCCTCAGCCGCTGGCGCAAATGACTGCCGATAATAATTCTGGATGTTCTCCAGTAACAATAGAGTTCGAGAACTTGAGCTTCCAAGCCGATTCCTATTTCTGGAATTATGGCGATGGCGACACGAGTTCGGTCGCCACTGCATTTCACACCCATGTATTCCAAAATCTCACAAATGACGTGGTGATTTACGACGTAGAACTTATCGCTATTTCGGACGATGGTTGTGAAGATCTATTCATTATTCCTATTCAAGTTTTCCCAGAAGTGGTCGCCGAGATTGACGATCTGGGAGACGGCTGTGCGCCCTATTCCGTTGAATTTGGAAATGGTTCGCTCAATGCCAATTCTTACGATTGGGATCTAGGCAATGGTTTGCAAAGTGTAAACACAAATCCATCTACATTATACCCCAACCTAACTGCCATAGATACGACCTATGCAGTATGCATGATCGCCAACTCCCTTTATGGTTGTCAAGATCAAGATTGCATCGACATAGTCGTGCACCCAGCGCCTATTGCCGAAATGACGTTGAGCGATGATGCAGCATGCCATCCAGCTCCTGTTCTATTCACCAATAACTCGCAATATGCTACGTCATACCTGTGGGATTATGGAGATGGAATCACTTCCGATACTACCGCTTTCGAACACACACACATCTTTGAAAACATAGGCGTTAACGACGACGATTATCAGATTGTTTTCGTGGCCAATACAGAATTCGGTTGCACGGATACTGCATATGCCACCTTTACAGTTCACCCGCAAGTTGTGGCCGCTTTTGCTTCCGACTCCTTGGGTTGTTCCCCGCTAGAGCTGTTCTTTAGCAACCAGAGCATTGGAGGAAACGCAGGATTTGAGTGGATATTTGGAGATGGGCAATCGTCTTTCCAAACAAATCCATCGCACATCTACGTCAACAACTCAGGACTAGACACGATATTCTACGCTCAGTTAATCGCTTCTTCCATTCACGGCTGCACCGATACTACACACTTGAGTGTTGATGTATTTCCTACTCCAATAGCCAACGTTAGTATTGACACTACTTTGGGATGTTATCCCTTGAACGTGGTCTTTGAAAACCAGTCTATTGGTGCCGATTCCTACCAATGGGTTTATGGAACTGGAGAAGTAAGCGACACCGCAGCACAATTTCATACACACACGTTCTACAACTTTACCGACGAACCCGTAACATACAATGTAACATTGAATGCTTTCACGGAATCGGGATGCTCAAGTTCAGATCAATTGTCAATTGACGTGCTCCCTGAATTAGAGGCCGACTTCCAGCAGCCGGACGACGGATGCTCACCTCATGATGTGTCTTTTAATAATATTTCTTCAGGGGCCATGAGCTACCAATGGGATTTTGGTGATGGCAACACACATACAGTGGCCAATCCTGAACACACATTCTACAACGACGGGATTGCAGACACGACGTACCAAATCTCACTTATCGCACAATCTTTCTACGGTTGCTTCGATACCATTTACTACGATCTAACTGTATTTGCAACGCCCTTTGCCAATTTCGATGCGCAACCTGAAACGCAGCAGTTTCCTGATGCCACCATTGACATTACCAACTTAAGCGAAGCTGGAACGGTCATATACAACTGGGATATGGATGATGGCATTGAGCTTGACGCCATTGATCCAGGATCATACACCTATGATTCTTGGGGTGTCTACACGATTGAATTATACATCACCAACGGATCATGTTATGATCTTGCCGAGCGCACAATAGAAATATTGGCCCCTGAACCCATTGCAGATTTCGATCTCAACGAAACAGGCTGCGCGCCGCTTACCGTTTTCTTTGAAAGCACTTCTCAATTTGCCAGCAGCTACGAGTGGGATTTCGGTGATGGCGGATCATCATCTGTCGAGAATCCTGTCTACACGTATTATCAAGCGGGTACTTATGATGTGACTCTAACAGTTACAGGATTTGCCATCGGCTTAGAAGATCAGAAGACTATGCAATCAGCTGTTACGGTTCATCCTGTGGCACTCGCAGCGTTCACAGTAACTCCAAATGAGGTTTTTATTCCTAGTCAGCCCGTATACTGTATCAATCTTTCACAAGACGCTGCGTCATACGAATGGGATTTCCACGATGGAACAACATCGACCGAAACCAACCCTATTCACTACTACACTGAAGAAGGCATTTACGACGTAAGCCTGATCGCTTTCAATGAATTCAATTGCCCCGACACATTCCTGGTAGTCAATGCCGTTCACGCAAAAGCTCTTGGCGAAATAAACTTCCCGAACGCTTTTACTCCCAATACCGGAGAGCCTTCAGGAGGAATATATGATGCTTGGGTATTCAACAACGACGTCTTTTTCCCTGTTCACTCCGGAATCGAAGCGTACCAACTCCAAATCTTCAATAGATGGGGAGAGCTGCTCTTTGAAAGCGATGATGTGTTCATAGGTTGGGATGGATATTACCGCGGAGAACTGTGCAAAGAAGATGTCTATGCATGGAAAGTCACAGCAAGATTTATTGGCGGTGACGAAGTTAAAAAGGCGGGAGACGTCACCCTATTGATAAAGTAGAATGAAAAATTTATTTGCAATCATATTTTGCCTCGTGTCGCTGTTCTCATCCGCTCAGCAAGGTCTGTCGCGTGAGGATAAGCGTGACCTAAAAGATGGAGACTTTGCTTTTCATCAAGGTGATTATGCATTCGCAAATGAATTACTTGCCCCTCTTTACCTGAAAGATAGCACGGATGCTTTGCTCTCCTTCCTCTATGGGGCGACTCTGGTTGAAATGGGCAAAAACTCCACTCTTGCGGAACGCGCGCTCAACAGGGCTTATCGTGCAGGGCAGACTGAAAGTATTTTTTACCTTGGCCTCTACGAACATCGGTCTTATCGATTTCTTAACGCCATTGATTATTTCACGGAATACCAGCATCAGGAAAACAAGCGCCTTTCGGATCTAGAGGTGGGGCGCTATTTGCAGATTTCACTTCGGGCTATGCGAATTGTAAATGCGCCAGTTGACGTCAATATTGAGAATCTAGGACCTACTATCAACACGGCAGACAAGGAGTATGTTCCTCTAATTACCGCCGACAACGAAACGCTTTACTTCACCTCCCGAAGAGCCAACACTACGGCCCAACTTCAAGATCCAAATGGTGAGTACTTTGAAGATATATATACAAGTACTTGGTCGAATGATCAGTGGACCGAAGCATCAAATATCGGTCAGCCTATAAACTCCGAAACTCACGACGCTACAGTAGCGATTTCGGCAGATGGCAACACAATGATCACTTACCGGACAAATAGAAACCTGTCTGGAGGCGACTTGTATATTTCAGATTTAAAGAAGGGTTCCTGGACAAAACCTAAATTACTCAACTCACGTATCAATAGCAGCTATCAAGAAGCTAGCGCTACAATTAGTCAAGACGCAAGTGTTCTCTTTTTCTCTTCGAATCGCCCAGGTGGATTCGGAGGCATGGATATTTATCGTGTCAAAAGACTACCGAATGGAGAGTGGAGTTTGCCTAAAAACTTAGGGCCTATGATCAATACCGAGTATGACGAAGACGCACCATTTATCGACATGGAAGGACAGAATCTATACTTCTCTTCCAATGGCCACAACACCATTGGCGGCTACGATATTTTTAAGTCTAGCAAACTCGATAGTGAAATGTGGGCGCAACCAGAAAATCTTGGGTACCCAATCAATACCGTTGAAGATGACATCTACCTGACACTCGATGCAGGAGGAAAACGAGGATACCTTTCTTCGGAAAGAGACAATGGCTTTGGTCAATTAGACATCTACCGTGTCGATTTCATTTACCGGCAAGCAAAATTATTGGTGGTGAAAGGCGAGATTATGGAAGCCTCCGGCAAATCTGTCAAAGCAAAAATAACCGTTCTCGACGAAGACTCTCGGGAGGTTCAAGGAATCTATTCGTCCAATTCAAAAACGGGCAAGTACATTTTAGTGATTAGTCCGCTTACCAACTACAAAATTTTTATCGAGGCCGATGGATACAAATCACAGCAAGATGTGCTTGACTTTGAATTCCCTGTCAACGATGAATATGAATTTCAAGTCGCTCCCTATATCCTCATGAAAGAATGATGATACAGAGGCTCACATATCTATTTGTTTTTGTTCTTGCAACTAGCTTAGGACAGGCCCAAGATGCGCAATTCACGCAGTTCTATGCCGCGCCTACGTATTTAAATCCCGCTTTTGCCGGCACTTCTATTCAGAGCCGAATTTCAACCAATTACAGAAACCAGTGGCCTTCAATTCCAAATGGTTTTGTGACTTACAATGCTGCTTTCGATCATTTCTCACCACGCATCAACAGTGGATTCGGTCTGCTTGCAACCCACGACCGGGCCGGTTCTGGAGCGCTGGCAAGCACTTCTATTTCTCTGCAATATGCCTACGAAATTCGTATCACACGTAACACTTTTATTCGACCAGCATTGCAGTTTGGTTATACCAACCGTAGCATCAACTTCTCGCGACTTGTCTTCCCCGACCAATTGGTAAGAGGAGCAGAAACAACACTCGAAGAAGGCATTGGGAGATCAGTCAATTTCTTTGATTTCGGAGCAGGAACCTTGATCAATAGCACGAATTTTTGGCTTGGCGTTTCGGTTCATCACTTGAACCAACCAACAGAATCATTGTATGGCCGACTCCTCGCTACGCTTCCCATGAAAATATCAGCTCACGGTGGCTATAAATTCAAAATTCGTAAAGGGTATTCGAAAAAGAAAAAAACCGCAGTGGTCGCTTTCAACTACAAATCGCAAGGGTTTTACGACCAGCTTGATTTGGGTGCCTATTACGAATTTGATCCCCTTACTATAGGACTTTGGTACCGCGGACTACCTGCTTTGAAATCCAACGGATACGGTTATGCCAACCACGACTCTTTTGCTATAATCGTTGGATGGAACCAAGGGCCTTACAAATTCGGCTATAGCTACGATTTTACAGCAAGCCAACTGTCCATTGGGGCTACGGCTGGTTCGCATGAGATCTCCCTGAGCTACGAGTGGGCCAATAAACAAAATCGTCGACTTGCCAAGAGACGTATTATTCCTTGCGCCAAGTTCTAAGACCACTCAGAACTCATATTCTCGCACACATTTCGTATTTCTAAGTGGCTTTCATTTGGGCAACATTGTGTAATTTCAACTTTGAACCCAACGCAACCCAAACACCATGAGACCACTAGCCATCCTATGCTTGTGGATAATGCCCCTTTCTGCATTATCTCAAAACTACTGCGGATTCGATTTTATCCGTGATCTCGATTCACACGCTCACATTCACGAAGCTGCTATCAATGAAATTATATATGACCGACTTACCTCTGGGCTTGAACTTCGGGCCGCTGATGAAATTTATACTGTCCCCGTTGTCGTTCACGTAGTCCACAACAACGGACCAGAAAACATCTCCAACGAGCAGATCCTCACAGCTATTCAACATCTCAATGAGGCTTTTGCAAATACAGGCAGCTTTGACTTCGATTTAGGCTTTGACACTGGTATCCAATTTTGTTTGGCAAGCCGAGACCCCGATGACAATTTCACGAGCGGCATCAATCGAATTGTGTCTGCAGAATTCACTGACTTACTTGTGCCATCAGAAGACTTCGATCTGAAATCTTTGAGCAACTGGAACTCGACTGAATACCTCAACATTTGGGTCGTACAGGAAATCACGCGCGAATTGAACAACTCGGGAACGGTAGGTTATGCGACCTTTCCTGACAGCCATGGTTTAGTTGAAGATGGCATCGTTTGCGAAGCCGCCCTTTTCGGCTCTGATCCTATAGGTTCCAGCGTGCATATTCACGAATGTGGACATTACCTCGGACTTTATCACACATTCGAAAACGGCTGTCCCAATGACGATTGTTTAGCTTCTGGCGATCAGGTTTGCGATACCCCTCCCGACACCCATCTGTTCAACACCATTTGCAATGACAACACCAATTCATGCCTTACCGATGACGATGATTTGAGTGAAAACAATCCTTTCAGACCGATTGGCTCAGGTGGATTAGGCGACCAGGTTGACGATCAAACAAATTTCATGGACTACAGCGGACTTGTGTGCTTCCAACATTTCACGATCGGTCAGTCCGAAAGAATGGCTGCTGTCCTTCTGGAATTCAGGTCTTCCCTACTCGATAGTTTTGGATGCTACGCACCTTGCGCAAATGAAATAACACTTGCTGCAACAAGTTCAGCTGCGGAAGCATTTGTGAACGAAAGCATCACATTCACAAGCACTTCTATAGGTCAAGATAACACCGAATGGTATTTGGACGGAGTTCTAGCTTCCACAGATGATTCATATGACCAACTATTTATTGAGACGGGAGAACACATTGTTACTTTGGAGCTTTCGAACAATGAGGAAGGCTGCGCCCAAATACTTGACTTTGTCATCCAGGTGCTCTGTCCGGCCAATGCTCTTTTCGATTCTCCGCAAACTTCCCTTGCGACCGGAGAGACGATCACATTCAGCAATCAATCGACTGGATCAACCCAATTCGAATGGTATATCAATGGCTTTCTAATTGGAGAAAATTTAAACCTCGACTTCACATTCTCTGAGCCTGGCGGACAAAGCATCCAGCTCTTTGCATTTGCCGAAGGCTGCGTCTCTGAATCGGAAACTTTGTTCCTCGAAGTAGGAAGTTGTAGCAATGGAAACGAGGTCAATTACTGGCATTTCTTAAACCAGGGAGGTAGTTTATTTGGACTCAATTTCAACAATAGCCCGTCAACTCCAATCACTCCAAACCCATTGACCGAAGAATTCGGACACTGCAATTCCACCATGTGTGATGCTGCTGGAAATCTACTGTGGGTCTCAACCGGTGAGCAAATATTGGACTCCAACTATGATCCACTTCCCAATGGCACAGGTCTCCTAGGACATATTTCCAGCCATTATGGAACTATGTTTGTCCAAGTACCAGGAAGCGAAACATTATACTACTGCTTCACCAGTGATGCGAGCGAAAATTCATTTGCCAACGGCTTGAGATATTCTATCATCGACCTCACCTTGAACGATGGACTCGGAGACGTGACTCAGGAAAAAAACATTCTAATTCATGTTTCCCTGACCGAGGCATTCACGGCAGTAAGGCATTGCAACCTCAACGACTTTTGGCTTGTGTCTTACGATCAAGCTATAGACCAATATGTAAGTTTTCTAGTCACAAGTGAAGGTGTGAGTGAGGCAATCTTCTCAGCAGTGAACAATCCAAGTATATTCTACACTACCGCTATTGCCAATTCGCCAGATGGCAGCATGCTTGCACACGGATCATTAATCCTCAATATCGACAACTCTACTGGAGAAATCAGCATTGCACTTGACACACAAGACAGCTCCCCACTCGGCTCCGAATTTTCACCTTCGGGCAATTACTTGTATTGGCTCACAGGCGATCTATTTACCGAAATTATTCAGCTTGATCTCACACTTGAGCCCAGCGAATGGTTCACCGATCCTTACAGCTTGGAATTGGCGGGAAGCCCTATTCTCTTCTACCCGCAATTGGCACCCGACGGAAAAATTTATCTTGAAAACGTGCTCACAAACCAGATTACGATCATCAATGAACCCAATTTAGAGGGAGACAATACACTGGTCGAACAAGACGCATTCAGCGTAGGCTCACTCGTGAACTCTTTTGGGAATTATTACCAAGGCTATATCAACGGAAGGAGCGTTTTCATCAACGGAATACCAGAGCCATGTCCCGATTCATTTGTGCTTTATGAAGTTGATGGATTTGAGTGTATTACCGACGATATCAGTTGGCAAATTCCTGAAGAGATAGCTTTCAACCAGCTTTCCGCTGGACAGATTGAATTGAGCTTTCCTGCTGAAGGACAATATGCAATTGGCGTAACTGTGCACAGTGATTGTGGCAATTGGACTGGCAGTATGGAAGTTGAAACAACTACCATTCCTGCGCTAGATTTGGGAGATGATGCAGTGCTTTGCACCGGTGAGAGTATTGTTTTGATTCCTAGCAGTGATTTTGATAGCTACATTTGGCAGGACGGCAGCGATGGATCGACTTTCACTGTTTCTGAAATTGGGAACTACTCGGTGAGTACCACCATCGGAAACTGTGAATTGCAAGACGATATTCAAATTATTCCACCGCCCGCAGGCATCAATTTAGGACCCGATTTTGACGTTTGTGACAGTACAATTACTGTTCTAAATATTGATAACGAATGGCTCGATCCCATTTGGCAAGATGGTTCTACGGGACCATCCTACACGGTTTATGAAGGAGGCTCATACTCAGTAACAACAAATCTTCCTTGCCTAAGCTTCGACGAAGTGTATGTCGACCCTTGTCATTTGGAGGTGGTAGATGTGACCGAAGAAGGCACAGAATTTGGCCTTGTCATCTATCCAAATCCGGCAACTAATCAAGTATCGGTCACCATCAATTCGTCCAACAATGACCAACTGCAATTGAGGCTCATCGATTCCTTGGGACGCACAGTTTGGCAATCACAAGAAACGCTTGTTAGAGGTATCAACAGCATCTCCATAGACGTTGCAAAACTTGCTCGAGAAAATTATATTTTGGAATTACTTACCACAGATAAAGTAGTGCAAAAGCCAGTCTTGTTGCGTTGATTAAAAAATATTGACCTCGCGCTCTAGTTTGATTTCGTATTTATCGAGAACGTCATCCATGATGCGCGTCGACAAGTCGAGAATATCCGATCCTTGGGCGTTGCCATGGTTGACAAGAACAAGGGCTTGTTTGTCGTGAACACCAAATTCTCCTTCTTTAAAGCCCTTCCAACCAGCTTGCTCGATCAACCATCCGGCGGCCGTTTTGATATTCCCTTCAGTAAGCACGTATCCAGGCATTGTAGGATGCGATTCTTTCAAGCGATTAAATAGCTTTTGCGTAATCACAGGATTCTTGAAGAAACTACCTGAGTTGCCAATTTTAGCTGGATCAGGCAATTTACTTTGACGAATAGCGATGACAGCATCGCTCACCGCTCTTAAAGAAACCTCATCCACCTTCTGCGCCTTCAATTCCGATTTAATTGCCCCGTAAGACACATTGAAAACAGGCTTTTTTGTCAAGCGCAAAGTAATAGACGCAATGACATACTTGTTTTTCATTCGACCTTTGAAAATGCTTTCGCGGTAGCCAAAATGGCAATCATTTCCACGAAAAGTGTGCATTTCTTTATCGTGAACATGCCATGCTTCAAGCTCCTCAAAAACATCTTTGAGCTCAACTCCATAAGCACCGATATTCTGCATAGGAGCGGCCCCAGCATTTCCAGGAATCAAAGACAAGTTTTCGATACCACCCCATCCTTGTTCGATGGCATGTATTACCAAATCATGCCAAACCACTCCAGCACCAGCCTTTATCCAGACATTTTCATCGTCCTCACGTACTTTTTCAATACCACCAATACGGTTCAAAAGCACCCAACGATCGATGTCTTTGGTAAGCAATACATTACTTCCACCGCCCAATACAAGCAGTTGTTTAGGATCTTCAACTCCTTCTATCAATTCGGCAAGTTGCTCCACATCAAGGGCTTCGCCCAAATGAGCAGCACTCACATCAATGCCAAAAGTATTGTAAGGTTTAAGCGATATTGATTCTTTCCACGACATGGGTCAAAAGTACCCTTTTTCGGGAATGAAAAATTGAAAATTAAGAATGAAAAATGCCTTTGGCTTGTTGAGATTTCATTTAATGCCTTTCCTTCACTTTCAGCCACTTTTGTCTTAGAGTAACCTCATCTCGACGACGTGGTATGGCTTACTGGTTACTATTCAACTTTCCTTCGTTCCGCTTTGCTCGATGACTTAGTTGCATATAGGACTTTTGCTTTGTTACTTTCACCAGTGTCTGTGGTTCGAACAACTAGGTCATTGAGCAAAGTGATAGCCGTTTCGCTTCAATTTGCCACTTGTGATCAATCACGTCGTCGAAATGCTGTTTCTATTTATCTCTACCCTTCCTATCGCTCAAAGCGATCACTATATCCTTTCAATTTACTACCACCGCTCAATAGCGCCGTCGAGATGAGTTCAATCCAACGACCGCACTCCTTCAAACTCCACTTCACTCGACTCCATTACCCCATCCCCCATCTTAATTAAATCCATGATCAAAACCTTCTCCGGATATTGAGTAGCTTTTGTATGGTGTTCAAGCCTCCTAGAGCCCATTACCTGGATCTCATGCAGCTCATCGATGCTCACAATCTTAAAGAATGTCTTGCCATTCACGTATTTTCTGAAAATTGGGAATTGATGATCCATGAGCTGTCTTAACTTTGTACCGATGCAAGATTACACCTATTACCGAGAAGCCAAAGAATTGTTTGACAACAAACAGTTTGTAGAAGCCCGTAAACTCTACGAAAAAGCCATCGTGCTGCATGCCGATGATCCCAATGCGTGGCACGATTTATCCGTGTGCCTGCTGCACTTAAACCAGCCTTTGATGGCACTTGAGAAGATGGAGGTTTCCGTAAACCTTCAACCGGACTATAGTTATCGCTATGCAAGTCGAGCTTATATAAGGTCGGCGCTCAAAGATTATCCTGGCGCTATCGCCGACTACGAAAAGGCAATTGAGCTTGATCCCGAAGACGCAATTTCATACAACAACTTAGGTCTCATCCAAGAACAACTTGGTTACATGTCGGAGGCCAAGGAGAAATTCGAAATTGCCGATGAGCTTCGCCAGATGTTGGATGAAGGAAACATCGATACCGAGCAAGAGGTGATAGAAGAGAAACAAGAGCTCCTTGATTTGCAGGGGGATGAGTTACCCGATCCTATAGAAGAAACGCCGGCTAACACATCAAGCATTTGGAAAGAAATTTCTAGCGTTTTTACCAAATCTGATTCCATGAGAGACTATCTTCATTTTCTGAAAAACGGCTTTAGAATGAAGAAATAACCATGGCTACAACTACCCCAAACTTCCTTCAACGAGTCGCTCAAAAGCTAGTCGACCAGCAAAATTCCGACTTGAGAAAATGCCTCGTAATCGTTCCTGGACACAGGTCAACGATCTACCTTAAAAAGCATTTGGGAAAGTTGCTGGGTCGTACTTTTTGGCCACCGCGTTTCATGACCATCTCCGATCTTTTTGCAGAGATGAGTCCGCACAAACTACTTGCTTCCGAACGCGCGCCTTTCCTATTGTATGCGGCCTACAAGAAATCTACGCCGGACGTAGAGCCTTTCGATGCATTCTGGAAATGGGCACGAACAGCATTGGCCGACTACAACGACATTGACAACTATTTGGTTGATGGCAAACAACTCTACCAAAACCTGAGTGACATCAAAGGCATCGAAGAATGGAGCTTTGAGGGGGACGGCCTGAGCGACGATCAAGAGTTCTTCTTGGAGTTTTGGGAAATGCTTGGCCGGCTCTACCATCAGTTTCAAAAAGACTGTCTTGCTTCAAATGAAGTTTACAGTGGATTGCTCAAGCGTGAAGTATTGGAGAATGATAGATGGCAAGGAATAACTGAGAAGTGGGACCAAGTTCACATCGTGGGTTTCAATGCCCTAGCTCCTACCGAAGAGGCCCTTTTCAAAAGAATGAGTGCTGCCGACAACGTTTCTGTTCACTGGGATGCTGATGGCAGTTATATCAAAAAAGATTGGCACGAAGCAGGACATTTTCTGCGCCGACTAGAAAAGAATTTTCCCGAAATCGGTGAAATTCCTGAAACTTTTGGCGTTCGAAAACCGAAAATCAGAGTACTCCAATGCACAGGAGACACAAGTTTATCCAAGACTTCAGCTGCTTTGCTAAATGACATCCCCGTCGATGAACAAGACCAGGCCGCTTTAGTTCTATGTGACAGCTCTCTGCTCGTTGGCACGCTCTCCGCGCTCGACACTAGGCTGGACAAGGTAAACGTCACTATGGGTTATCCCACGACCAACAATGCGGTTTATCAGTTCTTCCAGACTTACATCGACTTGGCCGACATGGCACACATGAATGGGAACTCGCTTCCTATTAGTCTGTTCTCTCGCTTGCTCAAAAACCCGCTCTTCAAATTACTCGAGAAGGAGTTTGAGGTACACGTCCGCGAGGCAACCGAAACAAAAACAAAAAAAATCTTCACAGGTGGGATTCAGGACAAACTGATTCACAAAAATGCCCCAAGAATTCGAAAGAACAATTGGCTCGAACTGCGCACAAATCAAGAGATACACAGAGGTCTAGACCTCCTATTCGAAACTGAATTAACCATTCCCGCATTGATCCTTCAATTGCAAGACCTCGTTCGCGTTTTCCGTGAATCAGAAGCCTTGGATCGTTGGAATACTGAGTTCCTCTTTCACATCTCCAAGGCACTGAACAAACTAGGACTTTTGCTGGAAGAGTTTCCTCTCATCACACGCATTAAAACGATCAAAGATCTTTTCTCGACGATGGTCGGCCAGCAAGAAATGTCTTTCATTGGAGAGCCTTTGGAAGGCTTGCAAATCATGGGAATGCTCGAAACCAGGACACTGGATTTCAAACATATAATATTGACCGGAGCCAATGAAGGCAAACTGCCAGCCAGTTCCAACAATCAGTCTTTCATCCCCTACGATCTGCGCAAATTATTCAAGCTTCCAACGCATCACGATCAAGAAGCTATCTACGCCTACTATTTCTATCGTTTACTGCATCAAGTAGACGAGATTACAATCTTATATAGCACGCAGAAAGACACGTTTGGTAGTGGTGAGAAATCGCACTTCATCGATCAGATGAATATCGACTTTGGCTATGGCCCAGAATCGGAAGAAGTTGTACTGACCCCGTCGCCAACAAATACAGTGAGTGAGTTTTCGATGCAAACTTCCCCTACGATTCAGGCTTCATTGAAGAGGTCATTGGGAAGGATTTCTCCAAGTAAAATCAACTCTTTCTTTGATTGTCCGCTGGATTTCTATTACCGCTACGTGCTGAATCTTGGCGAACCAGACAGTCTGGAAGACAGTATCGGCCATGCTGATCTCGGAACGATAATCCACCAAGTTTTGGAGGATAGCTATGCCGCTTTGGACAAGGCCTTTTTCACCGAAGAAGCGCTCAAAAAATTACTGGTCTCTGTTGCAAAAATCACCTTCGATGAATTCAAAAACAAGTTCGGTATTTCTGG
The DNA here is from genome assembly GCA_047615865.1 of Gammaproteobacteria bacterium. Taxonomy (GTDB): domain Bacteria; phylum Bacteroidota; class Bacteroidia; order Flavobacteriales_D; family Sanyastnellaceae; genus JADFAK01. Next base: position 14,991 of record JBLHIB010000007.1, read on the forward strand.
ATTTGAAACTGGATTAAATCACTTGGCTTACCATGTGAGTGTGGGTTATGCGAAGAAGATCATCGCGTGGGATTTGAAGCAGGTAAAGGCAGGAAATAAAATTCGGATTATCGACTTGGAAAAAGAGCTATCTGAGGATTTAGACCTTCAAGTTTTCGGTAAAAAATTCACCACGCGTATGGGGGGATTTGTTGATCGCATCGATGAATACAATGGCCAAATCCGCATCATCGATTACAAAACAGGTAAAGCTGACGACACAAAAATTCATCTTTCAAAAGAATTCGGGAGCATCCTCTCGGGTAAGAAACCTCATGCCATTCAGCTTTTATATTATTCTTTGCTATACGCAAATGAGAACCCTGGGTGCCTTCCTCTGCAAGCGGGGATCGTAAGCCCTCGGAATATTTCGAAAGGGGTTCATACTTTCCAATTCAATGGAGAAAAAGCTATAGACCAAAATATTCTCGACCAGTACAAAGAGCATTTGGGATTAGCTCTTGAATCCATGCTTGATCCTGACTTATGTTTCCAACACAACTCTAAAGCGAATTATTGTCAGTTCTGTGAAAAGTAGAGGTTCACAAACATTCTTATTATTGCAGCATGAAAGGCAAGCGAGTTCTAATCATCACCTATTATTGGCCCCCAAGTGGTGGATCGGGTGTTCAGCGGTGGTTGAAATTTGTGAAATACTTGCCTCAAACGGGATGGACGCCAGTAGTTTACACTCCAGAAAACCCTGAGCTTCCTTCGCGAGACGAATCTTTAGCAAAGAACCTTCCTGACGGTCTAGAAGTGGTGAAAACCAAGATCTGGGAGCCCTACACGATTTACAAGCGCTTGGTAAGACAGGATAAAAATCAAGGAATAAATACAGGCTTTATTTCAGAAGATTCTAAGCCCAAATTTACCGAGAAGCTTTCTCGTTGGGTTCGAGGGAATTTCTTTATTCCGGATGCGCGAAAATATTGGATCAAGCCGTCGATCTCACATCTCAGAGAATACTTAAAGGAAAATCCAGTGGATTTGATCATCTCAACAGGGCCTCCTCACAGCATGCATCTTATCGCCCTCAAGTTGAAGAAAGACTTAGGCATCCCTTGGATCGCCGACTTCCGTGATCCTTGGACACAGATCGATTTTTATGAAGAGTTGCTCCTCACCAAGCTGGCCGACAATAAACACCACCGACTCGAGCGGGAGGTATTGCAAGCTGCCGATCATGTCCTAGTTATTGGACACGTGATGAAGGAGGAGATGGAGCAACTTGCCAAGGTTCGAGCGATGACTGCTTTGCCAAATGGTTTTGATCCTGACGATTATCCATCAACGGATGACCATACACTCGATGAGAAATTTTCAATTGCGCACATTGGGTCATTTGCGCCCAGTCGCAATCCTCAAACTTTATGGAAAGTGTTAGCTGCCCTGTGCGAGGAAATAGTAGGATTCAGAGACAATCTTTCCATTAAAATTATCGGTAAAGCAGATCATAGCATAATCGACGAAATTGAAAAGAAAGGACTCATACAGCATCTCGATCGCACAGACTATTTGCCACATGACAAAGTAATTCGGGCGCAGCAAAGTTCGCGAGTATTGCTCCTTGTCGTCAATCGCACAGCCAATGCGCGTATGATCCTCACAGGAAAGATTTTTGAATACCTCAACTCTGGCCGACCAATTCTAGCCATCGGTCCTTCGGACGGAGAACTAGCACATTTACTAAAAGAATGTTCTTGCGACTCTATCTGTGACTATGAAGATTATGATGCGACCAAACGCCAGGTGATTAAGCAATACGAGGCATACTTGGAGAATCTTTCGCACAATCCGCCAAGTAGCCTAAACCAATTCTCCCGAGCGCAACTCACGGGTGTTCTGGCAGAGATTATGGACAAAGTTGTAAGTTAATTCTCTCAAAACCTTCATCCTAAGTTTATACGATCATCTGCCTTGAATTTTAGAAATTGCCGTTTTATACGTTGTGTATTAAATAACCACTGATAGTATAGCAATGGCTGCTAAAAAGAAGATTCTCATTTCTGTTGGAACTCGTCCCAACTTCATTAAGATCACTCAATTCAAACGTCTTGCGAAGCAATTCAAAGACATTGAAATCCGCATAGTGCACACTGGCCAGCACTATGACAGGTTCATGTCGAGTGTATTCTTTGAGCAATTCAATTTGCAACCCGACTACTACTTATCTCTGGAACAGAAGAAGCCTGCCACACAATTGGGTGAAATCACAACGAAAATTGGCGAAGCATTATACTCGTATAAGCCAGATTTATTGATTGTACCTGGTGACGTAAATTCAACTCTTGCTGCTGCCATCGCCGCGAATAAGTCCGGAACTCCGCTTGCCCATTTAGAATCTGGATTGCGTAGTTTCGACCCAACGATGCCAGAAGAGATCAATCGCATCCTGACCGACAAGATTACAGACATGTTCTTTGTGACTGAGCAAAGTGGTGTAGATAATTTGACGAACGAAGGGGTGTCTGCAGAAAAAATCCACTTCGTCGGAAATACAATGATCGACACTTTAGTGGCCTATGAAGACGCTATAGAATCGGCCGATATTATGCAACAACTTAAGGTGGAGAAAGGAAACTTCACCTTGATGACGATGCACCGTCCTAACAATGTAGACAATGAAGAAGGGCTTGTGTTTATTCGCGACCTTTTATTGGGTACGACAAAGGATTGTCCGTTGATCTTCCCAATCCACCCTCGCACTTGGGATAGGTTGGAAACCTATAACCTGAAAAAGGACTTCGAGCAAATAAAAGGACTCATTGTTACTGAGCCGATGGACTATTTTTCTTTCCAAAACTTGGTTAAAAACACCCGCATGATCTTAACAGATAGCGGTGGTATCCAAGAAGAATCTACATTCCGCCAAGTTCCTTGCTTGACTATCCGTGAAAACACCGAGCGTCCTGTTACCTGTGAAATTGGAACCAATGAATTGGTGGCAAGAGATGCTCAATTGGTTCTCTCAAAAATTGAAACGAATTTGAGTGTTCAAGGAGTAATTCCTCCGATGTGGGATGGAAAAGCGACAGAGAGGATTTTAGATTTGATTCGAGCTAAGAAATAAGTTCACTCAATCCTCTGGTCAAATTATCTTCGGCCTTGAGGCGCTGATTCTCCATTACCTCAACAACACGCACTTGTAGATCAGGGAGTTCTTTGATGAAGCTCAGCATTAGTTTCACAGCTTCAGACGGCTCCTGATTGTAATCGATTGTAAAATTTCCAAAACCCAAGTAACTGTACATCGCTCGACCTTTTTCTTCGTAGCTGATATTCAAAGCTGGAACTCCACTTTTCATAGCTAGGACGCACATATGCAATCGTGTGCCGACGACAAAATCGTAAGACATAAGCTTTTCTCGTAGCTCATTTAAAGGACGAAACCCTTCTATCAATTGAGTTTGACTAAGTAATTCTTTCGGCAGTTTTGCTTGGATTCTTGCAGCAGCAGCCGCATCATCTACATACCCAGCTATTCCTTGACAAGTAGATAAAAAATCTACCACATAACCGAAAGAAACCAGATGTTCAATCATGGCTACGACCATCTTATCAAAGTCCTCAATTCTTCGACCATCCGCCGACCAATCTCTTACAGAAAAAGCAACCTTCTTGGCCTTTTCATTTGCCCGCATGGGCGCCAATAAAAAAGCCGCATCATTGGTCAATTGCACCTGACTCTCATCCAATCCACAATCCAACAGATTGTCCAAAGACCATTGATCGCGGGCCTGAATAAGATCTATGTGCCTTGATCCAACTTTCATTCGTGCACAATCGGCATCATTGAATGGCCCAAAAGACTGTGCATAAATCCCTGTGGCCTTCCCTCGGCGTTTACTCAAAAAGAAGATCAGAAGCTTATTTCGAATTCCGTAAGTAGAATTCATATATCCACCAGGACAACCCACAATCATATCGGCTTCTTTGAATTCCTTCAAGGATAGCAATTGAATTGCAATAAAGAAGCGGCGCAACCATGGCAGTTTGATGAATATCCAAGCAGAAGACCTATCATTCAATAATGGATACTTGGAATAGCTGTCTTTAATCTTATTGTAATGCATCGTCAATATGCTGACTTGATGCCCTTTTCGAAGAAGTGCTTCATACAACCCGAACACCAAAGCCGCATCACCATTGTTGGTCAACACGGCATTCAGTAGAAGGATTTTTTTTGAGTTCGAATGAGCTTGCATATAATTTTACTTTCTCTAGGGTACAAATCAATAAAAAACTTGGCAGTTAGAGCAGGTGCGCTTTTCTTTGTTGCCAAATCAACAACAAAATGAGCCAAAAACCACACCTCTTGATGGTCTTCGATCAAGACTCAACCTTTGTGAGGCGTGATGTTCGCATTCTAAGCGAGGATTATGAGGTTGTAGATTATCATTTTGCGAATAAACCGAAGTGGAAGGCTCTTCTATCTTTAGTCCATCTTTTCTTCTATATAGTACTCAACAGAAAATTCAAAACGGTCGTCACACAGTCGGCTGGCTATCTAAGTTTTGCTCCTGCGCTTTTAGGGAAATTGGGATTGCTAAAATGTGCCATTGTAGTAATTGGAACTGATGGGGCCAAGCTTCCAGAAATCAACTACGGTCATTTTGTTCGTCAGCCTCTTGCCACATTCACGAGTGCTTCCCTGAAAATGGCTCAATTGATATTGCCGGTGCACAAATCACTTGAGCAACATGATTATGTTTATGACGATGTAAAGTTCAAACAACAGGGGTTCAGGTCCTTTTGTGGAACTATCATCACTCCAGTGCAAGAAGTCGTAAATGGTTACGACTATTTAAAGTTCGAGAAGACCATCGAGTGGAAAGATCGTAAAAGAACCTTTCTAACGGTAGCAGCTCAACTTAATCATGTGGCATTCAAGCGGAAGGGGATGGACTTAATATTCCAATTGGCAGAATTACATCCAGAGCATGACTTCACCGTTGTAAGCAGCTTGCCATCTGACATTCTAGTACCTACAAACGTCCAAGTTTTAGGCAATGTACCGCAGGACGAATTGGTCTCGTTCTACAACCAGCACAAGTACTATTTCCAACTATCAATGTTCGAAGGGTTTCCAAATGCCCTGTGCGAAGCTATGTTGTGTGGTTGTGTTCCAATCGGGAGTATGGTTGCTGCAATTCCTGAAATCATTGCTGAGGAAGGCTATGTTTTGGAAAGAAAGGACCTGGACCTGCTGAGCGCCTTGATTCAAAAGGCAAATGGTGAGGAAAAGAATCCGCGAGAGCAAATAAAGGGCAACTTCCCAATTGAGCGGCGTTCTAAGGAGCTGTTACATGAAATCAACCAACTCCACAAATAGCAGTTTTTCCTCTTGCAGACTAAACAAGGGATGTTAACAGTTATGTAGATTCCGACTGCCAAGGTTCTATAGATTTATCGACCTTGCCACCAAATTCACTTCTTTGGGAATAATATCAAAACAGGCAACTCAAAATGCGATAAGCATTGTTTTAGGCACCCTAATAGGAGCTGCGAACACAATTTTCGTATTGCCTCGTGTATTTGAAGATTCCCCAGACGACTGGGGTCTGATCAAACTTATAACGGCCTATGGAATCACTGGAGCGCAGTTCTTGTGCCTAGGTGCCCCGCAAATAATAAGTCGCTATTATCCTCGATTAGCTGGAGACGCAAGGAATGCGATGATCACCTTCTCTTTGGCTCTACCGGTCATTCTACTATTGATTTTGACATGTGTATTTTGGAGCTCAGGGGACAGCTTGATGCGAACTTTTGGAGGAGAAGACACAGCTATTGAAAATGAAGGAATCTTCGTACTCACCCTGATGTTTTTCCAGACCCTATTCATCTCATTATCTGGATACTCGGCTTCAATTTTGAAGACAACCATCTATCAAATCTTGGGAGACTTGTTTCAAAAAGTTTCTTACTTGGGAATCGTACTCCTTTATGGGCTAGATGTTATTGATTTTCACACCTTATTGATCCTCTATACTGGCATATTTGTAACTCAATTCGTGGCGTTACTCGGACATTCATTTGTGAACGGCTTGTCATTTAATTTCAAGTTCAATCTACTTCCCAAATTTGAGCTCATCAACTATGGGTTGTATTCGATTCTTGACCGCGGAGCTGCGATCGTAGTGGCCAATTTGGACATCATCATGCTCGGCTGGATTCTGGGTGCAGATGGTCTGCACGAAATAGCATTTTACACCATTGCTTTCTACATGGGATCGGTGGCAATGATTCCACAAAAGAGCATTTCCATCATTGCCAATCCATTGGTTTCCAAAGCAATTCACAAGGAAGACTGGGCCGACTTAAAAGATATTTACGTAAAATCAAGTATCAATCAATTGCTCCTGGGCGGACTTATTTTCGCTTTAGTCTGGATGAATATCGATCAAATCTTGTTGATTCTTCCTGAGAAGTTCCGCGGTTGCAAATGGGTAGTCCTGCTTATCGGATTATCGAAATTATTCGCTTTGGGATCTGGTGTAAACGGGGCGATTATCATCTTTTCGAAATACTTCAGATCGAATCTCGTCATCAATGGAGCTCTAGTTGTCCTCACTGTGATTACCAACTATTTCTTCATCAGCGATACAGGATTGAATATGGGCATCAATGGTGCAGCTTTGGCTACGGCGATTACATTCCTCGTCTACAACATTATCAAAACAGCTTTTGTTTGGTCCAAGTTCCGCATCATCCAAATCAACCGGGAGTTTATTATTACCGCCTTCCTAATTGCTGGCTTGTCCTGTCTCTATTTCACGCCTTCGGCAAATGACTATCCTTTCCTTTCAATCGCTGCAAAAAGCAGCTTGGCCGTTGGGATATTTGCGTTTATCGCATTGAAATTTAAGCTTTCAAAAGATTTAGAAGGCCTAGTTAAAAAGATACTCAAGCTCGATTGATCCTTTACTTTACGCGAAGCCAAGTCTGTGTTCGGAAAAAGAAATAGACATAGCCTCTCACTTGCAGTTTGTCTGAATCACCTTCGTCTAGCCAAAACTTACAATCGTAGATCGTACCATTGTTTGGATCACAAATAGTTCCATCATCCCACTCGTTACCATCTTTCTCCATATCACGCATTAGATCCATCCCTATGATGCGCTGATCCTTTCTGTCGTCTTCACACTTGTCGCATTTTGGGTCTTGATCTTCGCTGGGATCACGGAATAGGCGTTCTACTTTACCGAATATTTTGCCGTCCTTTTCATAGATCTCAATAACAGATTTCACCTTACCTGTTTCATCGTCTATGGTCTTCCATTTGCCGATAGGCGATTGCGCAAAAATCAAAGTTGCTCCCAAAGAGAACAGAAATGTCAGAAGTAAATTTTTCATTTATCAAATTTTTCAAATGTGTGATCAAATGTACTCTTAGCCTTTCCGATGCTTGCATTTAGCTCAAAACCAAGAAGTAAGATATTGCTGTTAAAATTAATCCAAATCAACAATAAAAGCAAGGTTCCTAATGAACCGTAAAGTTTGTTGTACTGCCCGAAATTATTCACAAACCCAGCAAAACCAATCGAGGCAATGATGAAAAACACTGTCGCAAAACTGGCTCCAGCTGAAAAGGTCTTCCATTTTCCACGTTTATAATTCCCCACATTGTACAGAGTAGATATGGACATGTAAATAAGAAACAGGGTAATCAACCATCTTGCAACTTGCAGCATGACAATGATCGATCCGTCAGGGATTAGATCAAACTCTTGAATGTGATCGAAAGCCATACCACTAAAAATAATGAGCACAACTGCTGTCAGCATGAATATCCCAAGAACAAGCATTAATACCAGGGACAGCAATCGGAAAATAACGGGATTGCCTTTGGTTACCAAGTTGTACGACCCATTGAAACCAGTGAGAATAGCGTTAACACTGTTGGATGCATAGAATATTACTAAGGCAAAACCAATTGACAGTAAAGTATTGTGCTTTCTATTGATCAAATCGTCCAATGTCGTCTCAACTAGGCCAAAAGTGTCTCCTGGGAAAAACCCACGTAAACTATTGAATAGACTTTCCTGAAAATTTTCAATTGGCACCAATGGAATTATAGACAACAAAAGAATTAATGCAGGAAAGACAGCAACAAAAATACGAAATGCGATAGCTGCTGCTCGAGTTGTGAGCGCACCCTTTTGCAAGCCTTCGGCAAAAAACTTCATGACAAAGTAGAGTGAAAGGCCTTCAAATCCCCACGGTTTAATGCTATCTGTCACACGAATCACCAAACGCACAGGGGCGGAAAACATGAGAATATTGATCCACTTTTTGATCATTAAAATGCTTTTAGGCTTAGATCGAGACTTTTCACACTGTGTGTCAAGGCACCCATTGAAATATATTCTACACCAGTGAGGGCGTAAGGTCCAACGTTGCTAGCATTGATTCCTCCACTAGCTTCAGTTTCGTATTTTCCATCAATAATTTTAAGTGCAGTTTTGATTTCTGCAGGGGTAAAATTATCGAGCATAATTCTATGAACACGTCCAATCTCTAGTACTTGATTGAGTTCATCCATATCACGGACTTCGATTTCAATCTGAAGATCTTTCTGGTGTTCTGTAAGGTACTTGTGCGTGGCTTCAATGGCCTCATCAATGCCTCCTGCGTAGTCAATATGATTGTCCTTAATCATAATCATATCGTACAACCCAATGCGATGATTGTATCCACCTCCGTGCAATACAGCTTGCTTTTCAATGGCACGAAGAGCAGGTGTAGTCTTTCGCGTATCGAGGATCTTGGTATTACTGTCTCCAATAGAGTCTACAATACTTCTTGTGGTAGTTGCAATACCACTCATGCGTTGCATTACATTGAGTACCACTCTTTCTGACGTTAGAATCGATCGAGATGAACCTTTTACAACAAAAACGATATCGCCCACTTCAACGCGGTCTCCATCGGCTTTAAAAATCTCCAGTTCCAGTTTTGGGTCGTAGCGATAAAAAATCACCTTAGCGTATTCTATTCCAGATATCACACCAGGATCCTTCACCAATAGATGAGCACGTCCTTGAGCATTCGCGGGAATGCAGGCCAGACTAGTATGATCGCCATCACCGACATCTTCTGCTACAGCCAATTCAATCCATTCTTCCAATTCAATCATGCGCGTATAATTTTGCTTACAAAGAAAACAAGCTTAGTCATAACTCGGTAATTCTGATCCAGGATTTGAACCTCATGAAACAAAAAAGGCGAACTGGAGTCCGCCTATTATATTGCTATTTAGCTAGATTCATGCTCTGAATCGGTTAGAAATCTTCCGATTCGATACGAAGTTGTTTGATTCGCATTCCTTGAGGTGTTTTCTTCATAAAGAAGGTCACCCGAAAATTACCATTGTTGGTTTTTAAGTCACCAATTCGATATTGATCATCCAACTTAGATGTTCCTTTATGTTTTACTTCAAACCCAGTTGGTCTATGTGAAGTAAAAAACTTGGTCATGACTACTTTAGCTTTCGCTGAAGCGTATACGTCCTCATTATCATCTATCGCCAAGTCCACATTGGGAGTGAAATACTTGACCAAGGAGCCTGCATCGCCCGCTTTTAAAGCTTTCGACACTCCTATTGTGACTTTGTCCTGTGCGTTTGTGAAAAGAGCACAAGCCACAAAAAACAATATGCTTAAAATTCTCATTGCACTACTTTTGGTATCTCAAATGCAAATATTGCGCCAAAGATGTGATTCGACACTAAAATTAGGCAATTTTACGGGGGAATCCTGCATAAGACTTATACACACGCAATCCACAGCAAATTCGAGCATGAAAATACGACTAATTACAATTGGAAAGACCAGTGAGAAGTACTTGCAAAGTGGCATGGATATATTTCTTGGTCGGCTGAAGCATTATGGTCGTTTTGAATACATGGAACTACCGGCCATAAAAAACGCGGGTAAATTGGGACCCGATCAACTGAAGGAAGATGAAGAACCAAAATTTATGGCTTTGCTTGAACCAACGGATTGGGTCATTTTGCTAGATGAGGTGGGCCGACAAATGAGCTCGCCCCAATTTGCTGCCCACATGCAGCAGATATTCCATCAAAGCGTAAAATCGATCACATTTATTATTGGCGGTGCTTATGGATTTTCTCCAGGAATGTATGCTCGCGCCAATGAGAAAATGGGTCTATCCAAGATGACTTTTTCTCACCAGATGGTTCGTTTGATCGCTTTGGAGCAGATTTATCGTGCACAGACGATTCAACGCGGAGAGAAATACCACCATTAAAGGCTTGTGTTTAGTTTTACGCAAAGCGGAATTGTACCTTTGAATCAGAACCAACTCAAATAATCAGTGTTTGTAAAAACCTTCACATACGGCAAGATTCCTATAGAGATTTGGGAATACCCTATGTTGTTTTTGATCATGGTTTTGCTCTTTATGGTTAGCGGATTTATCAAGCGGAGGAATATCCACGAACTTCCACAGTACCGCTTTTTTTTATGGGGGCTTTGGGCCAAGGTACTCGGCGGATTGGTATTCGGAATCATCTATGTCTTCTACTACAGCGGAGGTGACACCACAAGTTATTACGAGTGCTCGCTTGCCTTCTGCAACTTGTTCACCGATAATTTCAGCAATTTCGTCACGGCTTACATGAGCGGGGGCACGGAAGAAGTCAAGAGCATATTCACAGATGAAACAGGATCACCCCTGTGGTATATGTTTGCCGACAGTAAAACACGGATGGTCATCAAGATTCTTGTACCATTTATGCTTTTGGGAATGAAAAGTTACTTTCTGACAACAGTTTTGGTAGCTGTGGCCACTTACGGTGGATTGTGGCAATTGTACATGATGTTCACCCGACATTTCCCGCAGTATGCGACCAATCTTGCTGTGGCCGTTCTCTTTATGCCTAGCATAATATTTTGGGGTTCAGGTATATTAAAGGACTCATTTACTCTTGCGACTACGTGTTATTTTGTTGTGGCCACGAATAACTTGATCACACGAAGAGGAAGCTCTTTTTGGAATTTCGTCTTACTTTTTATTAGCGGATTTCTCATTGTCTCCATAAAGCCCTACATCCTCATAATCTTGCTGCCATGCACGATGGTGTGGATGTTTTACTCCAAAATCAAAAAGATTAAAAACAAGTTCTTCCGTTATGTGCTGGTTCCCTTCATTTATTTATTCGTCATAGGAGGCAGTTATGGCATACTTACAAGCATGGGAAGCAAACTGGGCAAGTTTGCCCCTGAAAGAGCCTTGCAGACTGCTGTAACCACCCAGCACGACCTGAAGCAGGATTACTACGATGGGAATAGTTTTGATATCGGAGAATTGGAGGCTACACCTTTGAGTATTATATCGAAGTTTCCTCAGGCTACGATTGCTGGATTGTACAGACCATTCATTTGGGAAAGCAACAACATCGTGATGTTACTGTCTGGCATTGAGAACCTCCTTATTTTGGGACTTACTCTGTTTGTGCTGATATCCGTGAAATGGAGGATTCTAATTCAGATTATTGCCGACCACCCTTTGATACTTTACTGTCTCTTTTTCAGCATTATGTTTGCCTTCATGATAGGTGTTACCACTTCAAATTTCGGGGCCTTGGTGCGTTTCAAAATCCCACTAATACCACTTTACATGGGTTCCATGGTCGTTTTACTTGGTCAGCTCAAAGTACATGCGGGAGTCAAACGCAGTCATTCCCTGCCAACTGGTTAGGAAAGAGCACAAACGCAAAAAGCCGATATCCACAAGGACATCGGCTTTTCAATTAGATTAACAGAGAATTATTCTGCCAGTACTATCACCCTATTATTGAGAACTTCAACAGTTCCTCCTTTCACGGCGAACTCTTGAACTTTACCATCGACATCTTCAACTTTAACAGTTCCCGCAGCCAAAGTGGTAATGAGGGGTGCGTGGTTGTTGAGGATACCCAAGCTACCGTCCGAGCCAGGAAGTGATACAAGTCGGGCTTCGCCGTCAAATACACTTTTTTCTGGAGTTAGAATTTCTACTTTCATTCAGGTATAATATTATGAGCTTAAGCCGAAACTTCAGCAAGCATTTTCTTACCAGCTTCAACAACCTCTTCGATCGAACCTTTAAGGTTGAACGCAGCCTCAGGATATTCATCCATCTTGCCGTCAAGAATCATGTTAAAACCTTTGATTGTCTCCTCGATAGAAACCAATGTTCCAGGTAGACCTGTAAACTGCTCGGCAACGTGGAAAGGCTGAGAAAGGAAACGTTGGATTCGACGAGCGCGGTGAACGGCTTGTTTATCCTCTTCACTCAACTCGTCCATACCAAGGATGGCGATAATATCTTGAAGCTCCTTTAGACGTTGTAGAATCTCCTTTACGCGTTGTGCACATTCATAGTGCTCAGCACCTACGATTTCTGGAGTAAGAATTCTTGACGTAGAATCCAATGGATCCACCGCTGGGTAGATACCAAGCTCAGAAATCTTTCTAGACAATACCGTAGTCGCGTCCAAGTGAGCAAACGTCGTTGCAGGAGCAGGGTCAGTAAGGTCATCGGCAGGCACGTAAACGGCCTGTACCGAAGTAATTGATCCTTTCTTAGTAGAAGTAATACGCTCTTGCATGGCCCCCATTTCAGTTGCCAACGTTGGTTGGTAACCTACTGCAGAAGGCATACGACCAAGAAGTGCAGACACCTCTGATCCAGCTTGCGTAAAACGGAAAATATTATCGATAAAGAAAAGAATATCACGGCCACCTCCATCTGAACCATCACCATCACGGAAGTACTCCGCAATTGAAAGACCAGAAAGAGCAACTCGAGCACGCGCCCCAGGAGGCTCGTTCATTTGTCCAAACACCAATGTTGCTTGAGACTTCTCTAGTTCCTTCATATCCACTTTCGACAAGTCCCAGCCACCGGCTTCCATAGACTCGATAAATGCATCGCCGTACTTAATAACGCCAGACTCAATCATCTCACGAAGAAGGTCATTGCCCTCACGAGTACGCTCACCAACACCTGCGAATACAGAAAGACCTTCGTATCCTTTTGCAATGTTGTTGATCAATTCCATGATCAATACAGTTTTACCTACACCGGCACCACCAAACAAACCAATCTTACCACCTTTTGCATAAGGCTCGATCAAATCGATTACTTTGATACCAGTGAACAGCACATCTGTTGCGGTCGAAAGCTCTTCGAACTTCGGTGCATCACGGTGAATAGAATACCCACCTTCTTTGCTCACATCGCCAATACCATCAATCGCATTTCCAACAACGTTGAACAATCGACCTTTGATTTTTTCACCTACTGGCATTGTGATCGGCTTACCCGTAGCTACAACTTCAACTCCACGAGGCAAACCCTCTGTAGAATCCATTGCAATTGTACGTACCGTATCTTCTCCGATGTGCTTTTGGCACTCTAGAACCAATACTCCACCTGGACGGCGAACCTCGAGAGCATCGAGGATTTGAGGTAATTCGACACCTTGTGAAAACGTAACGTCAACAACTGGCCCGATTACCTGTGCAACTTTTCCAATATTTTGAGACATACTCAATTTATTATAGCTTTTTGAAATCGAGCGCAAAAATACGCGCTTAACATCTATTAAACAATTGATGTTCGCAAAATTATCCTGACTTTATCCACCATCTCATCTTGGAGTGTTTATTGCCGTATATTTATTCCATGGACTTTGAGCCAAATCTAACCTGCTCATACGCTATTTTGAAAGTATATAAAGACCTCTTCTCATTTCCGAATTTATCAGGCGTCATCATGACTACAGGGACGTTTGACGGAGTTCACGTAGGCCATAAACAGATAATCAACAAGTTGGTTACTGAGGCCAAAGAAGTTGGTGGACAAACTGTAATGTTGACCTTCTTCCCTCATCCTCGGATGGTGCTTTTTCCTGACGACCATGGTCTAAAACTTCTAAATTCACCCGAAGAGAAGGCTTTTTTACTTGAAAAAGCAGGTATCGACCACCTAATAATCCAACCTTTCTCTAAAGAATTTTCACGTCTAAACCCGGGAAACTACATCCGAGATATTCTAGTCAATACTTTACATGTTCGAAAAATGGTGGTTGGATATGATCATCGCTTCGGACGAAACCGTGAAGGCAATATTGAAGACTTAAAAGAGTTTACTGAACTGTATGGATATCAAGTTGAAGAAATCGCTGCACAAGAAGTAAGTGATATACGTGTGAGCTCCACAAAAATTCGACTTGCCCTTGAGCAAGGGGACGTGGATTCGGCTGCAGAATTCCTCGGATACAACTACATGCTTTCTGGAACTGTTGAGCACGGAGACGGATTGGGACGGAAAATTGGATTCCCCACGGCAAACGTGAGCCAAGAATTCGATTGGAAGATGGTTCCTGGGAATGGAGTATATGCCGCGTGGGTAAAAATTGAAGAAGAGACTTTACCAGCAATGGTCAATATCGGAACCCGACCAACCGTTACAAGTTCAGATGAGGTGCGCATAGAAGCACATATTATAGACTGGAATGGTGATCTTTACGAGAAGAAAATTCGCTTGGAATTCGTAAGCCGTCTCCGAAGTGAGAAATCTTTCGACTCCATCGAAAGTCTGGCAAGACAATTGCAGGCTGACAAACAAAACGCACTGAGCAAGTTAAGAAGCGAATGAAATTGACTTTTACCATATGGAGCATTATTGCACTTTCGTTTACCGGCATAGGCCAAGTGATCGATTACGCTATGCTCGACACGGCAACAGTTTATCATTCTCTTGAAGAGGCATTGGTTTCACCAAGAAAAGTGTATCGTCTAGATCTAAGTCGCGAGAAAATCAAAGAAATCCCTGATGAGATATTCCTATGTATCAACCTGAATGAACTAATTCTAGACAAGAATAAGCTCACTGTCATTCCTGACAAAATTAGCACCTTGAAAAACTTGCAGCGCTTAAGCATCGCATCGAATAAAATCGAATATTGGCCCGACGCCCTTTGCAGACTTACAAGAATGCGCAAGCTCGACTTAGGAGACAACAATCTAGGTCGCATATCCGACGACGTTGGCAGAATGAAAAAATTAGAAACATTAATTTTGTGGGGAAATATCATTGGCTACTATCCAGCGACCTTAACTCAGCTCGACCAACTAAAAACACTTGACTTGCTTCACAACGAGATGAACCAAAAAGAGCAAACCCGAATATCCAACTTATTGCCTGAGGCTGAAATTCAATTTTCAACTCCCTGTATTTGTACTTTTGATGACGAATAAAAGAGTCAAATGAACACCAATCAGGCACTTAACCAACGTCTTTCTCCCTTTCTTTCCAAAACACTGGAAGTGCTAGCGGTGCTTTCGAATATTCTGTACACATTTCTGTATTTACAGGGCAATGAAATCTGTTTCCTTTTTGGGTTCATAGGATCTCTTTGTTTTGCTGTTCTATGCTACTACAAAAAAATATTTGCAGAAAGTGGCTTGCAACTCTTTTACATGGTCATGGCCATTTATGGCTTCATAAACATGGGCTCTGAGTGGCGAATAGAGCACTACTCATGGCTATACCACATCTCACTACTATTTATGGCAGGAGCAGGTGCATTTGCGCTTGCTCGGCTTTTAAAAACTCAAACTCAAAGTCAACTTCCCGCTCTAGACTCGTTCACGACAGTATTTAGCATTGGGGCTACTTGGTTGATGGTGAATTTCGTTCATGAGAATTGGCTTTACTGGATTGTTATCGATGTTGTATCAATATACCTCTATCTCAAACGTGGTATGGCGCTGGGTGCTTTGCTTTTTGTTTTTTATACCTTGATGGCCATTGATGGTTATTTCGCATTTGGAATATTCACATGGTAACTATACGAATCACGGGCCCAGAATGCTGCGGGAAGACAACACTTGCTGAGGAATTAAACTCTTTTCTAGAAGGGATTCTAGTGCCTGAAGCGGCTAGAGATTATTTGAACTCTAAAGACCATTATGATCAAAGCGACTTACTGGAGATAGCAAAACTACAGAGATCAGCCGAAATCAAGATTCGCAATTTGGCACCAACCTTTCTGATCGCTGACACGGGCATGCTGGTGTTATCAATATGGCACAAAGAGAAATACGGAGAAATTAATTCCTGGATTGAAGAACAACGAAACGCCTTCCACTACGACATCACCCTCTTATGTTTTCCTGATTTGCCGTGGGTTTCAGATCCGCACCGAGAAAACCCGACCGACCGAGATCGCCTTTTTGGTTTGTACCAGAGCGCATTGGAGGCAAACGAGGAACCTTACCTAGTCGTTCGAGGCGAGGGAAAGCAAAGAATCAATCAGGCTCTGGATTACATGCAACAAAAAGGCCACATCACAAGATAGCAATGGGGCCTTCAATATTTTAACGTGCGGTTCTTATTTGATCACAAAACGCACAGGAATTGTGTACCTCACCGTTACCGGCTTTCCACGTTGCTCTCCTGGAGTATGTTTAGGTAGACTCTCAACTGCGGCCTTCGCCTCTTTATCAAGGCTTGAATGCACACCGCGAACAACCTCAACATTTTGAATCTCTCCTTTACCGTTGATCTCGTAGTAAACGAATACTGTTCCAGAAATACCCGCATCTCTCGCAATTGCTGGATAGGTCACTGAAGTTTGAACGTTGGTAATTACCTTTGTTTCAGTACAAGTCTTCAACTCTTCACCACGAAGGCCTTCACAGCCTGGGTAAGCAGGCATTTTCTCTACTATGGAGAAAATCTCCTCTTCCATAACGTCGTCATCTACATCTTCGATAATCTCGATTTCCGTATCCTCATCAATTTCCAAGTCCAACTCAAGTTCAACTTCGATTTCTTCTTCGTCTTCAACGATTTCGATTATGGTAGTTTGAACAGGTGGCGGCGGTGGCGGTGGCGGCTTGAGCAAGTTTACCGGAATGATCTCATCCTCGATTAATTCCATTTCTCCCGATTGGGCCAAGCGTTCCTGAATATTGAATGAAGTCCAATCAAAAGAGCACAACATAATGGACAAGACGGCCATGAAGCCGACAAGTAACCAAACTGTTCGTTTGTTCTCAAGATTTGCACTTTCCGTTTTTCGAGTTTTCATAATCGCAAATTAAGCACTTAAAACTAGGAAGAATACTCTTACACTCGAGCAACCTTGCCATAAATTATTCTAAAAATCACGATTCCGGCAAAAGCACCTGTGATGTTTGCCATCAAATCAATGATATCCGTTGTTCTTTTAACAAAAACCATGCCTTGAATTCCTTCAAGTATTGCTCCGTAGATACTCGCAATTATAACTGCGACTATAACCGCCCTTGTTCTTAAAGTAAACGAAGTACTTTGTCGACGAAAGCCGACAGACATAATCGTTACAAAAATGGCGAAGATAGAGGCATGAGCAATTTTATCTGCACCTACCACACCCCAAATGTTTAATGGCGGCATATCAGAACCTGGTATGGCATAGAGGAGTAGGATTAATATTCCCCAAGCAATTGATGGCAATAGGAATCGTCCCATCATCTTTTATTTACCCAACCAACTCCTTGTACTCATCGGCTGACATAAGTCCGTCGAGATCACTCGGATCAACTTTTACTTTAATCATCCATCCAGCGCCATAAGCGTCTTCGTTAACGACAGCAGGATTTTCTTCTAAACCAGCGTTGACTTCAATAACGGTTCCTGCAACAGGCATAAACAAATCAGAAACTGTTTTAACTGCTTCTACAGTTCCAAACACCTCTTCACTGTCAAGTTCTTCCCCTTGGGTTTCTATTTCAACGTAAACGATATCACCCAGCTCCTTTTGAGCAAAATCGGTAATTCCAATAGTAACGATGTCTCCTTCGAGCTTAACCCATTCATGATCGCGGGTATATTTCAAATCTGCTGGTATATTCATTTCCAAATGTGTTTAAGGCAAAAATAGATTTTTTGTCTTATGATGCAAACCTTCTATTGTGTCAAGGTAAATCTTAAAGCAAGGCCTGCATTGATGTTAGAAGTTGGGAAAGATGTTGAGATTTTTGGCTTGGTGATTTGCTGGTCGTAGAACAAGTTAATGGTCAACGCTTGGCTCACTACGAGACCTACAGTTCCTTTGATCGAGATCAGTTTCTGTCCAGCAGTAACTTGATTCTGATCTTCTTCCATTTTACGAATCAACGTAAGATTGTCACGCAATGTGAAATCAACCCTTACATCAAGGTCAGTATTATCGAGCAATTTGATCGGCAACTTACTTCCTTTTTTACGAGCAAATGGATTTGGTATATCTGTAAACTTATATCCAATTCCCATAACAAGCGAGTTGCTCTTAGTTTCCGTGATTTGAAAGTTCGTCATGGCCAATGAAACTGTTCTATCTTTCTTCCACTCCAACTTAATCTGCGGATCGTTCTTTCCTTTGGTTTTGATTGTCATGTCAAATCCAATCAAAGGAGACAATTGTTCAGAAATTGTAACCGCATTCAACTGTCTCTCTGGAATGTAATTCGGGAAAGGGCTTTGATCAAACGACTCGGGAACACCATCATTGTTATTGTCTAAAAAGTTCAAGTTCGTGATGTACTGTGTTGCCAAGGTGCTTCTGTAGGTATGGTTAACCGAGAATTGCTTGAAGTACTTCTTGAATTTCTTATTCTTGGTCAGACCATCGTAGGATATTCTCCAGTTGGGCTGAACCTTTGTTTTGAAGGCATTGAGATTAACCGAATTCACATCCTGTCCGGTATATGCCGCAATGAAAGCAGGTATAACCACGTCCTGTGAAGTTGGCCCCCAACCTTCATAAAAGCCATTTTCTTCAGGTGTATCTAGGTTGTAGTTCTCAGAATTCAAACGATCTGAAACCACCAATCTATTGGTTTTGAACATTCGGAAGACGTCAGAATCGTAATCGGCGTCGTCCTTAGAAAAGGCAGTTGGCCAAGTGATGATGGTTGCCGAGAAGTTTCCTGTCTCCACTGGTGAGTCAAACACATAATCTTCTATATCTCCATCAAACCTAAAGAAACTGGTGTAGTTTCTCGCTGTCTGCTTATTGGCTGTAAGCTCAATCTTGAAATATTTGAAAGGCTCAATATTGGCGCGTATATTCCACGTCTCATTGTAGGTCTCCGAGTATTGTTGATTTTGATAAGGGCTAGCCAATATATAGTCA
Source organism: Gammaproteobacteria bacterium (assembly GCA_047615865.1). GTDB lineage: Bacteria > Bacteroidota > Bacteroidia > Flavobacteriales_D > Sanyastnellaceae > JADFAK01. Next base: position 34,207 of record JBLHIB010000007.1, read on the forward strand.
TTGGTGGCTGCATTGTACGCAAATGTTTCATTTCGACTCGCTGAATTACCGTACAGATCTGTATCCTGATGCCCAAGTACAAATGGCCAACCCGGCCCTTCAAACTTATCATCCATACCCAAAACATTGGTAGTACGTCCATAGCCAGGGAGCATTAGACCTTCATTTCTGCTGTATGATCCAGAAACATTACGAACAGCCATTAAGAGGCGCAAAGCAGCATGTAAAGGATTAAACGACGACTTATCCTTTTTCTTATCGTCTTCATCGATCGCATTTCCAAAGCCATCTACTTTATCCTTATCCTCTTCTTTATCGGCTCTACCTTTCTTCTTAGACTTACCGCTATTGATATCCTTCAAGTAATCGACCTTGTTATAGAGGTTCAAGAAATTGGCTTGCAGGTTACCCTGAAGATTTCTTGAATTCTGAATAGTATGTCCTAAACTGTCCTGAGCAAACGGAGCTCTATCCCAACGATAAGTACCAGCATACCGTGCATCAGCGCTTATGAAATCAAGAATTGGAAATTTATCGAATGGCAACTTGTAGTTCAGGTTAAGCGCATGATTGTAATTCGTTGTTTCACCAAATCTTTGAAGATTCATCATTACCGTATCCCTGTATGCCTGATGATAATCTTGATCTTCCTTATCGATCACACCTTGAGGCTCTCCAATTAAAGCAATATTGTTTGCATTGAAATCAAATTTCAGGGCCTTGGTTATGTCATACTTGAAATTGTAAGCACGTGTCCAATTCCAAGTCTTCATAGCTTGGGTTTGTATCAACACATCAGATTCAATTCCAAACAATTCGGCCGTATTATTTCTAATTCGACTTGTCTCATAGGTTCTATCCATAGAGGTAACAAAAGAGAATTGCTTGATACCAGGGTAGAAATTAAAGTCTTTTAGCCACTTCAAATATGGAGAGGTTTTGATCACGCCCATTTGGGCAAATGGCTTAACCTGTTTAGGATTGTTATTCCAAGTATAGTTGAAGCTTCCTCTATAATTCTTGTTGATTCGGAATTCAGTATTGATGTCCCTTTGATACAATTCGTTGTATGCATAGGAAACTGAAAAGTTCGAAATTTGATAGAATCTAGCTTTTGATGTTCCTCCCTTATTTTGGGAAGGTCCTTTACCCGAACCCTTCTTTTCCTTAGGCCCTTTATCCTTGCCTTTCGGAGCGATCTTAACATTTGTAAAGTTAATACTCCGCCGTTTGACAAGTGTCTGTGCTTTCTTCTTCCGCTGACTATCCAAATTCGGCACGTCGCTCAATTCGACATCCGGACTTAGAGGGTCGTATTGAGGAGTCGTAATTGTCTCAGAGAAACCTATATACATTGGCAACTGAACCCCCAAATCATCAGGGAAGAACTTACCGAGCTTAAGGGTGGAATTTGCATCAACACCCATCACGGTTTCCTGCTGACGTTCTTGCACACGTTGCTCAAGAGTACCCCAACCTGGCTTACTGATATTTCCAGCTACAGAAAAGCTACCAAAATCAGCAAGACCCGCATTTATTCGGGCTAGTGCTGCCCAACCTCCACTTTCATCGAAATCTGACAAACGAAGCTCATTCACCCAAATATTGGCGCATACTGGTGATCCATCATCTATAGAAGCGTATGGGTTTCCATTTGCTTCAGGGTTTCTGACACCGATCATGACAATCACAACATTCGAAAGGTTAGGATTTCCCTTTACCTTCATTTGTGCCGCGCCATCAAACTGGACAAATTCCTGCAACAAAGAATAATCTTGCGGTCTTGATACTTTAAGCGCCTGAAGTTTCTTTAACTCAATTTCTAAGTTATTTGCCTCCGGCCAAATATCATCATCATCGTTACTATACCATGGGGTTGCCTCCAAAGGCAATTCATACTCGTAGTAGTTGTCCGTAAAATCGCTTCCCAATCTAATAAAGCAAGTTATTTCCTTATCCTGTAAATCTTCCACAGTACCAGCAGCTTCGGCATGAATGAACATCTTTAGCTTCTTGTATCTTCTCATGTCGAAATTCACTGTTCGGTAAGCTGCCCTGGCATCGCCATCGAGGAGGTTGCACACCGTTAGCGACATGGATTGTTCGTTCAGACTACGAAGGTTGGCAGTACCCACATCAATTTCACGAATAATTCCTGGCGGAATGACATACTTAATAGGATCTCTGTTTCCGTTCTCTTCAATATTAACTGCAGCTATATTAAAAACTGTTGGATCGTCGTCATTCGGCTCAATTTCTTGAGGTCCGGCAAGGTTTTGCTCAAAACGTCTCCACTCACCACGAACAAGCTCCATACGCGCAAAACGAAGGGTAACTTCCTGTTCAAATCCTTTCATGAACATTCGAATGAATCGTATCGAGCGGAAATCCGAAATAGCCCCACGTCGGCTTGTAAATTCTTTAACTGGAATTTTGAATTGATACCAACGAACAGACTTCGTTTCACCATTCGGAAGATTCTCAACAGTGGCAACAAAACTATCGGTGATATAATTGCTTCCGATGCTATTCTCACCCAAGTCACCAGGCCTCATACTTATCTTATACTGGTAGTAACTTTCAACTGTACTCAGGGTAAGGTCTTGGTTGATATCCTCAGTATTTGGTATTGTTGACGCAGTTATAGGGTAACCATCAGGTGTTGACGTGTTCGAGTTGCCCTCATACCCGTTGAAGTTCTTGTAACGTTCGATTACATCAAGATTCGCTCCATCAGCAGCAGAACTCCTGAAGTAAGCAAAATCATCTCCGGCAGGATCTTGGGTATATCTTGCTAAGGCAGCTCCATCCAGGCTATTGAGGCCTGCGAGGTAATCTGCAAATTGAACTGCTTCCTCCTGACTATTGAGTCCATCTAGACCAATATCTTGTTGCGCATAACTATTGGTGCTATTGTCGAAAGCGTTTACAACATTAAATGTTGACGGATCCGGCACAAAGCCCCATGTAGACTCCAAAATTGGTAAATCCTGTTGATCTGTAGGATATCCATTCTCATAGGACAACTTCGAATCATTCAGAAGATCCTCATTTACATTTCCAAGGTTGATATAAAAGTCTCCTCCAGAATTATTTTCAGAATCACCATGAAAAGGGTCCATTACCCAGAATTGCATGAATTCAATGTTGGATGCTTCAAAATCTGTTGTCGTCAATGCTCTTTGGATTCCACCCCAGCTATCTGCCGGTGATGCCAAAGATCCATCTGCATTCAATCCAGCAGCCGTAGCTGTTCCTTCGAAAGGAACATAATTGTAAGGCCCTCTTTCTTCCGGATAGAAAGACATATCGAATGTAGCTACGTTTGGTGGTGTTCCAGCTGGAAGCTCACGGTTCGGGAAAACTTCATTTTCAAGAACCTGTCTCATGCGGTGATCACTCTGCATGTCATCGGTGATATTCTCTGGAGTAAGGTTATTGTCACGGAAGAACAAAGGATCAATGATGTACCAACTAAATTTCGCACGGTTGAAGTTAAACTCCAAATCGTCTTCTAATCCACCTTCAGGAAACAGTCCAGTTTCTTGCAGCTTAGGAGTACTAGCTAAGAACCACTGGTTGATACTTCGAATATCAATGGTGCTCTGGCTTCCCTCAAAATCATCCAAGTATGCATTTCCATCCTTACCCACTGCCTTAGAGTGTCCAGGGATCAAGTACGCACCTTCCGCCGAGAAATCGATATTCGATTTGGCTTTGGTATCAATCAAAGGAATCGCATCAACCATTCTCGTGAGCCAGTCAGATTCTTTTTGGTAGGCTATATCAAGACCGACAATGGTATTGTTGACAGGCTCATCACCAATATTTACTTTTTGGGTGAGTGGTCTTTCTCTCAAATTCAAGAGTGTACCTCCAATATTAAAATTATCGCTCACGGTATAATCGAAGCGAGTACCCATCATTGTTTTAGTCTGGATATTGAACAAAGAGTTACTCTCTAGGGAAATATTAATAGGCGTTCCTGACTCCAATATTCCTTCGTTGATGATACGCACTCGACCTAAATTATAGTCGACGGTATAATCCTGATTCTCTACCAACTTAACTCCACCGGCTGTAACAGAGACTGACCCACGAGGGATATTGATTGAATTCAATGAGATTTCCGAACCAGATGACGATTGAAATTGACCCCGGATTTTAAATCGATTTTTCGATGGAATCTGCTGGGCGGCGGTTTTCGTTGAATCATAAAGCTCCTGATAGACTATGGAGTTCACTACAGCATCTGCCTCGTCCTGGGAGTCAAGACCTTCTCGAATCACACTTTCTAAGTGTGTACCAAAAGGTTCGGCCACAGGAAAATAAATTCGACCATTTTGAGAATGGATGAGCCCACCAGTTGTTGCCGCATTATCTATGTAGTCAAACACACCATCTGGATAGCTCATTCCGTTGACATCTAGGCGGTCCATATTAAGGACTTGAATCAGCAGCTTACCATCAAGTGGCGCTCTTGCGATATAATTTTGATCAATACCGGTTGAAGGATTATTGTACCAAACATCGAGTCTGAAATTTTCCTTTTGAACTCCAAAAGCACCGATGTTATATACGTTCTTCATCATCAGTCTCCACATTGGGGCACGGACATTGGTGATCGACGACTTCAACATTTTCAATACAAGTGCACTGGGAGCAGTAAATCCGTCTTGAGACATTGTACCTACCTGAAAAGTCTCCCCTCCCAAAGTATATTCATATCCTACTGCTAGAACCTCTGCATTATTCAAGGACTGGCGAAGCGAAATAAACCCCAAACGGCTGTTGTAAGTGTATTCCGAAGGGCTCAACTTTCTTGCATTACCTACACGTTCATAATGAATACCTTGTTGGTATCCCATGTTCATTTGCTGAATGGCTTGATTGGCATTATTAAACGCGACCACCTCGCTATTCTGAACCATATCTTCGTAGATATCGTTGTTCGTATTGGACGGGTTACCTGATACAGTTGGTGTTGAATTATTGGTCAAGTCAGGAATAGGAAGATCATCAGACATTTTTGCACCGGGCTCACCTAAGTCAGCGAATGCAATGATGTTTCTCACATCTTGTGTATTGGCTTGGGTATTCACTATCCAAACTTCGATTCTAGTGATATTTACTCCTGAACCTACAACCGGCAAGCTAGACATAGATTGATCGTAGGTATCAAAGAAATACTGTCCAAGGAAATAGTGTCGATTGGCATCGTAATTATCACCTTGAATCTCGAATAGTTGAGTTTGCGCTCCGCCTTCAACTTGAATATCTTTCCTTTCTCCTTTTTGTTGTGAGAACACAGTCGTATTTCTCAACCTTCCAAATTGGGTTTCGAGTTTGAGACCAAAAAGGCTTTGAGAACCTGTGATTAGTGTTCCCGGGAGAGGCATACTTACATTACCAGCCTCAATTTTTTTAATAATTTCATCTTCATCGCCAGTATACTCAAGCTTCATTTGATTCTCAAAATCAAATGTAGCCTCTGTATTGTAGTTGGTGGTAAGTTGCATCTTCGTTCCGATGTTACCTACTACATTCAACTGAATTCTTTGCTGAAAATCGAAATTTGAAATTCGCCGTTGTCTTTCCGGAATTCGAGGGTTGTCTGTTTTGGATATATTCACTCCAAAAGTAAGCTCAGCTGTTCCTTGAGGTCTAATCTCAATTTCATTGCCACCAAAAATATCATTAAACTTTTCTCCTCCCACGCTGATTGAAGGCGCAAATGCTCTGGCAGCGGCATCTTCTTCTTCCTCTATCTCATCCCAATATTCTGACAGATTCTGACTCATGTCATAGTTGAGATATTCCTCAAGCGTCATTGAAGTTGCGTTTCGGAACTGGATATTATCTCCAATGGTCTGAACTACAACATACTCACCTGTTATGGGATCATATTCAATAGAGTAATGGACATTATCGGGTAAAGGCAGACTAACACCGCTTGAGCCTTCATGGGGATTGATTTCATCCTCATTGGGCCAGGGCAAGTCTAAAGTATCACGAAGGGCTTCGACAAAAGACGGTGTTTCCACAATAGGACGTGAGCTAAATTTTGGCTCAGAAAATGGACCTAATCCTAAATTGGCACTACCCGCCCAGAAAAGAGCGACAAAAACAGCGGCTACGGCAAATTTAACAACAAAACTGAATCTTCTTCCACCCATAGTTTATAGTTGCTTCAGCGCACGTTTGATTAGCTCTTCAAGAGCAATATCATTACCTTCCTGCATGAGAATTTTTTCGAGAGTTTTTTCTGACTTGGCTTTATCGAACCCTAAGGACGACAAAGCAGATAACGCCTCTGACTTATTCCTATTGCCCCCCACGGCAGTTTTTTCAAAAGAAGATGCATCCTCTTTTTGAATCTTATCATGTAAATCTACTATAATTCTCTGCGCAGTTTTGGCCCCAATCCCTTTGATTCCCTGAATTGTTGGCACATCCTGCGAGTAAATTGCTTGTTTGACCTCATCAGGCGAAAGCGAAGACAAAATCATTCGACCTGTAGTAGCGCCTACGCCTGAGACAGAAATAAGTTTAACAAAGATGGATCGCTCCTCTTCAGTAGCAAAGCCAAATAACATGTGAGCATCTTCGCGAATTACTTGATGAGTGAACAGCATGCACGATTCATCTTCAGGCAGTTTCCCGAATGTATGCAGAGAAATATGGACATAGTAACCCACACCGCCGCACTCGATCACAGCGTGCGTCGGGCTTTTCTCAATCATTCTTCCACGAAGGTGATGAATCATACTTTATTAAACTTCGGCGTATATAGTAACAAGGGCGCGAAAATAAGAAAACCAAATCGCTTATACCACCCTTATTTTTCGTAGAACTCGTCCTACTTCGATTGAGCGTCAACCACGGCGATCCGGACCATATTTATAATCTCCCTCACAGAGCATCCCATTTGAAGAATATGAAAGGATTTTTTCATGCCCAAAAGTATAGGACCTATGGCCTCCAATTCACCCATTGACTGCATAAGCTTATATGCAATATTTCCGGCCGAAAGGTTTGGAAAAATCAACACATTGGTTTTTTTATTAAGGAGTGTAGAAAAAGGAAAAATATCAGCTAAAATCTCATTATCGAGTGCGAAATTGGCTTGAATCTCGCCATCAACTGTTAGCTCTGGGTGTGATTCCTTGAGTAATTTAGCGGCATCTCTCATCTTCTCGGCATCATATCCTTTGGCCGAGCCAAAGTTGCTATAACTCAACAATGCAATGCGCGGTGTAATTTTCATTTGCTTCACAGCTTTAGCTACCAACAGGGTAATTTCCACAACTTCCTCGGCTGTAGGGTTCAAATTCACTGTTGTATCTGCAAAGAAGACCGGCCCTTGTTTGGTCTGGAAGATGTACATCCCGGCAACAACTTTTGTATCATCTCGAAGACCAATAATCTGAAGCGCAGGCAGAATAACATGCCGATAATTTCGTGTAATTCCGGAGATAAGTGCATCTGCATATCCGCTTTCAACCAACATTGCTCCGAAGTGGTTTCGATCTCGCATTAATTTAGTCGCCTCAAATAAAGTCAAGCCTTTTCTTTGCCTTTTCTGAAAGAACACGTTCCCAAAATACTCGCGTTTATCTCGCTGAGAATCAGCTCTTGGATCAATGATTTCTACTTCACCTAACTCCAAGTTATGCTTCTCAATGAGTTCATATATGATTTCGTCTCTACCGAGGAGTATTGGCTCAGCGATACCTTCATCTATAGCCCCTTCGGCCGCCTTCAAAATCTTATAGTTCTCTGCTTCAGCAAACACCACACGCTTTGGGCGTTTCTTGGCTCTTTCGGCAATGTTGCGCATTAGCTTGTTGTCATTTCCCAAACGCTGCAACAACTCTCTTTCGTATTTCGCCCAATCGGTAATTTCCAGACCTGCTACACCAGATTCTATTGCAGCTTTGGCCACGGCGCTAGAAACGTGTGTTATCAACCTCGGATCAAGGGGTTTCGGTATAATTAGGTCCTTTCCAAAAGAAATATCCCTTTGATCATATGCTTCATTCACTTCCGCAGGAACAGGTTCCTTAGCCAATTGCGCGAGCGCATGAACGGCTGCCAATTTCATTTCATCATTGATACAACATGCACGCACATCCAAAGCACCTCGAAAAATATAGGGAAACCCAAGTACGTTATTCACTTGATTTGGATGATCCGATCGACCGGTAGCCATAATCACGTCTTCCCTAGCCGCAATCGCCTCGGCATATGGGATTTCAGGATCAGGATTGGCTAAAGCAAACACGATTGGTGTTGAGGCCATTCCTTTAATCATTTCGCCTGAAACTATATTGCCTTTAGAAAGGCCAAGAAACACATCGGCTCCCACAAGTCCTTCTTGCAAGCTTGCGTAATTCTCGTCAATGGCAAATTCTTTCTTTCGTTTATCAAGATCTGTTCGTGATGTTGTGATCAATCCTTTACTATCGAACATCCCAATTTTCTTAGGATCGACTCCAAGTTTGATCATCAGTTTAGCGCACGATTGCGCCGCTGCGCCAGCACCGCTAATTACAATGCGAACATTCCCAATTTTTTTTTCAGCAATCTCTAGAGCGTTAATCAATGCCGCAGAGGAAATAATTGCTGTTCCATGCTGATCATCATGCATAATTGGAATGGACAACTCATCTCGAAGACGCTCTTCGATTTCAAAAGCCTCGGGCGCCTTGATATCCTCAAGGTTAATACCTCCAAAAGTTGGCGCAATAGCCTTAACAGTAGCAACAAAGAGATCTACATCTGAAGCATCTACTTCGATATCAAACACATCAATATCCGCAAATATCTTGAATAAAAGCCCCTTCCCTTCCATTACGGGCTTGCTTGCTTCTGGACCAATATCACCCAGACCAAGAACCGCAGTTCCATTGGAAATAACAGCTACTAAGTTGGACTTTGCAGTATACTTATATACGTCCTCTGGATTTTCGGCAATTGCCAAACATGGCTCTGCCACTCCAGGTGAATACGCCAGGGATAAATCTCTTTGCGTACTAGTTGGTTTGGTCGGAACTACTTCAATTTTTCCAGGCCTGCCTAGTTCGTGATAGTCTAGGGCTTCGTTCTTTCTTATCTTTATCATATATCGGGGTCAAAAGTAGGTCAATGTTAGCAACCAATATCATGGTTGAAATGAAAATGCCGTTAAACGACCATTGTTGGTGGCTACGAAAATTGCGCATTTGCCTTGTGCTAAATTCACAACACCTAAATTCTTAACATTAAAAGGAGCGTAAAAACCGCTATACAAAACGTTATGCGGCACAAAACCTCCCTGGGAATCAGAGCTCAAGTAGCAGCCATTACTTGCATCATACCTTGTCGTCTCAACCTCGGCATCGAAGTGATTTCCTGCTGCGAGAATATCCAAAGAACCGTTGTGATCGAAGTCAGCTACGACAAAACCCATGATTGGTGCAATCTGTGCTTCGTTGGGCAGAGGACTAAAAGCAAACTGTCCCTCATCATTCGTATACACACCGGAGTGGAACTCATTGACTTGATGAAAGAGCGCTTTATCCAATGCATCGCCATAAATCTCATCCAAAGAAGCTGTTGCATAACCTTCGTAATCTCCAAACTTCTCAGACACAAAGGGCATTTGTTGCGAAGAACACTCCCTTCCTCGAGCTGGCACATATCTATTTTTCGACATTTTAGCTAAAACGATGTCATTCGTATTGTTTCCATCGAAATCATCGCTGTATACTTTGAGTGGCTTCTCCTGAGAGGGATGGAATTTATTGTTGACACCCATATTTCCAAGCAAGAAATCGGTATCACCATCCTGATCAATATCTATTGCAGTTACTTGCTGCCACCAGCCGGCTAAATGATCGACATTCTGATCGCTTTGAACGAAAGCACCATCCACCTGAAGGAACAAAGAAGGAGACATCCATTCACCCACAATCATCAAGTCTTGTTTTCCATCGGCGTTTACATCTGCAAAAGCTGCACTCGTCACCATACCAATTTCTCTAATCACGGGCGACCATGTATCAGTCGCATCAACAAGAGTTCCATTGTCATTTATCAGAATAAAAGACTGTCCTGAATGCGGATATTTCTGAGGATATGCTCGTCCGCCCACAAATAAATCTGTATCTCCATCACCGTCAATATCTGCAGGAATGACACACGAAGCATTTCCAGTAATTTGAGGATGTTCGTTGGATTTAGAAAACCTTCCCTGTCCATCATTTAGATAAAGCCTATCCTTAAATGTAGGATTGTCTTTGGGCATGTGGCCTCCTCCACTGGCAACGTACATGTCTAGATCACCATCTCCTTCCAGGTCGAAGAATGCACAGCCCATATCCTCTTGACTTGCGTCTTTAGTCCACGGCCCAGCCGATGACTCGAATGTTCCATTTTCTTTCTGAACCAATAACTCGCCACTTTGTCCAGCGGCGCCACCTATGTACACATCTTCCAGCTCATCACCGTTGACCATTGCAACTGCAGTAAAGGGCCCGTTTTTTGACTGACGATGAGGCAAAAGCACTTCTTCCTTATAGTCATCAAAATCATCTTCCTTATGGATAAACTTCAAACCAATTTCATCTGTTACTTCACGAAACAAGGGTTTGATTTCGCCATAGACATAAAAAGGCATCTTGCGGCCTTGCTTGGCAGATACTTTTATCACTTGATTGGCAGCGACATCATATTGCTTCCAACTTGTCCCATCCGGGAAAATCACAAGCAGAGAGTCGGCTTTTTGAGTGTTTCCTAGGCCGAAATTCATGATAGGGCTGCTACTGCTTTGATAGCCGCGTGAGGTAGTGAGTTCACAATATTGTTTTTGGCCATCGGCAAATAGGATAGCTTTGGAATTGAGGTAACTGCTTGGGCCCGAATTCCCTTCTACCTCAACCTTTAACCAATTTGCGCTTGTCGCTGCGCTATTTTCATAAACAAAGGCAGTCATATTGTTGTTATTCACCACCAAATCAAGATCCCCATCGTTGTCCAAATCTCCGTACGAGGCTCCGTAAGAAAACGATGTTTGGTCTAGGCCCCAATCTCCCATGACCTTTTCGAAAGTCAAATCTCCTTGGTTGTGAAAGATGTAATTCGAAATCTTTGTTGACGGAACTTCCTGAGTCAACTCGAATAAATCGATGGCTTCATTGTTGGCCATTTTATTTTCGAAAGTCAGCGAAAAATCATTGTTTCTAATATCCTTATTAACACCATTGGTAACGTACAAATCCTTGAACCCGTCCAAGTCATAGTCGGCAGTTAAAACGGACCAACTCCAGTCCGTGGAAGCGACTCCAGCCATTTGGGCTATATCGCTAAAAAACCCCACGCCGTTATTGAGCTGCAGTACATTGGACATATATTGGTAATTGTAACCTTTGTCCACCAAACTCCAGAAGCGCTTATTGGACATTGAGGGCATATTGGTTTTCGATCGATAATGGTCTTCTGACTGCATATCGAGGACAGCCAGGTCGATGAGAGCATCGTTGTTTATATCGGCAGCATCCACTCCCATGGCCGTGAAAGACGTATGTTTCACCATGGAATTGAGTTGATTGACAAAGCCCCCCATTTTATCGTTGATGTACATGTAATCCGGACGATCATAGTCGTTGGCGACATAGAGATCGGTGTAATTATCGTGGTTAAGGTCGGCAGCAATGACGCCAAGGCCAAATGACAATCCATCCACTCCCAGTTCGGATCCAATTTCGGTAAACTTCTGTCCATCATTCCGGTAAAACTTATCCTTTACGTAGTCGGGAAATCCGTTCTTATTGTAGTTAATTTTTTGCTTGAGGTTATTGCTAGGGGCGTTGAGGAGAAACATGTCTTGGTCGCCATCTTTATCGTAATCGAACCAAGTTGCCTGTGTTGAATAGCCTTCATTGTCGAGGCCATACTGCTTTGCCGATTCGGTAAAGGTCAAATCGTGGTTGTTGATGAATAGCTTATTTCTACGTTGATCGAGCATTTGATCATCCTTTAGCCATCCTGTTCGGCACACATAGATATCGTCAAATCCATCTTCATTGATATCTATTATAGAGACACCATTGGACCATCCTGGATAATTGAGCAAACCTGACTTCAGGGTAACGTCTTCAAACTTGAGATCTCCTTTATTTATATACAGAGCGTCATCGACCTGATTACCACAGAAGAACACATCTAGCAAACCATCGTTATTGAAATCGGCCAAAGCGACTCCACCGCCATAATATATAGCATCCCACTCGAGAAAATTAAGCTCTTTTGTTTCGGAAATCGTGTTTTTGAATTCGATTCCAGTTTGCTCACTAGCAAGCAGCTTAAACAATTTCTTTTTTTGCACTTCTTGGTCAATGTGCAGATTGGGTTCTACAGCAGTTTCGCAAGAGGCAAAGAGCAAAGTTCCTAAAGCGACGAGGACTCCAAATCGGTAATTCATAGCAATAGCATTTGATATTAACTTGGACAAAAGTAACCAAGAAATAGCTCCCAAACCTTAAAGAATGGAAGACGAAAAGATTAAATAAATCATGAAAACAGAAGGGCTGCTTGAAATGAATCAAGCAGCCCCAGAATTTTTTCATGAGCACCAAGGCTCACTGATTGACAAAACTTACTTGCTCACAATCATTTTTTTCGTAGAAAGCACCTTTCCATCCACCATGAGGCTGTAGAAATATACTCCTGATTCAAAGTCGCTGGCTTGGACGAAAACAACGCCATTTGAACCATTCAATTTAGACTCACGAACTTTCTCGCCCATGAGATTATAAAATACGACCTGAACATTGTTTGAAGTGCCGCTCAATTCATATTGGAAAGCTGACGTACCTGCGACCGGGTTTGGACTCATTCCAGTGAGTTCAAATTCTGGATTTTCGATTGCTCTGACATCATCAATCAGCAAAGACCAGTTGAGCGTGTAGCAATTCTCTTCGTTAGGGTTGTTAACATCCCACCAGCAATAATCGATGGTTGAAATACCATAATTAGAGTTGTGGCGATAATCTGTATAGAACGTGGTATCCACTGCTCCTGGTTGAATATTTACAATCCATTGTTCCGAATCGGGGGAAGTATAATCTTCAGTACCCCATAAGAAACATGAAGGCCCCCAACAGAAGCGGTATTCAGCGCCATCTACAATACTTTGAACATGAGCAGTAAGACGAAGGTTAACCTCTGAATCACCAACATTGGTCATGTATCTAGAATACTCATGCTCGTTTTCTTCGAAAGAAACAGAAATGTCGGTCTCCCAAGCTTCAGTTGATTCTACAGACTGCGCAACGGCGGCAGTAGAAAGACAAGCAGCTGCTAGTAAAAAGTATATATGTTTCATGCAGGTATTATTAATTTAGAACAAAAATAACGAAAATACCTTGACATCAAGAAACAAGGAAATTCGAAAATTGGTAAGCCAAAAGTATGAATAGTCCCTATTAGGTGGCATCTCAAAAAGCCGAAGCATCAAAAACCTCAATTTGGGTTTACCATTATAAAGGCATTTTTCCCGCTAATGATTCATAAAAATCCTCTTCTGACTTGCGAAATTTGCTACTTTAGCCCGCTTAAGTGCAAAAATATTGTCTAAAAAAACACCTATGAAAAGAATTCTACAATCACTCTTTACACTAGCTCTTGCCGTAGGCATTACGCTTTCTGCCTCTGCACAACTTCCTGACGGAAGCACTGGCCCTGATTTTACTGCTACTGACATCGATGGTGTTGAGCACACTTTATATGACTACCTAGATGATGGGTATTCAGTAATTCTTGACATTTCAGCTACTTGGTGCGGCCCTTGTTGGACTTATCACACAACTGGAACTCTTGAAGAACTATGGGAAGCTCATGGTCCTGCAGGAATGAATGGAGTAAGTGAAGACACTACTGACGACCTTATGATCTTCTTCATTGAAGGTGATGATGAGACTACACTAGAACAATTGAATGGTGCTTCTGGAAGCCAAGGAGACTGGGTTACTGGAACTTACTACCCAATCATTGACGATGCTGAAAACATTTTCAACGATTACGCGTGTACTTATTACCCAACAATGTACACAATTTGCCCAAGCCGTGTTTGTACTGAGACTGGTCAAATTACTGCGCAAGAGCACTACAATTTTGCTTCGACTCCAGCATGTTCGCCAGCTACATTGGCAACTGACCCTGCGTTGAATGCATACATCGGTGACCTAGCTACATGCTCTGAAGCTAATGTTGCTGTTCGCATCATGAACCTTGGAGTTGAGAACTTGATGACTGCTACGATTGACGTAATGGCTGGTGGTTCTTCTCTATTGAGCGAGCCTTTCGTTTGGACTGGTGACCTCGGTACCTATGCAATGGAAGATGTTGAAGTTGGAACTATTACAATTATGGAGAACACTGTAATTGATATCGTTATTACTTCTGAAAATGACAACGAAGACAATGACATGTTAACTACTGAGATCCTTACAGGAACTGAGGCATCTACGCACATCTTAGTAGACATTACTACTGATGAGTATCCTTATGAGTGTACTTGGGAGATTCTTGACGAAGGTGGTTCTGTAATTTCTTCAGGCGGTCCTTACGGAGCGAACTCGACAGCAGCTCAAGACCCAGTAACTGTTTCTGAGGATCGTTGGTTGCCTTCTACAGGTTGTTATACTTTCCGTTACATGGATGCATACGGTGATGGTTTTCAAGGCTCACAATGGGGTGGTACAGATGGATCTATGGAAGTTTACAGTGAGGACAACGAAGGAAACGGTGCTTCAATCTTCTCTTATGATGGTTCTTATGACCTCGAGGAAGTTGGCGCTGCAATGGACGTAAATGTTGTTGGTATTGACGATCAGAAAGTTTCTGCTTCATTCAACATCTATCCAAATCCAATCAATGATTTCGCTAACGTAAACTTGCAAGTTGCTAATGCAACTAAGGTTACTGTTGACGTAATTAGCATGTTGGGAGAAGTTGTTATGACTAAGGACTTCGGAACACTTTCTTCAGGTCAGCACATCGAGACTTTGGATTTCACTAACCTAGGTTCAGGAATCTACATGATCAACATGACTGCTAACGGTGAAGTTGCTACAACTAAAGTGACTCTTACTAAGTAAGATTAAGCTATAATTGATTTAAAGAATCAGCAGTTTGGTACAGATGTTGTATTAAATCTGCTGATTCTTTTTTTTAACCCAAATCCTTAATCGATGAAACACCTTTTAATTACTTTTTCTCTTGCTCTAGTTTGTTCGTTTGCCGTGGGCCAAAACAAAATCCCTAGCGTTAAACTTAAAAATCTTGAAGGCAGCACAGTAGACACAAGTACTATGCTCAATGAGGATGGTCCGACCGTCATCTGCTTTTGGGCCACATGGTGCAGTCCGTGTAAACGTGAACTCAACGTCTATACTGAGTTATACGAAGAATGGCAGGAGGAGACAGGTGTAAAGATTATTGCAGTATCCATCGACGATCAGCGCAGTTCATCTAGAGTTGCTCCATACATCAACAGTGTTGAATGGGAGTTCGATGTTCTATTGGATGTGAATGCGCAGTTCAAGCGTGCGATGAATGTTATCAATGTGCCGCATACCTTCTTGGTAGATAAGAATGGAATCGTTGTATGGCAGCACAACAATTACGCCGATGGTGATGAAGATGAATTGTTTGAGCAACTAGAAAAGCTTAAATAATCTTCCCACGCCTTCCGGCAAGCCGAAATACCAACCAAACCTTTTAACCTCTTCTTATTTTGAAAAGGAAAGCTCTAATTGCATTTGCTTCGCTCTTTCTGAGCCTAGGCGTCTTTGCTCAAGATCAAAATTTTGATTTGGGTCATATAAACGGCAATGTTTCCATTTTATGGCAACAATACAACGAAGACACTCTTATAGGCGCTCAAGTACCTGCGGAAAAAGCTGGATTCAACGCCTATGGTAACTTAATCTATACCCGCGGGAATTTCTCAGCAGGTATTCGTTATGAGTCTTATCTATCGCCAATACTAGGTTATCCTGGTCGCTTTAACGGAACTGGCATAGGATATCGCTACGCGCAGTATACTCATCAAAAATTCGACATTACAATAGGAAACTTCTACGACCAAATTGGCAGCGGCATGATATTCCGCACCTATGAAGATCGTAATCTGGGTCTTGACAATGCCATGGACGGCATTCGCGTCATCTTCAGGCCTTTTGAAGGCGTAATGCTAAAAGGTATGTATGGCAAACAAAGATTAGACTTTAACGACCGTTTGATCAATTCAGATGGTATCGTACGTGCCTTTGATGCAGAAGTATTCGTCAATGATTTAATCCCTTCCCTCCAGGATAAGGGATTGAAAGTAACTATAGGAGGTGGCTTCGTAAGTAGGTATCAGGATGGAGACATTATTGAAAAAGACACTTTGCAGCTCATTGTACCTAACAATGTAGGAGCCTATACAGGTAGAGTTAAGCTGCAATGGAAAGGGTTTTCGGCGTATGGAGAATATGTTGAGAAGATCAATGATCCAAGTGCAGATAATAGCTTCACGTACCGAAAAGGTCAGGCAGCACTTGTTCAACTTGGCTATACCCGCAAAGGAATTGGTGTCAATGTAGAAGCCAAAATGGTAGACAACATGAGTTTCCGCTCGGACCGAGATTTATTGTTATTCGATGTTCCTGTGAACTTCGTTCCTACTATCACGAAACAGCACACCTATAATTTAGCCGCGACTTTATATCCATACGCTACTGTTATATATGGCGAGACCAGTATAATGGGAGAAGTATTTTACAAGATTCCATGGGGTAAGTATGGCACGAATATTTCGGTCAACTATGCCGCTGCCAACAACTTGGACACGACGAGATATTCAGGCCTGGACGAGCAAATTTATGGCTACCAAAGGAACAGTTGGGGCTTTGGAGACACGAAGTATATTCGTGATTTCAACATTGAAATCAAGCAAAAATTCAATAAAAAATTCACTGCTAAGTTGAGCTATTTCAATTTCGAGTTTAACACAAACTCTACTCCGGTTACTACAGAATTTAAAGGTATCGTCTACGCAGATATCCTTGTAGTTGAGATGAAATACAAACTAGCTAAAAAGCATTCAATAAGAGCCGAACTGCAAGGCTTGAGGACTAAACAGGATCGGGGCGATTGGGCTACAGGATTATTGGAATACACATTCTCCCCCCATTGGTTTGCTTCAGTAATCGACCAATACAATTTTGGAAATTCAAATCCTGACCAACGAATTCACTACTTGTTTGGAACAGTTGGATACATCAATGGATCCAATCGAATATCTATTGGATACGGTAAAAGGAGAGAAGGGATTTTCTGTGTAGGCGGAGTTTGCCGAGCTGTGCCCGCTTCAAACGGATTCGAAATGACAATTACTAGCAGTTTTTAAGACATCTAGATTATGAAAAACTATAGATTGAGCTTATTGATTATTACCATTGCTGCGTTTGCCACATCGTGCGACTATGTGGACTTTCCAGTAATAGAGCAAACTGCCGGCTATGATGAGGCGAAATATGGACCTGCCCCTTCATTTGAAAATGCGACTACCGCACAGCAGATAAAGCGAGTATTTGTCGAGGACTTCACGGGGCAACAATGTGGAAACTGTCCCGAGGCTGCATTGTTAGCCGAACAAATTCAAGAGAGCAACGCGGGCAGAATCGACGTGATCGGAATTCACTCTGGTTCTCTAGCTGTTTCTGACGGCAACTATTACACCAATGAATTCGAAACTGATGAGGGTGACTTTTACTTCGCACAATTAAGTTTCCAAGTAAATCCAGCTGGGCGTGTTGATCGTGCCCCAGATGCAAGTAACATTTTGGCTCCAGCTCAATGGGTTGAAAAGGTGGATGATCAATTGCCATTAGAGGCTGAGGTCGCCATACAGCTGGTTACTGAATACGTCCCTGAAAACAATGATCTCAATGTTCACGTATTTAGTGAGCTATTGACTGATTTTGAAGGTAGAGCGAGAATGTCCATACTTATTACTGAGAGCGGCATAGAAGGTCCTCAACTAGATTATTCGGTTGTCGATGATCCAAAAACATCTGAGAACGAACAAATTGTAGAAGAATACGATTTTCACCATGTTCTGCGGAGTTCCGTGAATGGTCCTTCCGGTGTTACTGTTGCGGACAATGAATCGCAAGGTCATACCTCATTGAAGAGCTATACCTTTTCTTGGAATAGTGATTGGGTTGCTGAGAATTGCACCGTAGTTGCATTTGTGTACGACGATGAAACAGGCCGTGTATTAAATACAACATCTATTGAATTGTAAAATGTCAAAGCCTCTCCTATTAACTTTTGCAATTTGTCTTCTAACTCTGGGAACATTTTCTCAAGTTGGTTTCAAAGGAGGTCTTACGTTCGGACCAGTTACCAGCCAAGTTCATGGCGATGGTATCGCAGGATTTTACAAAGTCGGAATCAGTGCAGGTGCTTTAGTAGAGATGACTTTTACCGAGCGCATAGGAAGCCGCCTAGAGATATTATACACTCCCAAAGGCAGCAGAAGTCGACCCGACAGCTTAAACCAGAACTACTACAAACTCAGTCTTCAGTACGTTGAGATCCCCTTGAGTATAAATTTCAATTACGACAAGTTCCAATTCGACGCCGGAATCTATACTGGCATTCTGATTCGACAGCGGGAATTTTTTAGCCCTGGAATTGCTTTTGCCCCGAACCCTCCATACAATACTATAGACGTGGGGGGCCATATTGGCTGCCGTTACATGCTTGGCGAGAAATGGTTCGCTCATGCGCGCTACTCTCAATCAATTCTTCCGATTCGAAGCGCCCCGAAGGACAATCAAGTTTCCGGGACTTATAAGACGCAGGGAACAAATTTTGACTTTCGCTTAATGTTCGGAGTTCTATTCTAGTTCAATCTCCTCATCAAAGGGACTGCTTTCTATTTCATCGACCAACTCTTTCCATTCTATCCATGCATCCGACTTCAAGTCTTTGATACGCTCCATAGCGATTGCGACTTGCTTCTCCGTAATCTCTAAGGCAAGATCTGTGTTAGGGCCGGGCGACAGTCTACCATTGTCTATATAAGATCTTCCTTGCCAGATATACGTCATCAGTAAATCAGAGTCATCATGATAACCCTTCACTCCTTCTGGCAACATATATAAGTCTTGGATAGCTGTTAACTCTTTCCGAATTGAATCGCCCATAGTATTCAGATCTTTGAGGAGAGAATCTTCGACCAACTCATGGCGTGTTTCAACTCTCTTCATTGTTTTAAGGGCCGACTTTGTCCACTCGAAGCCATTGTCAGCTTCTTGAACCAAACTATTGAAGCGATCATATTGCTTGATCTTCTCTAAGTATGCTTCTTGATCGTGCCCGAGTCTAGGATCTGCTAAGACATTTACTAGAGCTGAATCCTTTTGCATTCCCCATTCCATTACAATTTTATAAGTTCCTGGAGCTACTTTAGGTCCACCCCAGGCGCCATCATTCGTCTTTTCTCTCTCCTTGCGCGAAGGAAATCTCACTCCATCTGTAGACAAATTCCAAGTGAATCTATTGACTCCTGTTGAATCGGGTGTGGTAGAAAATTTGCGCAGCGTGTCACCTGACAAAGACAAGGCATATACCTTTATCTTTTTAGGCAAGGGCTTGGCTGTTTCCTCCTCTTTTTCATCACTCTTCTCATCTCCATTCACATTGGATTCATCGTTCAGAACCACGTGGTATGACACCCGAGCATTGCTCGATCGATTCTCACCGCTCCAATGATGGTCGCCAGGAAATCTCATTCCATCTGGACGTTTGTATTGTGCTAAATAAGCATCTGGAACTTGGAACAAACTCAAGGTATCTTGGATTTCATAGGACTTGTCTGCGGCTTCTCTCAAAGGAGAAATATCATCCAAAATATAAGCCGCCCGACCAAACGTTCCAATGATCAAATCACCTTCACGTGGATGTATCTTCAAATCAATAGTTGAAACCGAAGGGTAGTCATGTTTCCATGCGTTCCAGTTCTTCCCATGATCGAAGCTAACGTAAAGACCATTTTCTGTTCCGAGAAAAATCAAATCTGGACTAATAGGATCTTGCACAATGCTCAATGCATGTCCAGTAACATTGTTCTCATCTGCTATAAGCACCCATTTCGTTCCATAATCTGTAGTATGGTAAACGTAAGGTTTCCAATCATTTTGTCGGTAATTATTGATTACGACAAATGCTTCTCCTTCATTGTGAGAAGAGAGCTCGATTTGAGGCACCCATGCTTTTGAAGGGGCTCCTTTAATGTTCTTAGCGACATTGGTCCAAGTAACCCCGGCGTCTTTCGAAAGCTGGATATTGCCGTCGTCCGTACCAACCCAAATAACATCCTTCTTTAGCGTGCTTGGCGAAATGCACAAAATCGTTGTGTGATTTTCTGCGCCTGTGACATCCAGACTAAGTCCGCCACTTTCGGCTTGCTTTTGCTTCAAGGAGTCATTGGTCGTTAAGTCAGGTGAAATGATCTTCCAAGAATCGCCGCAATCGGTCGTGCGATGCACATATTGGCTTCCAAAATACAGTCCGTTTTCATTGAATGGATCTTGGGCGATCGCGGCGTTCCAATTGAAACGTAGTTTTTCCCCTTCAGGATGCAGTGGTTGGATATAACGTGACTGCCCAGTATTGACGTCGGTTTCCATAAGATTTCCACCTTGCCACATAGAATAAGCGAAGTTCCCTTCTCCTTTATACGGAACAACATCGAAACCATCACCAAAAGAGATCTCCTTCCAATCTTCATTTCGAATTCCGCCTCCATGCCAGACATATCCAGGACCTTGCCAACTTCCATTGTCTTGCATTCCCCCGTATACATTGTAAGGAACTTCCATGTCGTAGTTAATGTGGTAAAACTGACCCAAGGGCAGGTTGGTGATATATTCCCAAGTTGAGCCGCCGTCTCGAGAGATATTGAATCCTCCGTCATTTCCGTCCATCATGAGGGACGGGTCTTCCGGGTGTATCCAAAATGCGTGGTGATCTGGGTGAACACCACTGTATGGAATAACGACATCAAAAGTCCTTCCTCCATCATCACTTCGAGATACCATAGACCATAAGCTCCAAACTTCTTTAGCATCTTGCGGGTTCACGAAAATATCGGCATAATAGAAAGGTCGGTTACCAACATTCTCAGTCCCGATTTCACTCCATTTCACTCCTCCATCTGTGCTTTTGTACAAAGCAACCTCCTTACTTTCTACAAGGGCATAGACGATATTGGGATCACTGGCAGCAACTGCCAGTCCAATTCTTCCAAGCGGTCCTTCAGGCAAGCCATCTTTATCTGTTCGCTTTTTCCAGGTATTGCCACCATCATGTGAAACATACAGGCCACTTCCTTTTCCACCCGAGTTAAAAGTCCATGGTTTTCTACCGAACTCCCACATTGAGGCGAACAGTTTGTTTGGATTTGAAGGATCAACTACCAAATCGGCGCAACCAGTTTCATCATTGTTGTAAAGGATATTTTTCCAAGTAAGGCCTCCGTCTGTGGTTTTAAAAACACCACGTTCTTTATTAGGTCCCCAGGGCGAGCCAAGTGCCGCGACAAAAACCGTGTTGGGTTCATCACGATGAATGATTATTCTATGAATCGTCTTTGTTTCGATCAAGCCCATGCACTCCCACGTTTTTCCGGCATCCATAGACTTAAAGATACCACCCCCGCTCGTTTGGGAATTTCGTGGATTTCCTTCTCCTGTGCCTGCCCAAACAACATCCGGATTGTTTTGATCGATTGCTACTGCTCCGATAGATTGAAGAGGTTGATCGTCAAAAATTGCATCCCAAGTAATTCCACCGCTTTCGCTTTTCCAAAGTCCGCCTGAAGCAGTTCCTATATAAATGATGTTGGGATCACTCACGACAGCGTCGATTGATGTCACACGACCACTCATAGTGGCGGGCCCAATGTGGCGCATATTCATTCCTTTGAAAAGCTCCATATCAACTTGTCCGCGAACTGAGCCAGCAACAAGTAAAAAAGCAAGTAATACGATTCTATACATGGTAATGGGATTGATCTAGCCCAAATGTAAAAAATCAAACACGAGCGCTAGTCTCCATTTCTTTTAAGTTAGTCACATGAGTACAAACGGTTGTCTATCTCTATGACAGGTTACCTACCTTTGATTTCTGTGAGTAAAAAGCGAATTCTCCATATCACCCCATGGTATCCTTCAACGGAACATCCGCATGTTGCGCCTTGGATTAGGCGACATATTGAAGCATTGGATGCAAGTGAGGACTCTCACATATTGCATATCCAGGCTCATGCATACCACAATGAGGACATCGAAGAAAGAGCGCTAGGAGTGACGAACATAATAAAGGGCAAACAGGGATGGCCTTGGCGATTCACAGAAATCCTTAACCGATACATTCTAGTCCAAGAACTAAAAAAGATAAAAGCGACGACCAACTTTGATGTGGTCAACTTCCATATTGCCTATCCACATCTTGTTCATTTGCGTAAGCTAAAGAAACACTTACCAAGCAAAATAGTTGTCACTGAGCACTGGAGTTACTATCACTATAATTTTCACAGTTCGAAAAAACTTACGCGCGTCAAGAATATTTTCAAGTCTGATTTCAAGTTGATTTGTGTTTCGGACCAACTGAGGCATGACATTGAACGATTTTGTGGATATCCAATTACTGCTAGTATTGTTCCCAATATTGTCGTTGATGAATACATCAGACCGGTAGTGAATGACCGTCCTAAGAAAATGGTAATGGGCAGCTATTGGAAGTCACCCAAGCGCCCTGAACTTGTGCTAGAGGCATTTGTGAAATTCACAGAACGCGAGCCTGAATGGACCTTAGAAATATTTGGGCATGGCCCGCAAACCGACACACTTCAAGCAAAATACTCGCACCCGAACATCGTATGGCTTGGCTCGCTCGAAGCGGGTCAAATAGCAGAGCGACTTCGTGAAGCTCAGTGTTTCCTAATGCCTTCGGATTACGAGACATTCTCGGTGGTCACCGCTGAGGCTTTGTGCTGTGGCTGTGCTATTGGCGTGTCGAACAAAGGAGCGTTGCCCGAATTAATCACGGCGCAAAACGGCCAATTGGTTGAACACGATCAATGGATCGAAGCGCTTGACTCTATGACTCAAAAGTCTTGGAATCATGACCAAATCGCACAGGACGCTCAGGCCAAATTCAATGCGCAAACGGTTTCACAAAAATACCTTGAAGCGATTGACAAATAGGCTCTCCATATTCAGCGAAAAATCGATTCTCATCATTTCTACTGAGTCATGGGGGGCACATTTTGTTTCTAAACACCATTACGCAGTTCAGCTGGCTAAAATGGGCAACAAGGTATACTTTCTCAATCCTCCCAATGGAGACAATAAAGTCGAAAAAAAGGACGGATTGCCTGAGAATCTAAACATTGTTAGCTTTTCGGGAACGCCAGGATTGCGCTTAATGCCCACAAAAATCGCCACCACACTGCAGCAGCGAGATGCTCGAAAACTAGCTGAATTGTGTGAAACGAAATTTGACCTTATCTGGAGTTTTGACAACTCCCGATTTTACGATTTATCTGTTTTCAGGAAATGTCTCAAGATCGCTCACATCATGGATTTGGCTGTGGATTTTCACACGCAAGTTCATGCTTCTAGCGCCGATTACTGTTTTGGTGTGACGCGCGAAATCGTTTCTAGAATGGGTCAATACAACCCGAAGTCATTTTTCATCAATCATGGATTTTATCCTATTGAACTTGATGCTATTCAACATAACCCAAGCGAACGCAAGCAAGTGGGATATAGTGGAAATCTATTGTTGAAGTTTATAGATCGCAAACTAGTTTTGAGCTTAGTGCAAGCGCATCCCA
Organism: Gammaproteobacteria bacterium; assembly: GCA_047615865.1. Taxonomy (GTDB): domain Bacteria; phylum Bacteroidota; class Bacteroidia; order Flavobacteriales_D; family Sanyastnellaceae; genus JADFAK01. The sequence goes on from JBLHIB010000007.1 coordinate 58,148, forward strand.
AAGTTCATTTCAACTTTTACGGAGGACATGCAAAGAGCAATTTAAGTGACGGCAGCGATCAAGAAGGAGTCAGGTTTATTGAAAATCTAAAGCAAGAGAAAAACGTTCATCTTCACGGTGCACTTCCACGTACCGATCTGATGCAAGCGTTGAATAACCAGGACGTACTTTTGCTTTTCTATGATGCGAAGAAGTATGCTGGAGCTTGCCACAATAGCCATAAGATTTTGGAATATCTATCTACAGGCCAGGAGATTTTATCACTGCCTGTCTTAGAATATTCCCATTCAAAGTTGATCAACCATGCAGCTAACCATGACGAATACCTGCGTGGCTTTGAAGAATTATTGACCAAAAAAACAGACGCCAATCTGCACCGAGATCGAATAGCATATGCGGCCGACCACACGTATATTCGCCAAATCGAACGCATCCAAAACATTATTGATGGAGAATAGTCCACTTATAAGTATCATCACCCCTGTCTACAATGGCGAGGCTTATTTACCAGAGTGCAGCGCTTCGGTCTTGGCACAGAGTCACACCAATTTCGAGTGGATTGTGATTGACAATTGCAGCAATGATAGGGGCATCGATATCCTGCGTCGGGTGGGCGATCCACGCATCAAACACGTTTCGGAAAATCGAAAAGGGGTGAGCTATGCGCGTAACCGTGGTTTGGGTATAGCTGAAGGAAAATATATCTGTCTACTCGATGCCGATGACCGATTGCCAGTCAACAGTCTCGAAGCGCGCTGTGCCCTTTTGGAGCAAGATGAAAGCGTTGACTGCGCTGATGGCAGCGTAGACATTTATGACGCAGCCCTTGCCAATAAAATTCGCGAACATATTCCACAGGGATCAGGAAACCCAATTGAATCCTTGCTTAATCTGGATGGTAAATGTTTTTTCGGCCCTACCTGGATGATGCGTCGATCTATTCTTACGTGCGGTTTTGATGTTGAGTTGAGTCATGTAGAAGACCTCTTTTATTACATTCAGAATTTCAAGGACGGCAATTATGCATGCACACGGGAGACTGTGTTGGACTACCGAAGTGGCAACCAAAGTGCCATGGCCAATCTTTCGGGTTTGGAGAAAGGATATGCCCAAGTGAAGTCCAAGATTGAGCTTGAAGATTTGGATGAGCGACTGGTATCTATTTTTGCATCACGCGCGAAGTCGATCATGATGAAGAGTTATATCAAATCTGGAAAAATTAGTTCAGCCTCACGATTGGCGACGATGGGATTTCGGTCATGAATGTGTTGGTATTGACATATTGGAGCTACAAGGAGCCACTGGTGCAAGCGGCAACATTGCCGTTTTTGAGCATGATCAGAAAATCCAATCCGACGGGTCGCATTTATTTACTGACTCTTGAGAAGGATGAATTGGCTCTTAGTGAATCCGAACTAAACGAAGCCCAAGCCCAACTTGCCAAGGAAAACATCGAGCTCATTACATTGAGATACCGACGTTTTGGCTTTCCGGCGATGCTTGTTTGGCTGAAGGAATTATTCAGCCTTCGGCAAATGTGTCGGCGGGAGAAAATCAAAGTCATTCATGCTTTTGGAAGCCCTGTTGGTTCCATTGCTTACATGCTGTCGAAACTGACGCGCATAAGATTGGTAATTGACAGTTACGAGCCGCATGCCGAGAGTATGGTACAAAATGGCTCTTGGTCAGAAACGTCATTTGCCTTTAGGCTCCTATTTAATTTTGAGAAGAAACTAGCTCGTCATGCTACGGCGGTATTGGGAACCACAGAGGGAATGCGGGATTATGCGCGTGAAACTTATGGCCATGCTCCTCGCCGATTTATCTACAAGCCTGCATGTGTCAATTTGGATCAATTCGATCCTAAGAATTTTAACAGGGAGCGACTGCGCGCAAATCTTGGATACTCCGACCACATTGTATGCGTCTATGCTGGGAAGCTGGGTGGAATCTATTTACGTGAGGAGATATTCCATTTTTTCAAAGCGTGTGAGCAATTCTGGGGCGATCGATTTCGTGTGATTCTTCTTACGGATGCTTCTTTGGATGAAGTGAATAAATTGTGCGCCAGTGCTGATTTATCAGCGGAAACATTGCACACAAGGCTTGCTGCTCACGATGAAGTAGCTTCATACCTCGCTTGCGCTGATTTTGCTATCAATCCAGTAAAACCAGTGCCCTCAAAACGATACTGCACCTCGATTAAAGATGGTGAGTATTGGGCCATGGGATTGCCTGTAGTCATTACGCCGAACATCAGTGACGACTCTGATATTATTCATTCGGAGAAAATTGGTGTAGTTCTAGAAGATTGGACAAACCCAAAAGATGCCTTGACTTTGCTTGATGAATTGGTTTGTAATCGACTTGA
>JBLHIB010000008.1:0-58545 GCA_047615865.1 Gammaproteobacteria bacterium
CTCCCAAAGCAGCCAGTATAATAATGGAAATTGCTCCAGTTGCTGATGCTTGTTGTTGACTCTGAAACAAGGCCCCTAAAAGCTGTCCTAAGCCCGCAGCGGCCAGTCCACTTCCTAAAATTAGAAGCGCTACCCCCGCAACTGAACCTGTGATGTCCAAAGCCGGAAGGCCAATATATGGCATAAGGAATATGCCTGCTAGAAATACAAACGTGGCTTGGATAAATGCGATACTCTGGTAGGCCATAATGCGACCCAAGACCAAAGGCCAAGGACTGTTGGGGATGAGTTTAAGCCGCATAGCGCTGCCTTCGTCTCGCTCCTTGATGATGTTTCCCGAAAGTGCCAAAGCGATAAAGAAGATGCCGAAAATGGCGTAGGCGGGTACGTTGTGTTGAACTGAATTGTATGCAAATCCTTCAGACTTACTTTGCTCACTTGAAACTATCAATGATTCCTGCGGCAGGAGGGTGGCGAGATCAATGTCAGTTGCTATACCGGGAACCACATGACCGTAGGACGAGAGGAAAGCCTGCAACTCAATCTGACTTATAATTCGATTGCATTGAGCTTTGATCAATGCTTGAAAACTTGGGTTAATGGCTGCGTCGAAATATACTTCGACTGGAGTTCCTGCAATTACTTTGTTGCTTGGATCGGCTAGGTTCAATACACGGGCGTTACTCGATGCGACGAGGTTCTCGCTGTAGTTCTCTGGAATCACCAATAAGGCCTGCAGTTTCTGATCTTGAACAAGTTTGTCTCCTCTAAGTTCTTGCTGTCCTTCAATTTCCATCATCTGGAATGATTGAACATCCTCCAACAATTGAACTAGCTCAGCAGCCGATTCTCCATCGTCAAAATTTACAAGTCCAATTTCAAGCGCGCTATTCTGAAACGATCTAAAAGGAGCATCTTGAATCAAGGCCATTATGATCGTCAGAGCCATGGGCATGATAAACAAAAGAGCCAACCCAGATCTATCTCGAGTAATGAGCAGCCAATCTTTTCGATATGCAGAGAAAAATCTTTTCATTCCTAATCCCTGGATTTTCTTCCCGTTAGAGAAATGAAGACTGATTCTAAATCTGAGCAAGAGTAGTTAGAAAGCAGTTGTTCAGGCGTGCCTTCGGCTAGCATTTTGCCATGGTCAATTATACCAACTCGTTGGCATAGTTTTTCAGCTTCGTCGAGATGGTGCGATGTATAGACAACCGTGAGTCCCTTTTCATTCTCTTCTTTCAGGTATTCATGAATGATCGCCCGCGACTGAACATCGACACCTGTCGTTGGCTCGTCCAAAATCAGGATGCTTGGATCATGAAGCAGGGAAGCGATTAGATTCAATCTGCGCTTCATGCCACCAGAATAGTTTTGGACTTGTTCGCCCGCTTTGTCTTTAAGTTCGAATCGCTCAAGAAGCTTGTCAATTCTCAATGCCAGCTCATGACGTTCAACTTTATATTGCTCGCCTATAAATCTCAGATTTTCAAATGCGGTAAGGGACGGGTAGAGGGCAATCTCTTGTGGCGCCAATCCTATGCTCGACAAAGCTTCGTTCCTTGAGGAATTGATAGACTTGCCAAAAACGGTCACTTGACCACCAGTTACTTTCTGCAGTCCACAAATAACCTTTATAGTAGATGTCTTGCCAGCTCCGTTGGGGCCCAATAGGCCATAGATCTCACCTTTCTCAACATGCAACGACAAGCCATCAACTGCCGGGTTTTCGGCTTTTGGATAGCTAACGTGAAGTTGGTCGATTGCGATCATTATTCAGGAAACTTCAAGTTTCTAAGTCGGGTGAAAAGAATCTTTTCTTGGTCCGCGCAGTCTACCAATATATCTGCCGCCAATCCATAATCTCCGGAATTGTTGGTGCGCTTTTTGAAAATTTTAGAAGCCATGATGGCAAATTCTCTCCAGCGGTCTCCTACTTTGGTGAACCCATCGGCAATATCGCTAAGCTCATTCATGTCCAGGACTTCAGCGGCTTCTTTGAGAAAAGCAGCAAAGATGAACCTGAAGCCACCTCCACCTGTTCCAATTTCTTCCTGCATCCGCACAAGATTTCCCAAGTGCAATCCAGCCTTTCGTTCACCAACCTTCTCAGGCCACTTGCGAACGTCTTTAGCAAGCTTATAAATCCCTTTAACTCCAAACATAGGCACTGGGATTGTAAGCATGTCTTTCGAGGTATGTTTGATCCCACGAATTATAGCCGGCTTCAGATCGAAATCTTTGGCTACATGAACGGGGTAATACATTTTTCCTTTAGGAGCAAGGACTCCTTTGGCATATCTAGCGCGAACTAAGTCATCGCGTTTAATGCGAGTAACCTCATCCATCACAGGGTCACTTACCAAGTACTCATCCCCTTCCTTGCCATAGATGACAATGTTGTGAGCGTTGAAATGGAACCTGTATTGAGTCGGTAAATAGGGTAGGTAATAGACACTTGTTTGAATGCCTGTTGGAATACCTTTTTCTAGATTTTCATCCAGGGCAGTCATTGCTTTGTCGGCGCTGCGAAAGGTCTTCATCTTCGTCTTGATGCCAAGTCGGTTGGTTGCTCTTTTGTATATATATCCAGGGTAGATTCTAAAAGAGGTTCCTGGATTTCCGTTCAATTTAACGAATGGGATATAGCTAAAAAACAATCCGCTGCCTATCCCAAAAATCATGGGCTCACTCAGGTCAATACCTTCATGTTTGAGCAGGTTGGAAACCACACCATTTTCGCAGTGGGCAGCTTGTCTGTGGTTAAATTCTGTAATCAAGATGTGCGCTTTGGGTCAAATTCAGTGAGGTGTTCAACAGGAATTTCAAATACGTAGGCGTATTGCTCAAGTCGGGCTTTGCTCAGTTTGGCGAAGCCTGCCGCCTTAAAATGCCGCTTTACGCGCCACTTTCCTACTCCAATGTATTGGGCCAACATGGGTGTTTCCATGAGGCACTTTTCCATGTAATAGAGTATAGGAGATGATTTACCCGCGGCTATGTCTTGAGTAATTCCCTCTAGACGTTCATGAATATCCTCCCAAGCTTGCGAAAGTGCCAAGTTCTCAGGCTCCCAGCCCACAGACTGCACTTTTGTATAGGTGCCATCGTCATTTGTGGCATACTTAAGGGTTTTCAATTTGCCTTCGAGCACATTGGCATCGTCCTGTGGGACTTCATCCTTTTTCATAAGAGTTGTCTAACAAACTGTTAGCCAAAGATAGGCATAAGAAAAGCGAGCACTTTCCGGGATCATCATGAATACCACGTCACCGGCTTTTAGTTTGCCCGAGTGGAACAATTCGTCCAACATCAAATAAGGAGATGCCGCGCCTACATTACCCACTTTTTCTAGGTTTGTAAACCACTTTTCAGCGGGAATTGGAATACCACGTTCTTCTAGACCATTGATGATTTTTTGACGGAAAAAATTACTCGATAGATGAGGTAAGAAGTAATCGATTTTATCTAAATCCAAGTTGCGCTTGGCGATCAAGTCTTCCAAATGATCAATTCCCCGCGGAACGATGTTGTCTCCAAGAATACGAACGTCCTGCTTTAGACTAAAAGGTGACTTGGTTTTGAGTTGATCGCTTGACATGTGACGCCAGCCAGTGAGACTGCCATCCGAGTTTTTGTGGCTTCCTGCGTACATGCAGGTATCCAGTTGATTGGCATATGAGCGTAACTCCATCCAATCTATTCGCAGACTAAGACCGTTTTTATTTGGCTTGTTCGCCAAAAGTGCGGCGCCGGCTCCGTCAGATAACATCCAACGTAGAAAGTCTTTTTCAAAAGCGAGAATTGGATTCTGCTCCAACTCTTCCATTGATCTAATTTCTTCTTCAAAATTCTTGGCATGCATCCAATTGCTCAACATTTCTGATCCAACGGATACTGCATTGTTGAACTCACCTGATCGAATTCCAAGATAGGCCATTCTCATCGCGTTCATAGACGAACAGCAACTTCCGGTAAATGCTGCAATCTCCATTGGAGCATGTCCGAGTTCACCGTGAACCATAGATGAATGTGAAGGGACCATTTGATCGGCACTTGTCGTGCCTGTGCCTAGAAATTCAAGATCTTCAAGACTAACTCCATCTCCAACAAGTCCTTTGACTGCTTTCGCTGCCATGGTAGCGTTGGTCTCTGTGGGAGTCCCGTCTTTTGTCATTGCATAATAACGAGTTTTGATTCCGTTATTACGTAAAACAAGCCTCCTAGCCTTAGATGGTTTACCTCCCAAAAGTCCCAAATAATCCTCCATAGAATCATTATCGATGGGCTCGTGTGGCAAAAAGCTTGATAGTCGTGTTATATATACTGGTGTCAATGTGCGGCTTTCTAGAATAAGAATCAGTAAAAATAAAATTTCTATTTGAGGTAAGAGCCATGAATGACCATTTCAATTGAAAATTAACCTTTTTCGCTTTAGACAAAATGATTGCTTAGCTCTCCCCTGCAGGCGCTGAAGCTAGATATCTTTCAATTTCAAGATCGAGCTCTTTCTTTGAAAAAAGAATCCGAACTTTTGAGATAATTGCCATTATTGGGCCAAGAATAAAGGCACCAAGTGGGAGTACGAAAGTTAGAACTCGGGCACGGTTAAGTCGAGCTGGATGCCCGGGAGCTTGACCAGATCCTCCAGCAATAAAACGAGACCAGATTTTGAAAATCTTACTACCTCTTTTCTCAAGCAAGAGTAAACTGGCCGAGATGAAATGTGAACCTGAAGCCAATAGCTCTTCATAGGATCCTTCCCAGGAGTCTCGAACTAAGTAGTCCAATATCTGACTTCCAAAAACAGAAGCTCCAGCAATGTCTTCATCGCTTACACCAGAATCGGGGAGGAAGCCAAACATTTTTTTCTTTTTGCCGGCCAACATCCAACCTAGCACTGTGATGAGGCCAACCAAGTTGTTCGTTTTGTCAATAAAGGCAACATGACCTACCAATTTTGATCCAAACCCTGCAAGTCGTTGTTTGATGTCTTCTTGCGCCATTACCCACATGTTCCTGCATCCTACTAAAGTTACAACAGGTGTGTCTTTGAATAACTGGTCAACACCAGGTGACTTGAGAAAAGAATTGATGGGGATCGAAATATTCATATACCAGACTTGATAGGCCAATACGATGAGATCGTACTTGGCGTCTGGATCTAGGTCGAAAGGTTCAATTTCACAAGGAATCCTATCAACGCTTTCAGGAAATGCATCAAAGAATCGCGCTGCGGACCAAGGGAATTTGAAAGCCTGCTTCGGGTGAATCTCCATCCAGTCCACTTGAACCTTGGCAACTTCGAAAGGCTTGGCAAACGATCGCGCTATGTCGGACAGCTGACCAGTCTGACTGTAGTGAACAACCAATATTCTTTTCTCTGAAACCCCTGACATACTATAAGAGATCTTGTGCCTCAGCGATCAATTCAGCGATGTCTTTAACTTCAACCTCGTTTTCCTTGTCGAGATGCTTCACTCCGTCGGTCATCATCGTATTGCAAAATGGACAACCTGTAGCAATGATATTTGGCTTGGTTTCCATTGCCTGTTGGGTGCGTTCGACGTTAACTTCTTTGTCGCCTTTCTCTGCTTCTTTGAACATCTGGGCGCCACCGGCACCACAGCACAAGCCATTCTTCTTGCATTTTCGCATTTCAACGAGCTCGGCATCAAGTTGGGCCAGGGCCGTTCTTGGTGCTTCATACACGTCATTTGCACGTCCTAGATAACAGGGGTCGTGGAAAGTAATTCGCTTGCCTTTAAAGGCTTGAGAATCTTGGATGCGCAGTTTGCCAGAATCAATTAATTCTTGCAACAGCTGCGTGTGGTGAATCACTTCGTAATTGCCTCCGAGTTCAGGATATTCATTCTTGAGTGTATTGAAGCAGTGAGGACAACCCGTTACTATTCGTTTTACCTCATAGCCGTTGAGGACTTGAATGTTTTGCATCGCTTGCATCTGAAAAAGGAATTCATTTCCAGCTCGTTTTGCAGGGTCTCCAGTGCAGCTCTCTTCAGCACCCAGTACAGCAAATTTCACTTCGCACTTGTGTAAAATACGAACGATTGCTTTCGTAATCTTCCTGGCTCTGTCATCAAAACTTCCAGCGCATCCCACCCAGAATAGGATCTCTGGAGTTTCTCCTCGAGATACCATTTCGGCAACTGTAGGAACTTGTATAGGTGTGTTTTCCATGATTCTCTCTTAAAATACTCGATTACAACTCGTCTTTCCACTTGTCTCTGTCCATGGCGCTAAAAGCCCATGGCGCGCCGTTGTTCTCGATGTTGTTAAACATGACAGTTATTGAATCTGGAGACTTAGATTCCTCCATGATTAAGTACCGGCGCATATCCACAATTATACTCAGTGGGTCAATGTTCACTGGGCAAGCTTCAACGCATGCGTTGCATGACGTACACGCCCAAAGTTCTTCCTCAAGTATGTAGTTGCCAAGCAATGCCTTCCCGTCTTCCACAGGTTGGCCTTTTTTATCAAGGGACTTGCCTACTTCTTCCAATCGATCACGTGTGTCCATCATGATCTTACGAGGGGAGAGTAACTTTCCTGTTTGATTGGCTGGACATTCATCAGAGCATCTTCCGCACTCCGTGCATGTATATGAATCGAGCAACTGCTTCCAAGTCAAGTCGGTCACATCTTTGGCGCCAAATCTTTCAGGCGCCGCGGCCTCTTCTGTTGGCGCAGGAGTGGCATACGGATCGACGTTTGGATCCATCATCATCTGCACTTCTTTCATTACCGCTTCCATGTTAGTCAATCGACCTTTTGGTTCGAGATTGGCGTAATACGTATTGGGGAATGCGAAGAAAATATGCAGGTGTTTCGAGTAGGTAACATAAACGGCAAAACCCATGACCCCGGCGATATGGAACCACCACATGAAACGCTCAGTAGCATGCAAGGCTGCTTCGTCCATGCCTCCGTAAATTGAGTTGCCCAAGTACTGGCTCAATGGAAAGCCAATAGATCCATGACCTGTGAGCTCTTGAATCCTGAAGTCACAGGCATTCATGCTTAAAAATGCAAACATCAAGAGTGACTCCCAAATGAGAATAATATTTGCATCAGACTTGGGCCAGCCGCCCATTTCTTTGAGATGAAAGCGTTTGATGCGCATGACGTTCCGGCGAAGTAAAAAGACGACGCATGATAAGAGAACACCAAAGCCTAAAAACTCGAATGAGCCAATTAGAAAGTTGTAATAACTACCTAGAGAATCTGAGAAAGTTCTGTGCTGCCCAGTCAAGCCATCAACGACTATTTCGAGCATCTCGATATTTATGAGGACGAAACCCACATAAATAAGGATGTGGAAAACTCCCGCTACGGGTCGAGTGACCATTTTACCCTGACCAAGTGCAACCCTTGCCATGTTTTTCCAACGGGCGGAGCTTCTATCCTTGCGCTCAATATCCTTGCCTAGAAGTATATTTCTGCGTATGGCTGCAAGACGCAAGCCAAATAAGACCACTGTGGCTAGCAGTAGAATCGTAAATATGATTTGTGAAATCATGCTTAGTCTGTTGTTTCGTTTTCTTGGATTGCTTCGTCCACAAGTTCACGAATTCGAGCTAACTCTTTCTTCGAATACCGCTTTTCTTGTTTTTTGCCAAAGATAGAAACATGGATATATCTCCAAGGGTTTTCGTAAATATCATCTACCAATGTTTGTAACTCCTCATTGGTGTCGATCAATGCATTGTGCAATGAGTCGCTTTGAATCAATAGACCTAAACTGCCTTCTCCTCGTTCAACTTTGGCGACCATATCGGCTAGATCACCCATTGCCTTGTCGGCTTTGAAGATGGTCTGCTTTATGTTTGACTGGGCAAGAGAGTCAGAAATCGCACTGAAATTGCGAATGACATTCTCAAGTTGGGCATTGTTATTTTCAATATTGCCAGTAATAGACGCCACGTTGTCAAAAATGGACCCGAGCTTCACGCGGTTTTCTGAAATCATTCCTTCCAAACCAATGGACGCACTTTCTAAAGTTTCCATAGAACGCTGCAAACTTAGAAACGCTTTTGGCAAACCTTGAGTTGCATCCGCCTTGAAGACTTCATTGAGATTGTCAATTATTTCCTCAATTCCCGCAATCATCTGATCTGTTTTCTGCTTCAAAGGTTCCAATTCCTTTCGTATCGCTTTTGTAAGATCTACTTCTATATCTCCGCTCAAGGTGTCGCTATTTTCAGCCATAACCAAACTATGACCTAGCTGCAGTCGAATGGCTTTTGAACCAAAAAAGTCAGAGGTGACAATCTGAGCTTTTGAATCGTCTGGCACCTTTAGCGTCTTATCATTAACCAATATCTCTACTAATAGCAATCCACTTCCGTCAGACAATAGCTGAATGTTTTTTACGAGACCCACTTTGTAGCCGTTGAGAACTACAGGGTTGGATTCGTCCAACCCGTCGATATTCGGGTACACAGCGAAGAATGAACACTGCTCTTCAAATAAGTTGATTCCTTTCAAATAATTAACTCCAAGGAATAACAACGCAATGGAAAAAAGGACCACTGCGCCAATTCTAAATTCTCTGGAAATTGCTTTTGATTCACTCAAAATAAATAGGGTTATTTGGTCTGCTTAAGGGCGTCTTGAACCGAGATTCTCTCACCGTCTTTTATTCCAACGATGAAAGCTCCTGCAAAGCCGTTTGCACGCAACAATGCTTGGTTTTTGCGGGCGGTTTCAATATCCGTGCTCGCTCCTGCGGTGTATTTGTATTGGTCGCTTATCTTGTATTCGTATACATTTTCCAATTCTTTGAATTCTCTCGAATCCTTCTGAAGTTTCTTGGATGATGATACGATTTGTACTTGGAATTCTATGCCTTTTTTCTTGTGCTCGTCTTTGAGCTCCTTTTTCCAGTCTCCTTCAACCACTCCTGGAGGGTTTTTAGGCAAGGGTTCAGTTTTCTTAGGCTGCTTTGGTTCAATATCCACCAAGTCAACTCCTTCAACTTCACCTTTGTACTCCTTGAATGCACGGAATATAGCCGACGACATATACGAACGTCCTTCTTCAGAATTGAGAAAATCCTCTTCCTCAGCATTGGTTAAAAATCCCAATTCGACCAAAACACTTGGCATTGTCGTAAAACAAATGACATAATAACCTGCCTGACGAACGCCCCGATCTGTCCTGCCTACTCTTTCTCGGAATTGATCCTGGATCTTTTTTGATAGACTCAAAGAATTATCCAAGTACACATTTTGTCGTAAAGTAAGAGCAATATAAGTGTCTGGATCCTTTGGGTCAAAGTTCTGGTAAGCTTCTTCGTAGTCCTCTTCAAGGTATATTGAGGCATTTTCTTGCATCGCTACGCGCAAACTTTCTTTTGTCTTATGCATGCCCATAACGAAGGTGCTACTTCCTTTTGCCGAAGGCTTAGTGAAAGCGTCGCAATGTATGGATATGAATAAATCGCACTGACTGTCGTTTGCGATTTTTACTCGGTCTTTTAGAGTTGGATAAGTGTCGCCTGTTCGCGTATAGATTACTTTCGTGTCAGGGAATGCGTCCGTTATATATTTCCCCACTTGCAACGAAATGTCGAGGGTAATGTTCTTTTCTGTGAGCTTGTATCTGCCAGTTCCTAGATTTCCAGGATCTTTGCCGCCATGGCCAGCATCAATTACAATTGTACGAACCCCAAAAGTTTTTAATGCTGGGGCCGGCGCAAATGAAGCCATCACTACGATCATCAGGACAAGAAATCCCGGAATAATCCGTTTAGCTGATGAGCGTATTTTACTTCTTTGGCCTTGCATAGAATTCAATATCGTGTTTATTGTGTAGTTTTACGGTCGCGTTCGCGGTATTCAAGCAAAATTAAACGTATAGACTTGGGTCGACTTTTCAGAGTGAGCAAACTTTTCCTCCTATTTCTGTTGATAAGCAGCTTTGGCATAGTACCAATTCTGCATGCTCAAGAGGATACTCTTACTGTTTCTCGTGGCCTAAATTCTGCTCTGAATCCATTGCAGACGGACTCTACAACACTAAACGTAGATTCCCTGTCAACTATTACACCCGACTCATTATTGCTGTCTGAAACTGACTTTTTTCCGACGTCAATTTTCTACGATGCCCGTGATTCCATTGTTTTTGACCTTTTATCAGAAACCGTCTATCTCTACGGTGATGCAGTTGTGAAATATGAGAGTATTGAGCTGCGTGCGGAGTACATCGAATACGCAATGGGTAAGGGCCAAGCTTGTGCAAATGGTGTTCGTGACTCGCTTGGTGTTGTGGTTGGAGTGCCTATTCTCATTGATGATGGACAGCAGTTTTCTCAGAAAACAATGTGCTATAATTTCAAGACTAAGCGAGGGACAAGCCATGAAGTAATCACCAATGATGGCGAGATCTTTGTCCACAGTGAAGTAGCAAAAAGACAAACAAATGAGTGGGTTCACATGAAATCGGGAAAGCTCACTTCATGTGACGCAGATGTGCCTCACTATCATTTTTACGTCGGAAAAGCCATTGTCGTCCCACAGGATAAAATAGTAACAGGGCCAATTAATTTAAGGGTTAGAGTCCCGCTTCCGATCATTGAGATCAAGGGTGGAAAAAGATTTAAAAAGCCTTTCGGTCTGAAGTTGAGTCTGCCTGATATTGTCAAGAAAACACCGCTTGTTTTGCCATTTGCTTTCTTTCCAAATAAGATTGAAAGCTCGCATGGAATCATTCTTCCTAGTTATGGTGATTCCGAAGTGCTCGGTTTCTTTCTACAAAATGGAGGTTATTATTTGCCAATCAACAAACACATAGATACCAGATTGCTATTCGATGTGTATTCTCGAGGCAGTTGGTCAGTACAAAACCTTACATCATATAACAAGCGATACAAATACAACGGAACATTTAATATTAGCCGAACGGTTACCAAATCAGGGTTTTCTGAATTACCTTCTTTCAGTAAAAACACGAACTTCTTTGTGCGTTGGAAGCATTCGAAAGATTCAAAAGCTCGCCCAAATTCTAGGTTTTCGGCAGATGTGAATATGGGAAGTAGCAACAACTTCAGAAACAATCTCAATAGCTCTCAGCAGGATTATGTGAGCAGCTCTTTCTCTTCTAGTGTGCAATGGTCAAGAGGATGGACAGGTCGTCCATACAACCTTGCTATCAGTGCTCGGCAAAACCAAAATGTAACTTCGGGGAACGTGGATGTAACTCTTCCTTCTGCAACGTTTACCGTAAACAGGTTCAATTTGCCTTTGGGCTTTTTAAAGAAGAATACAGCTTCCAGCAAATGGTTTGATAAGATTGGCGTGACATACTCGACACGTTTTGACAATGTGTTGAATACAACAGACAAAGAACTCCGCTTGAACCGTGCCAATCAACTGTTGAATGAAGCCAGAAACGGTGTCAAACATACGGCTGCCGTATCAACCTCGGTCAAGGCTTTAAATAATTTTGTGTCAATTACACCAAGTTTTAATTACAACGAAGTGTGGGCCTTTAGACAGGTTGAAAGATCATTCGACGAAGAAACACAGGTTGCCAGTCGAGATACTGTTGGCGGATTTCGTTCTGGACGATCTTGGAGTACTTCTGTCAATGCAACTACCAAGTTGTTCGGTATGTATCAATTCAAACGTGCCAAAAACGTGAAAGCCATGCGACACGTGATTACTCCAACGCTTGGTCTGAGATACACTCCGTATAGAAATTACACGGAATATGGCTTCTTCGGTGATGATGGGCAGCTAGAGTCTTATTCGCCCTTCGATGTTGCTGCCTTTAGACCCGGGAATTCTCAAGAGTCTGGTGCAGTTACTTTCGGTTTGCAGAATAACTTGGAGATCAAGGTCCGCGATAAAAAAGCCGATAAACTTGCATGGAAAAAGGTCAAGCTGTTGGAGGGGTTCAATGTGTCTTCGAGTTACAACATGTTGGCCGATTCAATGAACCTCGCCGATTTTAACATAAGGGCTTTTACAACAATCTATAAGAACCTGAAGCTTTCAATGAACTCTGCACTAAGTCCATATGATCGGAATTTAGAAGGGATTCAGGTAGGCGACTACCTATGGGATACTCAAAGAAAACTTGTGCGTATGCGCTCGCTGGATGGTTCGCTCCGAATGCAGTTCTCAAGCAAAAACACACAGGACTTTAATGAAGTTCCACAAGGAGCAACGCAGGAAGAAATAGACTTCATCAAAAACACACAAAACGACTATGTAGATCTCACGCAGTCATGGACCCTGAATGTTGGTTATACATTCAACCTTAGAAAGAATTGGGATAAAGAAGCACTGCGCGATACGATCGCTCTTCGACACGCAATTACTATGAATGCGAGTGTCAATGTCTTTAGAAATTGGTTCCTTACCTACGATGGTGGGTACGATCTTCAAAACAAAGATTTTACGCCTACTACGATATCTCTCTACTGGGATCTTCACTGTTGGGAGTTTGCTTTCAACTGGATTCCTTTCGGTGACCGAAGAAGCTACAATGTCCAACTTAACGTCAAGTCGAGCTTGCTCAAAGATCTCAAGCTGCAAAAGCGGCAGAATTACGGAGACCCAAATTTACTTTACTAACAAGAGCTAGTTAGAGATCTTCAACAAAGCTTTGGATGATTTTAAGGCCTCCCTCAGTCATCAATGATTCAGGATGGAACTGGACACCCCATAGAGGCAATTCTTTGTGTCTTAGACCCATCACATAGCCTTGATCATTGATTGCTGTGACCTCGAGCTTGTTGCCTAAACTGGAAGGGTCTACGCACCAAGAATGATAGTGTCCTATTTTAAAATGCTTGGGCATTCTGCCAAATATCTTATCCTTGTTCACCACAGTGCAGGTCGTCGATGTGCCATGTAGGACTTGCTCCATGTTAAACAGGCGTCCGCCGTAATGCTCTGCCAGCGCTTGATGGCCCAAACAAACACCTAAAATACTATGCGAATGGGCGAGTTTGCTTATAAGCTCCATCAGCTGACCAGATTCCACAGGGAGTCCTGGGCCAGGCGATAGGATTATTTTGTCGTCGGATAGAATTTGCTTGAAATCGATCTCGTTGTTGCGCATGACAAGCACTTCGGCAAATTGTTCCGCATAGTGGACCAAGTTGAAGGTGAAACTATCGTAATTGTCAATGATGACGACTTTCAAGACTTTTAATTTGGGCCAAAAGTAGAAGATGTTTGGCATTTTAGCGATAAGAATTTGATATGCTTATTTTCGTCGCAAAATCAGCAAACATGAAAACAATAATCAATAGCAAGAACGCACCGGCGCCAATTGGTCCATACAATCAAGCAGTGAAGGTTGGGGATTTGCTTTTTTGCAGCGGTCAAATCGCCTTCGTTCCTGAAACTGGGGAGTTGGAGCTTTCATCTCTTGAAGATGAGACTCATCAGGTAATGAAGAATATTCAAGCTGTTCTTGAAGAAGCTGGGGTGGGATTTGAAAATATCGTAAAAGTGACAATATTCCTATCGGATATGGGAAGTTTTGATCGCGTAAACGAGGTCTACGGATCTTACTTCTCAACAGAATTCCCGGCTCGTGAAACAATAGAGGTAGCAGGGCTTCCCAAGAATGTTAACGTTGAAATATCGGTAACAGCTTTTACGACGGATTGATGTCGAAGCCCAAAGTGTTTTCGACAACACTTGATTTTTCAAATGTCTTTTGCAGACCGAAGAATTTTTTCTTGAAGATGGCTACTTTTTTGTAAACAAGACGGCTCCGAGATTCGATTTTCACGAGATCGTTTTGGTTGTCGATTCCTATCTTACTTAAAACACCAGCCTTGTCTGAGGATCTTTCGCTGAAGCCATTGGGCAGAAGTAAGGATCTAGCATCTGTGAGGATCCTTGAAATCAAAGGACCGTCATGGTAGATTATTCGCACTGACTGCAACTTGTGGACAGCTTCCACGGCATCCAGCGTGAGGGTTGTCAGGACGTCGAAGGGACCAGACAAAATAAGAGTCAACTCGATTGTTGGATCTGGTATTAATATCCACTTATCGAAGAGTTTTTGTGATTTTACATCCTCAAATGGAAGTATGACGACCAATCTAGAAGTGGGAGCCACTATCTCGTCGATTGTAAGTTTTAGTTCTTGTGTTGAAATGTATCTCGCCATGCGCCTCTAGTTCAATGCGAAGATAAAGGACTAAAGAAGTAAAACATACTGACTGAATTTCTAACAACTCGTATGCATGAGGGCTAGTCTCCCAATTTTCATAGTAATCCCTGCCAGTTTGTTTAAATTAGTGACCAATTTTCAATGTTTAGCCCTGTGTATAACTTATCGAGATAGAGCATGCTTGACAAAGTTGAAAATCTAGTCGAAGTGTGATTTTAGCCTGTTATAAGTCCATTGACTATCTTTCGGCATGTTTTTCAAAAAGATTGCCCACTATCTCAACCCTAAAAATTGGTTTCGGAAAGAAACTGATAACACCAGTCTGCGGATCATGCATGGGGTGAATAAATTGTCCATATTGATTTTCCTAGTGTGCATCATTGTGATGATCACTAGGATGGTTTTGAGGTAACTACCGCAACTTCACACGCCTTTTTTTAAGAAATCCTGTATGTAGGATGTGAATTTCCCACGCTCCGTGACTTGCCGATGCAACTCTCAATTTTGACACGTTGAGGTCGTAGCTGAACCACGCAGTGATGAATCGTTTGTATTCATATCCCAGCATTGGGATGATGGCGTCATTGTAGCGGTAGTATATGCCGGCCATAATTCCGCTTGAAGTCATATTATCCGTGTACCGTGAGTCTAACCCCAAGCGATAGCGAGCTTTGGCACCAACGACTGCTTCAAATGCCCCGCTTTGAAGTTGGGTAATTACTTCAAAATCCCAAGTCAAAGCCTTCACTTTTACATTCCAGTTGGCTTGGAAAACATGCCGCATAAACAGCTTGTCCTTTGATCCCAGCATAGACTGGTTCTGGCCATAATGGAACAAGGCGTACGACAACGTGTAATTGGTCTTTCTTCGGCGCGCCCATTCAACTCCAATGCCAGCATCAAAGAAGCCTTCCTTTTGCCGTTGAATATCCTCTCCATGACTTAAGCTTGGGTCGTATCCCACTCCATTGTACTGACTGTCCCATGATAATCCCTTGAGGTTGATGCTTCTCTGAGAGTACCCGATAAGCAGGCCAGTAGACAAACGATTGTAGTCATTCAATGCAAGATGAGCCGCTAGTGAGCCTCTGGCTTCGAAGGTTCCCATTTGTGATTTTCCTGCCTTGTCTCTTATTATAAGCAGACCTGCACCTAAATAATGACCTCCCGTATTTTTCTTCAGCAGAGGCATGTCAAAGTGGGCCGCACTGGTAACATAGGCCTTGCTTATTGTTGACCATTGATTGCGGTAAGCTATACCTGCTCGGTAGTCGGCCTCCATTATTCCGACTTTTGCCGGGTTGATCACCTGGACTAGATTGCCACGCTGACTCAGAAGGTAGTCCTGACCCAGACAGTCATTTGCCAGCGGCGCAAGAAATAGCAATATGTAGATGCACCTGATCATCTTACCAACGTAATATCTCCTTTAATGACTTTTCTCACGCCTGAATCGATACTCACAGTCAAGTAGTAAACATAAACTGCTGTCGGCATCGGCTTGCCTCTAAATTGACCGTCCCATCCGAAATCTGGATTGGTACTGGTGAAGACATTCTCACCCCATCGATCAAAAATCATGAAATTCATGCCTTCAATTCCGGCTCCACGGACGTATAGAATGTCGTTTTTTCCATCGTTGTTTGGAGAGAAAACATCTGGAACGAAAATAGGAGTAGCAGGCATAATACACACGTCGAGTATAGCTTTGTCGGAGCAATTCCCTTCATTAATAAGGGTCAACGAGACTTGGTAATTTCCCGCTTGATCGTACGTTGTAACCGGATTCGATCCAGGTGAATATGGTTCTATTTGATCGTTTCCGAAATCCCAAGTGCCTGAAATTCCATGCTGACTCAAATCGATGAAAGTCAACGGCATCGCGTCGAAGGCAATACATTCTGCATTCGGATTTACTGAGAAATTGGCTGCTATTGGTGTGTAATTTGGAATGAGGATAAGCGTGTCATGATTGCAGCCGTTTTCATTGTCAATGATTTCTAAAACCAAGGAATTACCAGCGGTTGACTCTGCTCCGTTGTTTTCGTCGGCGCTAATGTCATCCCAGAAAAATGAATAATCACCGGGAGGCGAAGCATCGGCTTGAGCCCATCCAGGATCGCCAAAACAAGCTGTGTCACTTGTAGCGACTAAAGGAACTATTGGGGGCAATACTTCGATGAATATTGAGTCGATCGAAGGGTCGCTGCACCCATCGTTTATCTCGACATAATAAAGAGTTGATGTCGGGGGAATCACTGTATTCGATGAGATTGGAAAAAGATCGTTACTCCAATTATACGAGAGAAGAGAGTCGGGAAGACCTCCTCCAGCTTCGATGGTTATTGTAGCTCCGTTGCCCGCACATATGGGATTGGGAGTGGCGCTTATCGTGGTTAATATTTCAGGATAAACCCAAAGAGTCGCGGTGTCCGAACTAGAACAGTAATCTCCCTCGTAGGTGAGGTAAATGGAATGCTGACCTTCCCCTAAATTCGCTGGATTGAAACTGTCATCTAGCAAGCTACCGGACAGTACTGCGCTATCTGGTGAAAAAGTAACCTGAACCAATGTGTCTTGAAAGCAATAAAAATCGTCTAGTTCATCAATGATTGCTTGCTGGAATATATCAACAACAACTGAAACGGAATCGGAACAACCGGCCGGTGTAACCCAGTACACTTGATATTCACCACCGCCTGAGGCAGCAGGATCAAATTCACCTGCCAAAGGATCAATAACACCGTCTCCAATCCAGTAATCACCTGCAGGCAGACCTTCCTGAATAAGGAGAGGCTCTTGGTCGGAGCATAAGACTATTTCTTGTGTGACTAATTGGTCAGGATATACAATGAAAATAACAGTGTCGGAACAGGTGTGTTTTTCATACGAGATCAAGTACTCTCCTGGTGCCACGGTGCTCGGCTCAAAGATATAATAGGAGTTTTCTGGATTTACTATTCCAGCCCCTGTCCATAGACCACCTCCCGGCTGCCGTCCAATCGTATTATTGGTCAAAGGATATGTCTCATCACTTTGACAGAAAAAGACCGTGTCAGGAGGAATGTGAGTTTGGATGTTCCACATGAAAGTGGTATCCGAGCATCCATTCGGTGCGTAGTATATAATTGTGGTTGAATAATCATTTGGTAGTAGACTAGGGTCGTATAATCCCGTCGCAGTATCTATGATTCCCTCTCCTTCCCAGAAGCCACCGGGAGGTGAGAAATCTTCGAAAATCTGAAATGGAGCTTGCTCAGGACAGCTTGTTTTGTTCAAACCCCCTGTTTGAATTTCAAGGATTGTCAAGTCAAATTCTTGATCACATCCTTCCACCAGGTAAAGCAACGTTTGTTGGCCTGGTGTCATTTGATTCGGATCAAAGACACCCAACAAGGTGTCGAGCAGTCCTTCGCCATACCATACCCCTCCCAGCGGGTTAAAATCAAGGGTGTCTGGGTATTCAGATTGGCACAGCGTATCTAGATCGAAAGTTCCCATGATGTCAGCCACATTAAGCATGAGTGAATCCAGGCAGCCATTGATGCTGTATACAGGATAAAATACACCCGTAGAATCAGGGTTAAACAGACCATCTGGATCTGTGTAAAGACCTGTCCAAGTTCCTCCGGCAGGCATAGCTTCTAGTTGAAAAGGATCAGATCCAGGACATGCAGCAAGCAGGCTGCCGGCTTGAATAGGAGTGATTGCTATTTCTACACTATCCAAACAAAAGTCGGACACCACATAGTAGATTGTGTTCGGCCCTGCCATGGCACTGTCTGGAATAAACCATCCTGTCTCCTCATCCTGAACACCAGATCCATACCAGAGTCCACCCCCAGGTATGCCAGTGAGTTGGAATGCTTCCGCCGATTGGCAGAGCAGGGTATCATTGATGCCAATTGTCGGACTAACAACCTCAATCGTAATGCTATCTTGAGCGGAATTACCTGTCGGGATTTCTGTGATGTTAACGAAATAGGTAGTTGTCACTAGTGGGCAAACAACATGCGGGCCAGCTCCATCAGGTAGTCCATTTTCCCAGGTGAAAGTATGATCGAAACAGCCTTCGACTAAAGCGATGATAGGCGTGCATTGTCCAGCGCAGAGGGAGTCTAAATCGCTTATTACATCGCTCCGAATGGGGCATTGATCATAAATGAAAGTCTCTGACACAATGTAAGTCCATATGCTGTCGCAAATATCTGGAATACCCAAAGTAGCGATTATGGAATACTCGCAGTTGAAATCAATAGTTTGATCGAGTATCAATTGAGCACTGATCGTAGAGTCTCCAACACAATCTATTACCAAGTCCTCTACTGTGAACCCTTGTGGGCCTTCAAAGGAAAAATCCTCTAGATAGATCCAATCACAACCAAGAGGATATGAAAAGGTAATAGGAACGACATTAGTCTCGCACACAGCAAGTGGATTCGCATCTATAACTGGCACTTGGGGAGGGGGGGCCAGCGTGGACCATTGCAATTCCCAACCGCAATAACCGGCGCTATTTTCGCTTGTGAAGACCAAAGTGACAGACCCACTATTCGTTAGAAACGGACCGGGTAAACCAATGTTGAGGCCGCTCAAAGTGGCGACAAGTGGAGCAGAATCGTCAAGACCATCATAGATAAACAATAAGTCAAAATCAGTTTCTACGCAAAATTCAGTCAGAAAAGTAAGCTCAATTGGAGCCCCTGATGTAATCGTTAAGGTAAAGAATTCGTTGTTCGCGTATATGTCTTCTGGCCCTCCGGAGTCATACAATATTCCATCGCAATCGGTGAGCGTAGAATCGGTCATGTTGTATTCTGGCAGTTCTCCTTGACTCATGCCAGAGAATGAAAATACAAGGGATAATATGGCGACAAGGAGCCTAAACATTAGAGGCTATCGTTGATTAAAACCAGAGGCGTAATGATTTGATTGCTCCAGTTTCCAGCCCTGTCCCTGAGTTGGACAGTGAAATTAGCCGATTCTTCGCCACCATTTCCCAATAGAAATAGTGATGATAATTCCACCGTCAATGACCCTTCAATACTTAGTTCTTCGTTGCTAGGAGTTACCGGAGGAATGTGATACCAATCAAAATCTGACAAGCGACTGTCCTTTACCCTTAGAGCGTATTCATCAGGATCGGCGTGGCCGATATCTCCATTCCCATCGATGAAACTGAAATTTATCGAGATGCTGTTTTCAAATTGAACAACTGAATTATCTGATAGACTTTCGAAGGCAATCTCCGGAATATCGGAAACCAACGGATCATCTTTCTTGCAGCCTTGGGCTGAGATGATAAGAATAACTAAAGCCAAATAAAGTGTCTTTTTCATCATTGGACGCTCAATAAGAAAAGTGCATTAATAACGTTGCTTGATCCGTCGTTTGGGATTTCGGTAATGTCTGTTTGTTCACCATCATCCAAATATGCGCGAAGAAAAAATGTTTGCCCACTCGAAGCCCCAGTCAAATCAACTGTCGCCTTATAATAGAACAGTGCGTCTTGATTCGTGAAGTCAAGAGCTGTCAGAGGACTGCTATAGATTAAGTCGTGAGTGACCTCAGTAGGAAAACCTCCTAGGTCTGCTGCAAGTTTTACGAAAGCCGCTGGGAAATCGTCAAGTGCTGTGATGTCATCGGTAACTCGAATCCAAATGTCAATTTCCGCCGCTTCTACTAGTATTGGAGTGATACCAACGCCGTCTTCATTTCTTGGATATGGCGTAGTTGTATTGCCCGAAGGAAAAACAACCAATCCCTCCGCAGAGGGAGGAAAGTCCAAGGAGCTAGAATTAGGCGCTTGTCCATACATATTCTTGGCTCCAGCATCAATCCAAATTGCCACCTGACTGATGTAAAAGTCTTCGTTTTCAGGCCAGTCGCTGTCGGGGTCCCATTCCAAAGGCATGATGCCAGAGGTATTTGGTATGAATGTCGTCAATCGTTCATGAAGCAGAGAGTTTTCCGCATCACCAGGCACTACGCGATAGGTGAATGTTCCGTTGTCGTCATTGGTAATTACAGGATGATTTACCAGCGTATTGTAAGAAGAGGTGATAGTACTGAACGCAGGTTCGAAAGTGCCATCGTGACAGCCACTGTTCGCACATGTCGGTCCAAAGACCTTGGCTTGCAACCAAGCAAAATTTCCAACTGGTAAATCATCTGCTTCAGGGTTGTCATTTAGAACCCGCACGATGTCGTCGTATGGATTCACCGGATCGTCTTTCTTACACGAAGCGATGAGAGCAATTATGCACATTATGACAACTACTTTTTTCAGCATAGCCTAAATAAGATCAAAAAGTGAATTGGTTCCTGGAGCAATATTGCCCGCTGCCTGCACTTCGTTCTTAACACCTAAAATATCCGCTACGGTGAGCATCGTGTCCGTCACTTGACCAATCTGGTTTCCTTCGTCGCCAATAATCAGGTTTGAAGGTACATTTGGTCCAGCCATCATAGACCAAACTCGACGAGCATTGGCATCCGAATGGTCATATGCTCTCCAATTATTTTCATCGACAATAGAATTCGGCTCATCGTTTCTTCCGCACTCGGGAGTGCAGATGATGATGGTGTTATCCGCCATTTCAGGAATCTCGTTTTGAATGTAGTTCCATAAGTGACCCACCGAATGATCGGCACGGTGAAGAGATCCGAGGTATTTTGTGAAATTGGAGTGGCAATTGTCGACACCATTTAAGTTGACAAACAAACAAGCTGGCTTGAACCATTTCAAAACTTCACAGGCATAGCCAATTACTCGAGCATCTCCATTGTCCTGAATAGGTGGAGTTGCCAACGTATTGGCAACCGTCTTGTCATACATTACATCAATGAAATCCTTGATGCTTTGTTTTTCATCTTCCGTATTTCCCAATGAAAGAAGATTTCCGCCATAGTTGTTGAAGCTATTGTCAAGGAAATATTTCAACTGATACATCGGCGAAAGTTCGTTTTCGGGATGATATATTTTTGAATCTCCCATGAATTGCTGACAAACTTGATCAAAAGTAACGGTCGGAGCAAAGAAATTGGCTCCATAAGATGCTCCGTAATTTGGATCGGCACTGTGGTTTAAAAGGGGCACTGAGTTGCCTATTCCACTGCCGATGAACCACGTGTCAGTAGCGCTGTATCCTCCGTGCCGCCTCAAGTATTCGAATATCGTTGGGTTGAGCGGACGCTGTCTGAGTCCTTGCGTTGTCACCGTGCTGCCCTGAATCATGCTGTTGAGTCCACCGTAGTGTCCCGCAGAAAGCGCAGCAACCTCCTTGAACAATGTTCCTTGACTCTGTAAAGTCGAATTCAATAGCTGCGGCACTGGATTGACCCCGCCTAAACCAGTGCCATAAACGATCTTTTGCTCCGGAGCAGCTCCGTTGAGCAGGTTGTACATGATGTTTCCAGCGTATGGATCGCCAACCTGAGAATCGTCCAAATACCTCATACCAACAGCTTCCTGTTGCCGCACGCCTCCAGCAAACATAACAACTACGACATGAGGAGCCATTTGATATCCGGTAGGCGCAAACAAGCGACCACTAGGTAGTATGTACGGAGAAATTAATCCGCCTGCTGCCGTGAGTCCGGCCTGTTTAATAAAGTCTCTTCTCTTCATGGCTTAGTAGAACATATATTCGTCGGCAAGTGCAAATGAAAAGTATACCAATTCAGGTGTCATGTACGCGTTGGACTCTATGAAATTATGGACGAACGTCTTTTCCGCTTCTGTAGGAAATCGCACGAAAAACCGAACATAAGTCTCTTTGATAAAAGCATCCATATCGGCGTTCATCTCTTCAACTGATGGAAGCTGAACACCGTCCTTATTCATGAAATTACTGATGATCACTTCTCGCGCGAGTTCTTTGTCTCCAATGGACTCAATGCAATTGTTGAGGTCGAAAATATCATTTGCCGATAAGGCTGTTTGAAACAAGTTGGCATGCAAAATCGCAACATATTGGTTGTTGGTCTTTAGTTTGTCTTTGCCAGCATTTGACGGATAAAGTTCTACGTCATTCAAAACGAATCTAGGCTCTGGTTCTTTTTTACAGCCCGCTAAGACCATTATTACCAGCAGAAGGCTCAAGTATTTAGTCAAAACCGGCATATTCATCACTTAAGTAAATAGACTCTTGTACGGAAAGAACATTCTCTGTTAAGATCAAACTTTCAAGTAAATTGAAAACTTCATTTGCCGAAGGCTCTCTCGCTAGTAAACTTTTAAAGCTCCATTGGATCATTCCTTCATAGCACTCATTCGTAGAAATTAGCAATTCGAGATATTCCAATTTGGTCTGCGCGATGATTCCAAACAGCTGTGAAGGTTCATTGAACTCGATGATTGTATAGGCGTTTTCAAATTCTGATTTCGTTGGATAGCGGTAATACAAATCATTAAAACTAGAGTTGACGAAATTGAAAGTATTCATGTTGATTTCGTCATATATCCAGTTGTACGTCATGCGACGATATACTTCGGTCATCACGATCTCTTCGTTCCTTAGCGCTTCATTGCTATCCTTGATCGCCTGAAGCTTGTTGGCCTCCGCCATGTTTTTGGCATATCCCACTGTGTTTCCCACAATGGAATCCGCAATTGCAGATGCCCGGAAAATAAATCTCTTTTCATCAATAAAGCCGTCCGATGCGCCTTCAATGAATCGGGCTTTGGTGTCTTCGTAGATTTTGTGAAAACAAGCATGGTTGTAGCTGATGTCCCCGTCAACCGGAGATTCGCTATACATGAGTTTTTGGACCAAGACCTCGCGAGATTCTTGATTGAGATCATTCTGCTCGAGCAAATCTACTTCCAAGGCCATTTCAACATCCAAAGGTTCGCGGCCTATGATATCAATGAATAAGCGATTGACATAGTTGTTGACAATGATCGTTGCTATTTCATCGTAGGGCGGGATGTCGTTGTTTTCAAACACCACCGGGTCCTTTTTGCACGATCCCAGCACAAATGTCAATAAAAGAAAAAGATAGGTGATTCTCACCATAGTTGTTGGCTTTGGGTAAATCTAGCAAATAACACCAACTCGTCCAAGTCCTAAATTGACGAACAGAGAAATTACCTATAAGATTGGTGTGGATTTGGTTTTATAAACCAGAGATTAAGCCTTCGGCAAATGCAAAAGAGTTAATTATTTGATGAGAAGTCTATAGACTTTATCGAGGTCGCCAGAAGAAATACGAACAAGATAGCTTCCTGAGGCCCAATCAGCGCTGTTCACCTTGATCGAGTAGCCCTCAATTTTTTTCTCAAAGACTTTTCGGCCGTAAATATCACTTACCCGAACAAGAGGATTCAAGGCAGATGCTGATACGATGAACCAATCTGAAGTAGGATTTGGATAGACTAGAGTTGTATTGATATTGTGCGGCACTTCGTCCAAATGGGTAACAAGGACTGGAAGTTCATTCGAGCTCGCAGTGCATCCATGCTCATCAACTATGAATAAGCTGTAAATTCCGTTGTTCTCAGGACTTATCTGCTCCGATGTGTCGGTGAGTTCTATGTCATTGAAGAACCACGTGTAACTGATGTCAAAAGGACAATCACAAACCAGAGTGCCTGAGCCAGAATCGAAGGAGATCTCAGGAGGCTCAGGGTTTGCAAATACTTCTATCGGAGTTATTACGAATTCCGAATTAAAATCTCCGATCGAATGAGAATAATTAATGGAGTAGTTTCCTGGTTCGTTGTACGTATGCGTGACAATGCTTTCACACGTGTTTATCACTGTATCATCACCAAAATCAAAGCTGCAAACGGACTCTTCATCGAGTTCAGTCTGGTTGAACACCGTTATAGTTAAAGGCGCACATCCAACCATTTGGTTAACACTGATGAAGGCCTCGCTATAAGTGCATGAGCCATCATTTGCATTGGCCGTTGAATCATAGTTGTTCGCATCAATATCGATGCACCCAAGATATAGGCAGCTTCCGTCTTCGAGCTCTGCCGTTGAATCAAAATTATCGGCTTCTGGATCAGTGCATCCTCCATTGAAGCAGCCTCCATCATCCCATGTTGCTGAGCTATCGTAGTTCGATGCTTCCAAGTCTGTACATCCTGCATAGAGACATGAAAAATCATCTGCTGTAGCATCGGCGTTAAAGTTCGAGGCTTCCGAATCCAAACATCCAGAAAGAACACCTGCGGGAAACAGATTTATCCTAACCAAAGGTGCTTGCAATAGATAATACAGATTGTTAGTTTCTGGAAAAGCAACCTGCGAGGCAAAATCAGGAATTGATCCGCTGCGATTCATATACAGATTGCCAATGTCGGTGCTGTCTACAATCATGACTAAAAACAAGGAGGTGTCAGTAGTAGGTATAGGTTCCAAAAGCGGCAAGGTTACCCATGAATCCTGCGGACTTCCATTTACATCCGTTTCATTTAGTTCATAAGAGGCTGTTTGCCCAAAGATCTCATTTCTATCAAGGTCGTAAACGACCCCATATACGGGAGTGCCGACGTCCGAACTATCACCTACAGAAAAGCTAATTGAATTGAATTGATGACCGTATTCCCAGGTGACAAAAATATTTCCAATTTCAATGGTCTGATTTTGCAGACTTTCATTTGGGATAAACTGGTTGGCTAAAACTCCCTTGTCCAATGCCATTTCAAAGGGATGAATGTCGAAAGTTTTGTAGGCAAAATTATTCCAATACGACTGATCTGTCTCTGTTTGATCCATTAGGAACTCAATTTCGTAAGATCCATTTGGAAGCGCTGGGACGTATGAACTTGACGTTTCGTACAATATGCTCCCTCCAGTTACTAGGTTAAATGGGCTAGTAGATTGAAAATGCACTTCGCTGTTTTCAGAATCATTGACTCGCACTTCTAAATGTGAACCATTGGCAGCGGTGGTTCCAATATTTATGCACTGCGCTGAAAAATTAAAATCAGGCAGCATCGTCTGAGCATATGAACTGTACTCCATGTCACCAAAACCGCTAGGGTCAAGATTGAAATTGAATTCAGTGAACTTTGCGCTGGCAATAAGTAAGTCTTCTTGATTGGGCTGGAAAATGGCTACATCGTCAATACACCACCAATAGTACAAACCGGTAAATAGAAACTTTATTTGAACGTCAGGCTGGTTTGTAGCCAACTCTCCCAATTGAATATTCACCCATTCTGCCGGAGGAGATACCATATAGTCACCAGGGTTCTCATGCACAACCGTGAAGCTTTCACCCCCATCAATGCTCACAAGAACAGAGGTGTATACGTCGTATAATGAAGATTGAAAGTGTTTGTACTGCTGTTGAAATGCAAGTGTTGGGGCTGTTACACCGGTCAAGTCTATTGAGCCCGTTGTTAGCCATGCTTCATGCGGCCCAGGATCTTGTCCCGATCCGATTGCCCCGCACGGTCCCTCATTGTCATCCCAGTAATTGGAGTCAAAAATCATGAATCCATTGTTCAAGCTTTGAGAAGCGATAGGAATAGATCCTATTCCACAAGATCCTTGCGAACAAACAGAATTATTTGGGACTGTGAAAGGTCCGCGATATTCCCATGTTCCTATTTGGGATTGACTTTCGCTGGACCACGAGGCTGGCAGACCATCTGCAAAATCCCAATACTCGATAGGGTCGCCATAAATTTGGGCGTCCATTGTTCCTGCTACGGCTATGCCCAGCATCAATATGTAAATTCGATAAATATGCATCATTGGTCTAGGTGCTTATGCCAAATCCATATGCGACTGCGAAGGTACAAAGATAGTCTAACTCATATGTGTCAAATTGCCTGTAGAAGTTAGGCTCGAAATCTTAACTGCATAAAAAAGACGACAAAAAAGGTTGAGCCTTTCGGGTCAACCTTTTTTTGAATGCTATTTTATCGCCTTCTACTTGCCTGTTTTATCCATTTCAGCATTGAAAGTCTCTTTGAATTGCTCATAGTTGTACTCGGCCATGATCTTTTCGTTTTTACTAAGACTTTCATGGTATTCGGCTACTAGGCCCTCACCAGAAAGCTCTATAGCGATATATGAAACGTAGTTGCCATCTGGCTTTTGAGTAAGCTTGTCACAGATTTTAATCGCTCCAGTCAAAGTCTCGTCGATTATTGTTCGAGCCATTTCGTTAAACGTTTCAGTAACCTCTTCTTTGTTGTTGAACTCAGTCGAATTGACATAGTTGTCTCCAACAATCTGCATAGTGGTGCGAATGGTCTTAGCTAGTTCTGCATTGGCATTTGATCGAGCTTTCTTTTTCGAAGTTTCACGATCCATACTTTCACCCGTTGCGGTAGCGCGAAATGTTTTCTTGTCTGAAAAGAAATTTTCCGACGAACAATATTCATTTATGAGTACCTCTCCTTTCGGCTTTTCCTCTACAATATTTTTTTTCTTTTTGCATCCTACGGCTGTTATTGTCAGTAATGCTAAGCCGATAAATGCGAGATTTCTAAAAGTGGTAATGTTTTTCATATCAGTTGAATTAGACGTTTTATTTTGAGTTGTGGTTGGTTGCACAAATTGTGCCATTGCTATAGGATGGCTCTCAGTAGTTCCGGGCCAATATTTGATTCCATCTTTTTAGCAGCTTTTTTATAGGCCTCTTTTCCCGCTGCTTCGAAATTTAATTGAAGCCCTTTGATGTTGTTTTCCTGCCAAGTGTAAATCACATCTCCACTAGAACGATGAACAACTTCGATACTCGCATCCAGATGAGCAACATGGAACCCCTGGGAGATCCCAGATTCTTTTGTGCTAGAACTTATATGGATCAAGTAATCGGCCTTCCCAGCTTGTGAAACAAAGCGCGCGCCATGACCACTTAAGTTGGATTGAAGACTTGCTGTGAGAATAGATGAATGTAACTTTTTTCCTAGATTTAATTCATCGCTTACAATTAGCATTGTGGGAAGAACAAGATTGATCGGGATCTCTTTTTTACCGAGCACAATCTCATCCATCAAAGGCTTGCGAACTTGCATCTCGCTGCCCTCAAAATCGAATTTATCAAGCCCTGATTCTAGCTCCAGTCTTATCGCACTCCGACCTTCCAGTGGAATATCTTCAACTCGGATCAGAAGTATCCCTGACTCGTTCGTTATTGCCGAACGAAAACTAGTGTACGCGCCGGGATGTGTTATTCTGTATTTCAATGGGAAGCTTCTGACTGGATTTCCTCTCAGGTGAACCAAGACTTTTACGATTTCCTTATAAAGGTTGTTTTGATCCAGTACAACCTCGCTCGGGTTTAGTTCAAATTGAACATCACGCAGTAAGTTTTTAAATCCATTGTGAAGTTCATGATCCAAAAATATCGGCTGTCCGTTTAAGTCGAATTCGTTGCTCTCAGTCCAATATTCATGCATACCTACTAGACCGTCTAAATAATTGTCGATCGCTCCCACAACATCGCCCTCTTTTTCCAAGATTTTGGCGCGTTTCAATTGGTCTCCCGAGCGAGACAAAGCGCTTGCTTTGCGATCAGCACGAATCCTTTTATACTCGCTTTCAGAAAGCCGGTAATAAGTCCAATACTGTGCATCGTCCTCCCAAGTGTCAACAATCTCGTACCCCTCTAAATACTCCTTGGTCGAACTGGTGATCTTTGAAATAAACTCTTCTTGAAAATAATCGTTTACTTCCAAGGTACTGAGAAATGATTCTCCGGACACCGTGATTCGTATCTCGGAAGCTAAGTCTAAGAGAGCATTTTCCTTAGCAATTTGAGCAAAGTCCAAAGAGTTGGAGCTTTTTGAAGCGCTGCCAATCCCCGTGTAGAAGCCATTCTGTATCGGACGATCAGCCATCCAATTCGGTTTCGAAGGGCCTGGCTCGATCGTTTCTTGTATCTCTTTTTTATTGCCGCATCCAAATAAAATGACAGCGACGAATGAATATGTCAAAAGTCGAGATATCATTTGATTTGGTTTTTCAGTAGTTTGTTGATGGCCGACTTCATTTCGAGAGAAGATTCTCGCATGATTTCGTTAGTCAATTGGTCCGAAGATTTGATGTCGCGTGGAGCTTTGATCAAATTGTGGAGCTGAATTTGACTTGATTTATTTGTGTTGGCTTTGCCGCTCGCACCAGATGGGAAAAGCGATTTATATTCGCCTTCGTAATTCACAAAAGCCATGTTGTCGCTATGTTCCTTGGTTATAAGATTGGTGAGTAATACTTCGCCAGTTTTCAATGAGATAACCTTGTATTGAAAAGATAAGGTAGCTTTATTGGTGGCACTGTTTTCTTCGTAGTTTACTTCCTTGTATCTATCTATATAATGAGGTGTGTCGCTTCCTTTTTTGTATTGCTTTATCCGAGAATGTTCATATCCTTTCTTCTGCTTTTTGACTATGCTGCCCACAGAGGTTGAGAAAGAAATGATCGTTCCAGTTACGATGGCTTGCGCTCCAATTATTTCACCGGCGCTCACGGCGGTTTCTTCATCAATTACCCCAGACATACCCAAAGTTTGCTCGTCCATGATTACTTGCAAGTTTTCGCGGTCAACAATGCGAAGAAATGGGTCATTAATGTCGGCAAGAGCTTCAAGAACATAGGCTTCTGCCAATGTCTCAATCCCTTTCTTTTTAGAAGGGTTTTCGAATTTTAAAATGGCCAAACTATATTGTCCAAGCTCAAGAGCGTTGTCCATCTCAAGATGAGTTTCCTTGTAGTTAGCCATTTTATTGTCTACCTCAGTGAATCGCTTCAAAGCTGTTCGATAGTGTCCTTTATTCATAGCTACCTTCCCCGCCTTATACTTCGGCTCGACAAATGCAATGTTCTGTAGATTGGCAGCATCCTTGAATTGCGGATCGAGCTGGGACAACTCGCCAAAAACATTTTCAGCTTCAGAGAATTGCTGACCGTCCATTAATATGCTTCCCTTTTCATACAGTTCGCCGAGATACTTTTCCTTTGAAACCTTAAATTCTGTGCGGTACATGGCCGGAATATCAAGGTTTACTCCTACACGTTCTACCTTTTTCTTGTAGCTTTCAGCTTCGAGGTATTTATAGACAGCTTCTTTCTTAGAGTCAAATGCTTGAGCCTGCGAAAATTCGGCAAGCTTCATGGAAAGCATGATTTGGCCTGTCTTTTTCAATCCTATTTTTGCATCAACATTGCTTCGTCTTTTTGACAAAGCATCGTAGTAATACTGTGCAGCTTCTGTGACCAACCCTGCATCTTCAAGCTGAACCGCTTTTTTAGTTAAGGCATTAGATCCCCCGCATGAAATGAACATCAGGGCAACTAAGAAATACAAGGAGTTTAGTCTTTTGGTCATGCTTATTGAGTTTCAATGGCAACTCTGCTACTTTATGTGGCTTTAAAGTATTGAGATGCGCGTTTGAATGTGTAAAAATAAGTTTTAAGTAACGCAGAGCAATCTACGTGCCAAAAAATAAATTATGGACTGCGAAATTTGTTTGTCTGAAGGTGTGAGTTAGTCAATAGCTGAGCCTTTATTGGTGTTTGATTTTGATGCTAGGATCAATACCGTCAATTTTAGAACGGTTGAATTTTTAATCAGGGCAATGGTTAGTTGTCCTATTGGCTTCGTAAATGCCTCATATGAGCCTAATTGTCTCATTTACATACAGATGTATGAACAAAAAGTAGGTTGGAATTGCTGTAACTTGATTCAGACCAATTACATTTGTCCGATAAATAAAAATCAATCGATGAAGAAAATTACACAAGTTTTGGCCGCAGTTGGCCTTTTGTTTTTAGCCTCTTGCGGAGGTGCTGAGAAAGCTGATGCTCCGGCAGTTGAAGAGATGGCAGTTGTAGAAAGTGTTGAAGCGACTTACAATGTTGTTGTTGATGCAAGTTCAGTTCACTGGAAAGGTGAAATGATGGGCATGTATTCGCACGAAGGGGAGATCAAATTCACTTCTGGAACAGTGACTATTAAGGATGGCGCTATTGTAGGGGGGGATTTTGTAATAGACATGACTTCGATGTCTCCAACGGACGAGAATTTCGACGAGGAAAAAACTCCAGGTATGTTAGTAGGACACTTATCTTCTGAAGACTTTTTTGCAGTTGAGAGCAATCCTACTGCGTCTTTTTTATTCACTGGTGCTGATGCTGGTAACTTAACTGTTCGCGGTAAAACAAATCCTGAAACACTTACTGATGTTGTTCTAGTTGAATCTGAAGCTGGATTGAAAGCTACTGCTTCTATGACATTTGTTCGTCAGAATTATGATGTAGCTTTTGCGCATCCAATGCAAGAAATGGTTATTTCTGATGATGTTGTTCTTTCGATTCAGATCGTTGGAATTAAATAAGATTTGGCCTTCGGCAAATACTTAATTGGGCGACCCTGTGGTCGCCCTTTTTTTGTCGAATTTTCCCGGTTGAATCATGAGGTATAAATAGGACTCATATCTTTTGATTAGAATCAGGTTTCGTCATAACAAAAGGGATAAACGAAAGCTATATCTTTGTGGGATTAATAATCCATACTGTGACTTTAATAAAATCGATTTCTGGAATTCGAGGTACCATTGGCGGACAAGCTGATCAAGGACTTACGCCTCAAGATATAGTCAAGTTTACTTCGGCATTTGCTACCTTTATTAAGGCGCGTAGTGGCAAGAAGAAGATCAAAGTAATCATTGGTCGCGATGCCCGAATTTCTGGGGAAATGGTCCGTAACTTGGTTGTCGGTACATTGCAAGGAGTTGGTGCCGACGTCGTAGATCTTGGATTGTCAACCACGCCGACTGTTGAGGTTGCCGTTCCTGTCGAAAATGCGGATGCTGGCATAATTATTACTGCGAGTCACAATCCGACGCAATGGAATGCCCTGAAGCTGCTTAATGAAAAAGGCGAGTTTATATCTGCGGAGGATGGCGCCAACGTGCTAAAGATTGGAGAAGAAGGCTCAATCGAGTTTGCAGATGTTCATGATCTTGGAAGTTATTCTGAAGACAATTCATATTTGGAGAAGCACATTCAGATGGTTCTTGATCTGCCATTGGTAGATGTTGAGGCCATTCGTGCAGCAAAGTTCAAAGTAGCATGCGATAGTGTAAATTCTACAGGTGGAATATTCATTCCAGCATTGTTGCGCGCTTTGGGAGTAACCGAAATATTGGAGATCTATTCTGAGCCCAACGGACACTTTCCACATAACCCTGAACCTCTTCCTGAGAACTTGACTGAAATTTCTCGTCTGATTCGAGAGAATGGAGCAGATGTGGGAATAGTTGTGGATCCCGATGTAGATCGTCTGGCCATGGTGTGCGAAGATGGGAGCATGTTTGGAGAAGAGTATACGTTGGTTGCTGTTGCAGACTATGTTCTTAGTCAGACCCCAGGAAATACAGTATCCAACTTGTCTAGCACACGCGCCCTGCAGGATGTGACGGAAAAATGGGGGCAAAAATATACTGCGGCCTCTGTAGGTGAGGTGAATGTGGTGAATCAAATGAAAGCCAACAATGCCATCATCGGAGGAGAAGGCAATGGCGGGGTGATTTATCCTGAGTTACATTATGGCCGCGATGCGTTAGTGGGTGTTGGTTTGTTCTTGACACAATTGGCGAAAAGCAAGATGAAGTGTTCGGAACTAAGAGACTCCTATCCTTCTTATGTCATTAGCAAAAATAAAATTGAATTAACTCCGCAAATAGACGTTGATCAGGTGTTGAGCGAAATGGAAGCAAAACATAGCGATCAAAAAGTAAATACAGTCGATGGAGTAAAGATTGACTTTCCGACCGAATGGGTTCATTTGCGGAAGAGCAACACAGAGCCAATTATCAGGATTTATGCTGAGAGTAAAAGTGCCGATGCGGCAAATGCGCTGGCGCAAAGAATTATAAGTGAGATTAAAGAGATCATAGAATAATGAAGGTTTATCTAGATAACGCCGCTACAACCCCCTTGGATAAGGAGGTTTTTAACGCAATGCTTCCCTTTATGACGGAGCATTTTGGAAACCCTTCGTCCACTCATTCTTTTGGACGTAAGACTAAAACTGCCATAGAAACATCCCGACGTATTATTTCGTCTGCATTGAATTGCAGACCAAGTGAGATTTGTTTCACTTCAGGAGGCACTGAGGCCGATAATTTGGCCATAAGAGGAAGCGTGAATGATCTGGGCTGCGACCGGATCATTATTTCAAAACTGGAGCACAATGCTGTAATTGCGACAGCAGAGGAGTTTGAAGCAAAAGGGATGATCGAGTTGAATTATGTCAACTTGACCCCTAAAGGCCACATTGATCTAGATCATTTGGAGAAATTGCTATCCATGGGGGGGAAGTGTTTAGTTTCCTTGATGCATGGAAATAACGAAATTGCCAATTTACTTCCGATTAAGACGGTAGGGGAGTTGTGCAAGAAGTACGATGCGATCTTTCATTCCGACACCGTGCAAACCATGGGCCACTACGCCTTTGATTTGCAAGATATTCATATCCATTTCATTACAGGCGCTGCGCACAAATTTCATGGCCCCAAAGGAATCGGATTCCTCTATATCAATCGCAAAGTTCAAGTGAAAGCTATGATTACTGGCGGAGGTCAAGAGAGACAGCAACGCTGTGGAACCGAAAATATATACGGTATTGTTGGAATAGGGAAAGCCATGCAGGTGGCTTATGAGGAGCTAGAAGACCATAAGAAGTTGATTGGTGGTTTGAAACAATACATGATTGAGCAGTTGGCTGAGAATGTGCCAGGTTGTGAGATCAATGGTGATTCAGCAAGTACTGAAAGTCTATATACCGTTTTAAATATTACCCTTCCTGAGAACCCCAACTCTGCAATGATGATTTTCCTGTTGGATCTTGAAGGTGTTGCATGTTCAGGAGGAAGCGCTTGCTCATCAGGAGCAACGAAAGGATCGCATGTGCTGACTGCAATTCACGCTATTCGTCCAAATAGAACCAGTGTGCGATTTTCGTTTAGCAAGTTTACCTCGAAAGAGGAAATAGACTATGCCGTTGGCAAAGTGAAAAATCTCTGTGTGGTAAAGGAAGTTAAGCCTGAGCGCGCAACTCAGGCTTATTAAAAACTGCAAACTTTAGTCGATTCCAATCAATATTGGTCGATAAGGAACTTTATTAAATCTTTAGTTGTCGCAATGCCCACGAGCTTTCCTTCATCGACAATGGGTGCCGAGTGAAATTATTTTTTTGACAAAATTAGGCCGCGTCTTTAATCGCAGTGATGTTCGTGGTATAAAAAAGATTGGAATCCATTACTTGTTGAATACTCCATAAGTTTTAGACAGCAGTGTCGACCAGGTCTTCGCCGTATCCAAAATTATCGACGAAGCTTATTCTTGGAGGTTTGGTCAAACTCAATATGCCAGCCAATTTGTCGTCAGTAACTGCTTACAAGTGAAGCTCCTCGTGCGCATGAAACAACTTTTCGGCATCCTCGAAGCTATTGATGTGGTTCAGGGCGAATAAATCCTATTTCATAATGAGTGATACAGGTTCTCTTTTTTTCATTTGTTATGGTTTTGATTCCTGTATCGAATCTTTCTAGACTCTTCACTTTTTGTCTTGATCTGCATCAGCTCCAGACCTCTATTCATTAATAAATACCAATAAGACCACACAGAAGATAAGCAAGCCGTTAAAGGGTGTTAAGACTAAGATTTAGTTCGCACTTTGGCACAGCTTTTGTCGTTAACCAAGTAACATCAATCTTACGATTCTAGTAAGATTTGGTTTTGGTTAATAGTTATTTTGGTTAATAGTTATTTTGGTTAAGGTTTATGTAAAGGTCCCTGAAGCGTCGGGGACCTTTCTATTTGCGTTTATCGGGTTTTAACAATGGTCATGCGCGTTGACGATTTTCCAGGAGTATCTTGAAACAATGTCATCGATTCCGATGTGCTCGCTTCGATCGCCCAAAGTACCGACGACACCTTTATTCCGTTGTATTCTTCGTTAATAGTTAGGACCTTCCTTTTTTCATCCAACATGAAGTCTCCGCCCTTTTTCAAATTACGAGTCCCATCAAAAGTCTTTAAGGTTTCACCCTCTAAAAAAGTATAGGATATTGTCATGACCCGATCTTCAGCGGTTTGAACATGTTCTTCCTCGAAATTCACATTATCAGAGATGATTTCGACCGATTGCACAGACCACTCGCCCAAGATGGTTTCGCTATTGACCTCAGAATTGCAGGAAGATATGATAAGAGTTAGGGCAATTAGTATCGAATAATAAGTAGCTTTTAGCATGATTTTAGTTTGATTTTAGTTTGATTTAGAAGATATTTTTTGAAGAATCCAAGGCATCGTGAGGCCCAGAGAAGCGCCTAGGATATAGCCTCCTATCACATCAGTCGTAAAGTGTTTGCCTGCGCGGATACGCATATATCCGACCAATAGAGGATACAAAGCTGCACCAGTCCATACCAAAGTTTTGCCAAGGCTGTTGCTACTATACTTGGCATACATGCTTGCGGTCAAGAAGCAATTGGCGGCCACCGTAGATGTGTGACCTGATACAAAGCTAAAACGGGCATCTCGCTCCGTTTTGTGATGTGTCGCTACATTGTCATTGTACACATAAGGCCGAGTGCGATGCACTAAAGCTTTGATCGTTTCAGTCAAAGCAATTGTCACCACAGCCGTTTGAAAATACAAGTGTCCAACTGTTTTCCATTGTTTGCGCGCATCCGGAAATGCTGCTATCGACAGAGGAAATGCATAACTAGCCATCATGAGAATATCACTGGCTTTTGCGTGTCCAGGTGACCAGAGGCCAGCAGTGCGGCGGTCAAATCCATTGACCTGATTAACTTGCAGCAATTCGATTTCCCCTAGGGTCAAAGGGGCTACATTGTATTTGATGAGCTGCGCACCGCCGAATAGAACTAAAGTGGTTCCACTTTTTATCCACTCCTTTGTGGGTTCGTATGCCGAATATTGCGCTGCGGTCGAAAGACTAGCTAATAAGAAAATTGCAACGATCAACTTCATAAGCGGACAATCTTTAAGGTAGATCCGTCTAGATTTAAATAGTACAATCCTTCTTCGCACTTGTCCATTGGGATTTGTCCGTTTTCGGATGACTTGCCTCGCTGCATTAGCTCGCCGTGAGCATTGAACAGTTGGTAATCACTAAGATTTTTAGAAGTGTTCAACAGAGGACTAGAATTGGGATTTGGCCAAAAAGAAGGTGTTTTTATTGTGTTTTCTAGAACCCCATCTATAAGCGCATTAAACACAAAGATTGTTGTGTCGATGAACATGGCCTGTCCAGCGCCATTACTTCCACGAAATTCAATGAGCATGGCTGTGTCGGTAGGTGTGAAAGGATCTTGTGGCTGGTAGTGGAAGGTTCTCAACTCCCATTGCAGTCCGCCTAGTTCATGATAGTGAGCAAAAAGAGGGGCTTGTTCGAGCACCATGCCTTCTTCATCACCGAAATAGCCAAATTCATGGTGAAAAGTGTCCGGGAATATAATTTCAATCGGGATTGTGATTGTAGATGTCTCCTGTGCATAATTGCCAAATGAGAATAGACAAGTTAAAAGGGTGAGGGCTGTTTTAAATTTCATGTCTAATGTTTTTCGTATTTCCAGTTGCGTCTTTTGCCTTCGCTAATCCAATTCCACAGCCGTTGCAATTCGTTTTTGTCGGGTCGCTTCTCTCTTGTCTTTAGTAATCCATTCGACTTACTCTTTCTACTGACCTGACGCGAAGTTGAGAAATACCTTTTTAGCATCTTTGTTTTTTACAAGGGCAAACTGAAAGTCATCCGGAATAGGAGTGTCATTTTTTTGTTTTGGGGCCTTTGTTGGAAGTTCGATGCCGGGGTTTTTAAGCTGCACAACGCTACTCACGAGCTCTCTGAGGATGGCGCGGGATGTAATGTCACCTATGCTATTGACTTGCCCCAGTTGGCTCATCTCCGAGCTTTCATCTTGTTCCAAAACGTGATACTCATCGTCCATTGCAGTTGCTTTTCAAGAATTGAGGATACAATGTTTTTTGAAAGAAGCAGTCGATATCATCAAGCTTTTGTAGTCAAAATGCGGTATTCCCCATTTTACTTTTTCGTCGTATTTTGGGCACACCTCATGGATGATATTACGAAACAAAGTCAGGATATGCTGAGTAAATAGCTGATTATTAGTAAAGTATTCGTCGATTTCGTTTATTCTCGCACCCATATTCGAATTGCAAGTTGGATAACTAGTGGAGTGGTTACGAAAATACAAGATTTGCGCTTGTCGCTAAAAAAAAACCAAGACATAAGGCCTGACGTAACAAAAAAAAGGCCATTCCGAATCGAATCAGAATGGCCCTTCTTAATAAATTGTTCGTTCTATAGGTGAATCACCTCACCGTAAGCCGCCGCAGCAGCTTCCATGATAGCTTCACTCATTGTAGGGTGAGGGTGAACTGTCTTAATCAACTCCTCTCCTGTTGTTTCTAATTTGCGCACGGCAACGATCTCAGCAATCAATTCCGTTACGTTGTAACCTATCATGTGAGCACCGAGTAATTCTCCGTATTTGGCGTCAAAGATTAATTTGACAAAACCATCTTTATGTCCCGCTGCACTCGCCTTACCAGATGCTGAGAAAGGAAACTTGCCTATTTTGACATCTAGGCCAGCTTCTTTAGTTGCTTCTTCTGTCATTCCTACAGAAGCTACTTCAGGAGAACAGTAAGTACATCCTGGGATATTTCCATAGTCCAAAGCTTCTGGATTGTGCCCAGCGATCTTCTCGATACAAATGATTCCTTCAGCAGAGGCAACGTGCGCCAAGGCAGGTCCAGGAATTACATCACCGATAGCGTAGTATCCTGGGAGGTTCGTCTGGTAAAAATCATCAACCAGTATTCGACCGCGGTCAGTAGCTATTCCTAAATCTTCTAGGCCGATGTTCTCAATGTTTGCAGCAATTCCAACGGCAGAAAGAACAACATCACATTCGATTACTTCTTCTCCTTTTTTGGTCTTGACATGAACTTTGCATCCAGAACCAGCAGTGTCAACAGAAGTAACTTCTGCATTGGTCTTAATCTTGATGCCAGTCTTCTTGAGTGAACGTTCTAGTTGTTTACTTACTTCCAAATCTTCGACAGGAACAATGTTTGGCATGAACTCAACTACTGTAACTTCCGTTCCAATAGCATTGTAGAAATAGGCAAACTCGACACCAATAGCGCCAGAACCAACAACAACGATCCTTTTAGGCTGTGTTGGCAAGTTCATCGCGTCACGGTAGCCAATAATTTTCTTTCCATCTTGAGGAAGAGAAGGCAATACACGAGAACGCGCTCCAGTAGATATAATGATGCTTTTGGCAGAATAGTCGGTTGCTTTTCCGTCGTCTGCTGTGACCGCAACGGTCTTACCCGCCTTAATTACACCATTTCCGAGAATGACATCGATTTTATTCTTTTTCATAAGGAACTCGATGCCCTTACTCATGCCATTTGCTACGTCTCTGCTGCGTTTTATAACCCCACCGAAGTCAAGTTTAGAGCCAGAAACGTTAATTCCGTAGTCTTCAGCATGGTTGATGTACTCAAATACGCTTGCGCTTTTAAGCAAAGCCTTGGTTGGAATACATCCCCAATTTAGGCAGATTCCACCTAGTGATTCGCGTTCAACAATTGCAGTTTTTAGTCCCAATTGAGCTGACCGTATTGCGGCAACATATCCTCCTGGGCCACTGCCAACAACTATTACATCGTAATTCATAGTGCTTTTGAATATTTTTCCAAAGTTTCCCGTAAGGGAAATAAATTGGCTGCAAAGTTAGCAAATCTACCTGCTCCTGAGAACCAATTAGCAAACTATTCACATGAACTATATTGGTTCCTGTGTGTGATGAAAGATATGGACTGACCTTTAGCACTGTCTAATGATCTAAAAACCTTAATTTTGCGGGCGGTAAAATAGCATGACCAAAAATACACATGATGTTGAATATTGTTTTGTTCGGACCTCCCGGAGCCGGAAAAGGAACTCAAAGTGAAAGATTGATCGAAAAGTATAATCTAGTTCATTTGTCTACAGGTGATATATTTCGATCGAATATCAAAGGGGCTACTGAACTCGGTACTCTTGCGAAGAGTTTCATGGATAGGGGAGTTTTGGTGCCAGACGAGGTCACGATCAAAATGCTCGAGTCAG
Organism: Gammaproteobacteria bacterium; assembly: GCA_047615865.1. Taxonomy (GTDB): domain Bacteria; phylum Bacteroidota; class Bacteroidia; order Flavobacteriales_D; family Sanyastnellaceae; genus JADFAK01. Next base: position 38,311 of record JBLHIB010000008.1, read on the forward strand.
AAGTTAATAAGCACCAAGAGGCCGACGGATTTATTTTTGACGGTTTTCCAAGAACTGAGGCACAAGCTAAAGCGTTGGATGTTTTTCTTATTTCACAAGAGACGTCAATTACACATATGCTGTCTCTTGAAGTCGAGGAGTCTGAGTTGAGGAATCGTCTTGCTAAGCGCGCGGAAACAAGCGGGAGACCAGATGATGCCAATCCTGAAGTGATCCAAAAACGCATTGATGTATACAACGCTGAAACAGCGCCAGTAGCAGATTACTATAAGGTGCAAGGTAAATTTGAAGGTGTTGATGGTCTAGGTTCTATCGATGTTATTACCAAAAGACTATTTAACGCAATTGACTAAATCTGTTTGATTTAAAACTTTCCAATGAGCAATTCCAACTTTGTTGACTACATAAAGATTTTCTGTCGTTCTGGTCGAGGTGGTGGAGGAAGCGCGCATTTGCACCGTGCTAAAAATCTTGCCAAAGGAGGCCCTGATGGCGGTGACGGTGGTCGCGGTGGGCATGTGATTCTGAAAGGGAATCGAAATATTTGGACTTTGCTTCACTTAAGGTACCATCGCCATGTTTTTGCTTTAATCGGTGAGTTTGGTGGTGCCAACAATAAGCACGGCTCTGATGGAGTGGATGAAATTCTAGAAGTACCTTTAGGAACTGTAGTTCGTGATGAAGAATCTGGTGAAATCGCTTTTGAGATTACCGAACATGATAAGGAGGTAATCATCGTTGAAGGTGGACAAGGAGGAAAAGGTAACTCGCATTTTAAAACGGCGACCAATCAAACCCCGCGCTACGCTCAGCCAGGAGGAGAGGAAGTAGAGAAATGCTTCATTATTGAGTTGAAGGTTTTGGCGGATATAGGTCTCGTAGGTTTTCCAAATGCAGGAAAATCAACACTGCTTTCAGTTGTGTCAGAAGCTAAGCCCGAAATCGCCGATTACCCGTTTACAACCCTTGTGCCTAATCTTGGCATGGTCCAATATCGTGGTGATCGTTCTTTTGTAATGGCAGATATTCCTGGGATTATTGAAGGGGCTCACGAAGGAAAAGGCCTTGGACATCGTTTTCTGAGACATATCGAAAGAAATTCAGCACTATTGTTCATGGTGCCAGCTGACTCGAATGACATCTATAAGGATTACGGTATTCTCCTTAATGAGCTGAACGAGTTCAATCCTGAGCTCATTGATAAACAACGAATCCTTGCTATTTCCAAATGCGATATGCTCGATGATGAGTTAATGGCGGAAATGAAAGCAGAGGTGGAAAAACAGCTTCCGAAGATCCCATTGATATTCATATCCTCAGTGACTGGTCTGGGAATTCAAGCCCTGAAAGATCTGATTTGGAGCTCACTCAATGACTAGTGGTTTCATGGTTCATCTTTGAATAAGCATTGGTCATTTTCAATTGGACATCTATCCATTCTTCCCAATCAATTTGTGCTTGGCTGCCAGCGCCATGGTCTGTTTCAGAATCATACCTTTTTTGCAATAACTCCATTTCATCATAAAGCGAATTGTACTTTGTCTTGAGTTCTTCGATCATTTTGTTCGATGCGAACTCTTCGATGTCAATTTCAAATTTTGTGAAATCCCGGCGCATTTTCCGAGCATAAATCTCTGTAATATGAAAATGAAGTTCTTCGTGAGCTAGAAGCTCATCGCTTAAATAATCTTGAAAAGCCCAGCTCTCACCAGGGAGAAAATAAGATTCCACTTCAATGGCTACAATTCCACCAAGATCTCTAACCTCATATTGAATCCCACTGAAAGTGAATGCTTTGAATACCCCCCCTTGTCCAACTCTTTGCTGGAAGTCAGACCAATCAAGCTGAAAGTCATGTTGCCACGAAATTTGATTATCCTGTCCTGAGGAGGAGAGCACACAACAGATGTAAAGAAGTGAAATCGTAGAACGAAGCATACTGTGCAATTTAATGAATATCAGAACTTCGTACGCATATTTCTGCTGCTCGTATTCTGACCTTGTGGCAATCCTACATTTACTTTTATGATACTTGATCATTATCCACGATAGTTTGCGAACTTGCGGACTCAACAGAAAATTATATGAGATTATTTTTAGTCCTTCTTGTTTGTGCGTGTTTTACGTTTGGTGCTTTTGCTCAAAACGATTTAGGATATGAGAAACTGCAGTTTGTGAGCCCCAAGGATAATAGTGAGTTTCATAATATCAACACGTGTCTGGTTTTGCGCCATTCAAGCGAATTGGATATTCAAGGTTTGGATGCAAATTGCTTGCTTATTTCAGGCAGTGAGAGCGGGTCACATGATTTTGAGATTCTTCAAAGTTCAGATGGGAAGACCTTGAATGTCGTTGTTACTGAGCTTTTTGAGTTGGACGAGTCTGTTACAATCTCGCTTGGTAACTGCCTAATGACAACAGCAGGAAACTCGGTTGAGCCTCTGATCTGGAGTTTTCAAACCTCTGATCGTTTGCCAGCGGCTTGGTCGTCTGATTTACAATGGGTAGATGAAGAGAGCGAGTTTGAACAAGTGTCAGATGAAGGTTTCAGTTTGTCATCGCAGGTTTTTCCTGAGATAAATTATATCGTTGCCCCGAACGGTGCAATTTCGCCAGGTAATTTCTTCATTGGATTGAGAACTGGGCAGGTCTCGGAAATTGCTATTACTGATTCAATTGGACAGACAACTTTTTGGCAAGACAATGAACCTGAGGGTGGACGTAACTTTCAGCTGTCTAGAAGCAATTTGCCTTCTTACGGAGTAATAGACCCTTACGGTTGGAGAATATTAGATGAGTATGCAGACGTTATTGACTTTGTAACCATGTGGAATGGATACTCTATTGATTGGCACGATTTTCAACATTTGGAAAATGGTCACATGTGGCTTTTTACCTACGATTATCAAACCACAGATATGAGCGAAATAGTGATTGGAGGAGATGCAGAAGCTTCAGTGGCTGGATTCGTTATTCAAGAACTAGATGAAGATGGCCTTTTGCTTCTTCAATGGAGAAGTTGGGATTATCTTGATATAACAGACAATGAAGATAATAACTTGCAGTTATCTTCCATCGATCCATTTCATATCAATTCAATGGAGGCTGACACAGATGGAAACATTATTATTTCGATGCGACATTTGAATGAAGTTTTGAAATTCAACAAAGAAACGAGCGAGATCATGTGGAGATGGGGAATCAATGACGCCAATTCTCAGTTCGATTTCACAAACGATGATGGCTTCTCACATCAGCATGATGTGAGAAGATTACCGAACGGAAATATCATGATGTTCGACAATGCCAATGTCACAGGTCAAGTCTCACGAGCAGTTGAGTTTTCAATGGATACTGCGGCTCATACTGTTACCAAGGTGTGGGAATATATTCACCCTGAGCAATTGTTTGGATCAAGTACAGGAGGGGCACAGCGGATGGCCAACGGCAATTCTCTGATCTATTGGGGCAATGTAGGCATTGATCAATATGGTGCTCGGTTTTCTGAGGTAGATTATGATGGTAACATTTTGATTGAATTTAGTTACCCTATTCCTTGGAGTTCTTATCGCATACGAAAAGAAGAATGGATGTTCATCGATCATGTTGTTGGCTGCACTGATGAAACAGCTTTTAATTTTGATCCTGAAGCCAGTCAGAACGATCCTGAACTTTGTCAATATGACTTGGATGAAGATGGGTTTAGTGCAGAAACTGGAGATTGCGATGACACTGCGTCCGACATCAACCCTGATGCTATAGACATTCTGAATGATGGAATAGACCAAGACTGCAGTGGATTCGATGCCGTTGATGCAGATGAGGACGGATTTCTTGCAGAAGATGATTGCGATGACAATGATGCTGATATCAATCCAGATGGTGTTGAGATTCCCTACGACGGGATTGACCAAGATTGTTCAGGTGCAGATTTGACAGACGTAGATGAGGATGGCTTTTCACCTGAAGATGGCGATTGTGATGACAACAATTCAGATGTAAATCCTGATGGCATTGAGATTCCCTACGATGGAATAGACCAAGACTGTTCAGGTGCCGATTTGACGGATGTAGATGAAGATGGTTTTACGCCTGAAGATGGCGATTGCGATGACAACAATTCTGATGTGAATCCAGATGGTGTTGAGATTCCTTATGACGGTATAGACCAAGATTGTAGCGGAGCAGATTTGGATGATCAGGACAATGATGGGTTCACTCCTGACGAAGGAGATTGCGACGATTTTAATGAAGATATCAATCCAGATGAGGTTGAAATACCTAACGATGGTATCGATCAGGATTGCAATGGTGATGATTTAATTATCGGTATTGAAGAAGAGGAACTTCCTTTCACATTTACTCAACGAGGTAACGATATCTATTTAAATAATTTAGCCTCTGGCAAATGGGTAGCTCGAATTTTTGACGTGAGCGGTAGAATGGTTGCCAGCGAAGAAATTGTTGGAAGTGATCTCAATATTTCTATGCAAAACCTATTGGCTGGTGTATACTTGGTGTCTATTACAGATCAAGTTTCAACCTATGCAATTCGAGTTATAAAAGATTGATCAAGATTCAAATTTGAAAGACTATCTGAACATTGAAGAAGAGGTTGCAGACGCCTTATCGGAAAAGAGGCCTGTGGTCGCTTTGGAATCAACTATCATAGCTCATGGTATGCCTTGGCCTACCAATCTAGAGTTGGCTCATGAACTGCATCAGCTTGTTCGCGACAATGGGGCGGTTCCTGCCACAATTGCTGTTGCAGATGGTAAAGTGCAAATTGGATTGTCAAATGAACGCTTAGAACAAATCGCGTCAGCCTCAGACTGTGTAAAGATCTCTCGTCGAGACATGGCATGGGCTATTGCCACAAAACAGTTAGGAGCTACAACAGTTGCCACCACAATGATGGGCGCGAGTTTTGCTGGAATTTCTTGGTTTGTAACAGGAGGAATCGGCGGTGTGCATCGAGGAGTGGCAGAATCATGGGATATTTCAGCGGATCTAGCTGAATTGAGCCATACGCCAGTCGCAGTCATTACCGCTGGGGCTAAATCGATACTAGACATTCCAAAAACGTTAGAAGTTTTGGAATCACTAGGCGTGCCTGTTTTAGGATATAAGACATCTAGTTTTCCCGCTTTTTACTGCGCCAATAGCGGTTGTTTAGTCGATCATAAAATGGATTCGGTCAAGGAAATTGTAGATGTGTTTGAAGCTCAAAAGGCACTGAATATCAAACAGGGTATAATTGTCGCCAATCCAATTCCGCAAATTGCATCTATAGATGCAAGTCAAATTGAATCAGCAATAGATTTGGCACTCGAAGAAGCTGCTGCACAGAATGTTACTGGAAAACAGCTTACCCCATTTTTACTCGCGAGAATGAACGACCTGACTCGGGGGAAAAGCTTGGCGGCAAACTTGGCCTTGGTAAAAAACAATGCTGTGTTGGGAGCGCAATGTGCCGCCGAATGGAGCGCCAGATAAAGCGCTCAAGCCGACATAAAACACCAGAAAGCTGATTTTTTTTCCAAACCAATAGATGAACGCTTGCACTTCAAGCCTGTTCACTATCTTTGCTCCCCTAGTCATTAGAAGCTGTTTATCTATGTCAGAAAGTATCACCGAAGTTGTAGAATTATCCGATCAGGAATTGAGAGAGCAAATGCTTAGTGATTTTCGCATTGCTTGTATAAGTCGTGAAACCTCCCTTCTGGGTAGGAAAGAAGTACTTACCGGAAAGGCCAAGTTTGGCATTTTTGGAGATGGTAAGGAAGTTGCACAATTGGCAATGGCTCGATGTTTCAAAAAAGGTGATTTTAGATCGGGATACTATAGAGATCAAACCCTCATGTTTGCTCTTGACCTAATTACCGTCAAGGAGTATTTTGCAGCTCTCTATGGTCATACTGACGTGGAGAAGGAACCAGCAAGCGGAGGCCGACAAATGGGAGGTCATTATGCCACTAGGAATTTGAATGCTGATGGCAGCTGGAAGAACCTAATGGAGCAATACAATAGCTCTGCGGACGTTTCTCCGACAGCTTCTCAAATGCCTAGACTACTTGGGCTAGCTCAAGCTTCAAAGATTTATCGAGAGAGCCCGGATTTGGCTCATTTCACCAATTTCTCGAATAAAGGAAACGAAGTCGCTTTTGGTACAATTGGAGATGCTTCGACATCAGAAGGTTTGTTCTGGGAGACGATGAATGCAGCCTGTGTTCTGGGCGTTCCGATGGTTATGTCTGTCTGGGATGATGGTTATGGTATTTCAGTTCCTAAGAAATTTCAAACTGTAAAAGAAAGTATTTCAGAAGCGTTGTCCGGATTTGCAATTGGCAAAGAAGGCAATGGGATGAAAATATATAAAACCAAAGGGTGGGACTATCCTCATTTAATTGCGACGTACGAGAAAGCCACAGCTTATGCTCGAAAGAATCATATTCCTGTGCTCGTCCATGTTGAAGAAATGACCCAGCCACAAGGCCATTCAACTTCAGGTTCTCATGAAAGATACAAGACTCCTGAAAGACTTGCTTGGGCCAAAGAGTATGATTGCGTTGATCAATTGCAGCAGTTTATCCAGCTCCAAGGGCCAGTTGAAGAATCAGAATTTGATGCAATCAGAAATCAGGCAAAAAAAGATGTTCGAGCTCAGCAAAAAGAAGCTTGGGTGGAATTTCGTGCCGATATAGATGCTGAAAAAGTTGAGGCGCTAACCTTCATGGATGCTTATGCTCAGAATTCTGATTTTGAAGATGAGATTGGGCCGCTTATCGAAGCTCTCAGAGGCAATTCAGAGTCTATTCGAAGAGATATAGTTTCAAGTATACGTCAAATACTACTTCTTTCTAGAGGCGATAGCACAAACGAAAGGGACCAGCTAGTTTCTTGGTTGGAAGCCTCTCAGAAGGTGAATTACAATCGTTATAGCGACAAACTCTATTCCGAATCTGCTAAGTCAGTGCAGAACATTGATGCTGTCGACCCGGTTTACGATCCTGAGGCTGAATTGGTAGATGGAAGGATTATCCTAAGAGAAAATTTCGCAAAAATATTCGAGAAATATCCTGAGGTTTTGACTTTTGGAGAAGACACAGGGACTATCGGTGGTGTGAACCAGTCGATGGAGGGTATGCAAGAACAGTTTGGCAAGCTAAGAGTTGCGGATACGGGTATTCGTGAAGCCACGATTATCGGACAAGGCATTGGTATGTCGATGAGAGGATTGCGCCCAATTGCTGAGATTCAGTATCTAGATTACTTGTATTACGCGCTGCAACTTATGCGTGATGATTTAGCAACAGTCCAATACAGGACTAGAGGTGGTCAAAAGGCTCCTCTTATTATTCGAACACGTGGTCATCGCCTAGAAGGAATTTGGCATTCTGGATCACCTATGTCGGCAATAGTCAACTCGATCAGAGGAATTCATGTATGCGTTCCCCGAAACATGGCAATTGCTTCAGGAATGTACAATACTCTCCTCGAAGGCGACGAGCCAGCTTTGGTCGTAGAATGCCTCAATGGATATAGGAAGAAAGAACAACTCCCAACCAATTTAGGCGAGCATAGAATTCGTCTGGGTAAAGTTGAGATTGTAGAAGAAGGTTCTGATATTACTTTAGTTTCTTACGGAAGTACATTCAATATTGCCATGGAGGCGCGGGAAACGTTAACTAAATTGGGGATTTCAGTTGAGATGGTTGATGTACAAACATTGCTTCCATTTGATGAATTACACGAAATTGCTGCTTCTGTCAAGAAGACTAATCGCCTTTTCATCGTTGATGAAGATGTGCCAGGAGGAACAACCGCTTACATATTGGATCAAGTACTGAATAAACAGGGGGCTTATTATTCCTTGGACTCGGAGCCAAAAACGATGAGTTCGAAACCTCATCTGCCTGCCTATGGAACGGACGGTGATTATTTCAGCAAGCCATCAGCCGATGATATTGTTGAAGCCGTCTATGAAATGATGAGTGAGTCTGATCCCAACAAATTTTTGCCAATTCTCTAATCATGGAATTTAAATTGGACAAGGAGTTCTTAGAGCTAATTCGAGTGCTGAAATACATGAATTTTGTGCAGTCTGGAGGTGAGGCCAAAATGGTTGTTACCGAAGGACTTGTTTTCGTGAATGGCGAACAAGAATTCCGAAAGCGCAGAAAGATTCGCCTTGGAGATAAAATTGAATTTGACGGCCGCACCATTGAGGTTATTGAAGCTTAAGTCGTCTCGATCTTCTTCAATGCGTAATAGGCAACAATTGTACCTGCAACAAGAAAGATTGCTCCCATAACAAACGGTGCTCCAGGAAAGTAAATGCCCTTAGTCGAATCGGCGAATGCGGCGAAAATAGAGGTGCTGATAAACGGGCCTACTATAAACGTGACACTTGACATACTCGTGAGAGTACCTTGTAAATTTCCTTGTTCATTTGCTGGGGTGTTATTGGAAATCAGTCCTTGCAGAGTTGGAGTCGCTACTCCTCCGACACAATAGGGGATTAATGAAGCATACAAAATCCACGATTGAAAGCTTAAGGCGTACAGAAGCATTCCAACACTCCACAGGATAAAACCACCCATGATCACACGTTTATTGCCAAATCGAGAAACCGCTTTGCCTACAAGTAAGCCCTGAACAATGGCGACAAGAATGCCAACTGCAGCCAGACTATATCCAACCTCTGCTGCTGACCACGAATACATCTCAATAGTGAAGAATGACCAAATGGCTGGAAGAGTTTGGCCGGCCAATTGCGCCAGGAAAAATGCCAATAATAATCCGCCAAATGCTTTGTAGCTGCCAAGATTGATAAGAGATACTCCTGGTATAAGTTTGCGGAGATTTATCGGTCGACGATCTTCAGCTTTCAATGACTCAGGAAGGATAAAGAATCCGAACAGGAAGTTTAAGAATGTCAGGCCGGCAGCAATCAGAAACGGCACGTGAACTCCCCACTGGGCAAAAACACCTCCTATGACAGGGCCAATAATGAAGCCTAAGCCAAATGCGGCCCCAACAAGTCCAAAGTTCTTTGCCTTTTTCTCAGGAGTACTTACATCCGCAATATAGGCTGTGGCAACGGTGTAACTTGAGCCAAAAATCCCTGCTAAAATCCGTCCTAAAAAAAGCCAAGCTATAGTGGGAGCATAAGCATGAAGCAAATAGTCCATACCGAGTCCAAACAAAGCAAGTAGCAGAATTGGTCGTCTTCCATACCGATCACTTAGCTCGCCCATCACAGGGGCAAAGAAAAACTGCATCAATGCAGCGGTAGACATCAAAAGGCCACCTATCCCTGCCGCCTCATTCAAGTCCATTCCTGTGAGACTGGTCAATAATTCTGGAATCACCGGAATGATTATGCCAATTCCGATGACATCAACCAAGACAGTCAGGAATATGAATAGAAGGGCGTGATTCTGGTATTTGGACATAAGTGCAAATCTAGTCCAATCAATCACCACTGGGCATTCTAATATTTTATTCAAGGACAAGGCTCCAATCACTATTGTTATGCGCGCCTACTAAAAATATTCTATCTTTCTAATCTTGCTTAGAGTGGATTAGTTTGATTTTTATCCCTTATTTAGGCGTCCTATTTGTTTTACTTCGGTAACTTGTAATATAAATGAAGCGATTGACACGATTTGTAAGTTTGCTTTTGATCATTCTTTGTGGCCAAGTTGGTTTTGCCCAAGGATTAATCAAGGGTGTCGTAGTGGATGGTACCAGCGGTGATCCAATCATTTTTGGTAATGTGATTATCAAAGGAACCACAACCGGTGTCACTACTGATTACGATGGTAAATTTGAGATCGAAGTGGCCTCTTTTCCGGTAACTCTGGAGTTTTCATACATCAGTTATATTGCTCAAGTAAAAACTTTTTCGGCTCCATCTTCGAACATCACAATTCGCTTAAAAGAGGATAATGTCATGCTTTCGGAGGCACAGATTGTTGGACAACGAATATCTGACAAACAAAAACAGGCTTCCCTCACTGTGGAATCAATGGATGTGATTGCGATAAAGGAAGCCCCCTCGGGTAGCTTTTATGAAAGCCTCGGTACGCTCAAGGGTGTTGACATCACATCAGCTAGTCTTGGTTTTAAAATCATCAATACACGAGGCTTTAACTCAACTTCACCAGTAAGGTCGCTCCAGTTAATAGATGGAGTGGACAACCAGTCCCCAGGATTGAATTTCTCATTGGGAAATTTTCTAGGTGCGTCAGATTTAGACGTCATGAGAGTTGATATCATCGCCGGCGCGTCGTCGGCTTTCTACGGGCCCGGTGCATTCAACGGGGTGATCAATATGACAACTAAAGATCCCTTTACTTTTCCAGGTTTCAGCATGTACATGAAGAGGGGTGAGCGAGGGTTGTGGGAATATGCATTCAGATTGGCGCAGGTTATAAAGAATGACAAGGGTGAAGAGAAGTTTGGATTCAAGCTAAACTGGTTCTCTCTTCAAGCCAATGAATGGGAAGCTGAAAATTACGATCCGATTACAGGGTCACAGCATGATGAAACAAATCCTTACGGTTATGATGCGGTCAATGTCTATGGTGATGAGGCTACAGCGACAAACAATGATGTGACTGATATACCTCAGGATTATGCTGGACTTGGAACTTTCTACCGAAGGGGTTATAAGGAGAGCGAATTGGTTAACTATGATACCGATAATAGGAAGTTCAATACCGGATTATACTTCAACATCAATTCGAAAGTCCAAGTAAGCTATAATTTTAACTACAGCACAGGTTCAACAGTATATCAAGGAGATAATCGGTATGCGCTCAAGAATGTTGAGTTTATGCAGCACAAACTGCAAATCGGTGAAAAGGATAATTGGTTTGTAAGACTATATTCTACCCAGGAAGATGCCGGAGATACATATGATATTGTCACTACGGGAATTCGAATGCTGGAAGAGTCTGCAAATACAGCTGAGTGGAATACCCGTATGGCGCAGTATTGGAGACAGAATTTTACCGATGATGTTAAAGAGCTTGCTCGTTACGACGAATTATTTACAATTGCTTCAGAGGCAGACATTCCGAATGCTGAAAAACTGGACTATTTCCGAAGTCTTTTGAGTGACTGGTATGGCGAAGAGTTTGATTATTTCAGTGGGCTATATGATCAGGCTCTAGACGGAGTGAATACCCAAAGTACCGCCGTAATTGAGCCGTTTTTTGAGCCTGGGACAGCACGTTTTGATTCTCTGAGGGCAGCTGTTACATCAAAGACATTTACTGATGGAGGTTCGCTATTCTACGACAGATCTTCTCTCTATAATGTTCAGGCTGAGAAGAAATTCGAAATAGATTTTCTCGACATTGTTGGAGGTGTGAGTAGTCGTCTGTATACCCCGGATACTCAAGGAACTATTTTTCAAGACACCCTGACCTATGTATATGCTCTTGATTCTGTTGGGAATTACATCCTTGATTCCCAAGGACGAAGGGTTACGACTGATTCAAGTAGAGTTGTGATCCGCAATTGGGAGGTAGGCGCCTATGTCGGTCTTGAAGCGAAGTTTTTTGAAGATAAGTTGAAGGTCAATACAACAGGTAGGGTAGATAAGAATGAGAATTTTGATTTTCTTCCATCCTTTGCCGCATCGCTTGTTTTTGTGCCCTCTGAGTCACATACTTTGAGAGCAAGCGTTTCTTCAGCAATAAGAAACCCAACTCTTGCCGATCAATATTTGTTCTACAATGTGGGCCGTGCGATTCTCCTTGGTAATGTTGATGGTCGTTTCGAGGCAGGATCTGACTCACTCATTACCATTGATTCTTTCAACGAATATAGATCTTCAACAAGTCTTATTGGTGGACTGGAAAAGCTTGAGTATTTTAATTTAGATAGAATTCGTCCTGAAAAAGTTAGAACCATTGAAGCAGGATATCGAGGGACTCTAGGTAAGAAGGTTTATCTAGATGTAGGTGCGTACTTCAGCGAGTATACTGATTTTATAGGGTATGTGATCGGATTGACTTCAGATTTTGATGAGAGCAATGGGTTTACGGTCGGCGAAGTCGGCGTGTTTCGAATAGCTGCAAATGCCCAGGGAAAAGTTCGAACCACTGGAGGAGCTATCGGACTTAATTACTACTTCAAAAGAATGATGTTCAATGCCAACTATAGTTACAATACTTTGTTGAGCGGAGACGATGATCCTATTATTCCAGCGTTCAACACACCGAAACACAAGTACAATCTTGGTTTGAGTGGCCGAGATTTGGTTCTTTTTAATAAGATTAAGAAATTTGGTTTTGGAATTAACTACAAATGGGTCGATGGTTTTGTGTTTGAAGGATCCCCTCAGTTTACTGGGCCTATCGACGGTTATGACATGGTTGATGCTCAGATCAATGTCTTTGTTCCGCAGATAAATTGTACGGTAAAACTTGGTGGATCGAATATTTTCGGAGTAATTCCATTCTTCGATAAGGACTTGACCACTTTTTCTGATAAATTTGAAAAAGCTATACGCAATGATAACCTTCAAGTATATGGCGGCCCACTAATTGGTCGGCTGCTTTATGCGTCTGTCTTATTTGAGTTGAAATAGTACTCATTTTTTGTAACTAAACACATGTAATTATGAGCAAAAATTTACGTTTTATTTTTCTGTTAACTGCCGTCTTTATGATCCAAGGAGCTTCCGCTCAAAGATACCTCGACGAGGTGTTCACGGATGACCAGATTGAAATGGAAACGGTCGTTTATGCAACGAATATTGACTTTCTAACTTCAAATTTCGCAGGTGCGAATACTGCCATTGATATCGGCACTTTGAGTGCTCTTGTTGACGGAGGAGCTGATTTTCCAGCCGCTTACCTTGATCCAACAGATGCTTCAACTGATGTGAAGTTGAAGGGTATCGAAATGGATATTTACTATCCGAATATGGATGATGATGAGGTTGATGCACGTCCGGTGATTATATACCTGCATACAGGTAATTTCTTGCCTCAACCACAGAACTTATCAGCTACAGGTGAGCGTACCGACAGTTCAGCCGTTGCTCTTTGTAGAGGATGGGCTAAACGTGGTTATGTTGCTATCAGCGCCGATTATCGATTGGGTTGGAGACCAGACCTTGCTTCTGTTGAAGAAAGAAGAGGTACGCTGTTGAATGCGGTTTACCGTGCTATTCACGATACAAAGATGGCTGTTAGATACGTGAGGTCTGATGCTTTGGACGCAAATGCATGGGGCATTGATGAGTCGCGTATTGCAATCTTCGGCCAAGGTTCAGGAGGCTATATTGCTACTTCTTATGCTACTTTGGACGATGCGAAAACTGAACTTTTCTTGGAGAAGTTCCTTCCGAATATTTTTGAACCAGACACAAGCTATATCGATACTTTACTTGTCGGAACAGTTGAAGGTTGGGGATTTCCAAATTCATTGAACCTTTATCGCGACAATGGGATTTCATCTGATGTCAGTATGGTTATTAATGCCGGTGGTGCTATGGCCGATGAGTCATGGTTAGGACCTGGTGATGTGCCTATGGTATCGTTACATTGTATCCGAGACGATTTCGCGCCATTTGATCAAGGTATTGTTATTGTTCCTGGAAGTCTTCAAGATGTAGTTCCAGTTCATGGTTCAAATTTTTTCATCCAAAAGTGCAACGATCTTGGTATCAACGATGTGTTTGCATCTCTTGCTGATGGTGATCCTTATACGGATCGTGCTCGTTCTTTATACGGGGATACATTTGATGGGTCCAATGCTACTGAGATTACAGTGAACGCAACTCCAGAAGGTTTGTTTCCTATCGAGTTGCCTCTGGTAGCTTTTACTTCCAATCAATCAGCTCCTTGGGAATGGTGGAATCCAACTTCACCTAACTCTCAAATTCTTACTCCATTTGGAACAACAATTCATGAAAACTCTTTGGGATCCAATCCAGATATGTCGATTGAAAAAGCAATGTTATACATTGATACCATTCAAGGATATATTCTTCCACGTGTTATGTGTGTAATGGATCTACCTGGTAATCCATGTGCTGATGTTGTAAACGTTGAAGAGCTCAGTACTGAAGGATTTGATCTTTATCCGAACCCTACAGCGGGCAACGTAAAGATTACGACTTCAAGTTTGATGGATAAGATAGTTGTACGTAACATCCTAGGTGAAATTGTTGAAGTAATTCAAACACCATCATCTACTCAAGTTGAGGTCAATTCTCAAAAGCTTGAGACTGGGGTTTACTTTGTTACTGTCTACGCTGGAAATCAGCAAATGACACAGAAGTTTATCAAAGAGTAATCTTTGAAGCAATTCATTATTTAGAAAGGAGACCTCACGATTTGTGGGGTCTTTTTTTTTGCACTAGGCAAATGATCCAATGCAGTCCCGGGGTCAGCTTTGCGGTTGCTATGAAGCTTTTGTTGACTTAGTCTTATGCGAAGTACTAAGTCATCCAGAGGAGATTGCAGGGAGCCATGTGATTTAGGAATCTGTCCTAATCATTTAGAATCTTCACTCTTATTTCTAGAGTTGTCGGTGATTTCTTGGTGTTGGCATACAAGTCAATTTGACGATACTGCCATCCTATCTTTTCATTCGTGTCAAACGTTACAACGACGCTCCCCTTAGCTCCGGGAAGAATAGGTTCCTTCGAGTAAGCAGCAATGGTGCACGTGCATTCTACTTTGTAACTGCTAATGATCAAAGGAGCATCTCCTGTGTTCTCGAAATTAAATGTGTGCGACAATTGATCCCCTTCTTCAGTCTTGGGGAATTTATGGACACCATCTTCAAACAAAAACTCCGCAAACTGTCCATGGACAGCTGCGGAGTTCAATGTTAGTGTAAGAAGCAGAATGAAAATAGATCTTACATTCATGCTCGTACGAATATTATTGCTTGTTAACTGGAGCGCCTACTGAAGGAACTTTCACAGGTGAAGCAGGAGTAGCACTAGGATCACCTTCAACTTTTCCTTTGATACGAATCACTTTCGTTGGCTCGTTAGAAGCATTCGAAGTAATTGTAACACTCTTGTTGATCGGTCCAACACGCTTAGTGTCATACTTTACTGAGATAGCTGAAGTCTCACCAGGAAGAACTGGATTCTTGTCGCACTTAGGAACAGTACATCCACAAGATCCTTTACACTTAGCAATGATCAATGGCTCAGTACCAGTGTTAGATACAGTAAATTCACATGCACCGTCTCCACCTTGCTGAATAGTACCATAATCATGTACTTCTTTGTCCAACGCAATTGCTGGTCCTGTAACTACTTCTGTCTGAGCGAACATTGCTACGGCTAAGCCGAAAACCAATGCGATTGACAAGATTGCTTTTTTCATAATACTTTGTTTTGTCGTTTCTGTTTTGGAATACTTAAGGCAAAGATAATGCCATTTACTAGTTGTTAATATCCATTAACAAATGCTTAACAAGATGCGTGTGTTACACGCATTTCTGGACTAAAAGTTTCAATCAATCCTTCTTTTGAGCAAGAATCTCACCTTTTATCCGGAGCACTTTCTTTGGCTCGTCAAGATCGTTGCTGTGAACGGTAATTGATTTATTGAAAGGCCCGACCCGACCAGAATCGTATTTGATCGAGATATCAGAAGTCTCGCCCGGCATAATCGGATCTGGATTACATTGTGGAGTAGTGCATCCACACGATTTTTGACATTTACTGATAATTAGAGGCTGGTCACCAGTATTTGTAACTACGAATATACATTCTGTTAACTCAAATTGGTCGACTTGTCCAAAATCATAAATGTCAGACTCTATACTAAGGTTGGCTTCGCCCATTACAGGTTGAGCTGCTATGCTCAAGCTTGATAGAAGGATCGTGATTGCTGTGAGAATTTTGTACATGTTGATTGTTTTTGAATTGATTGTTTGCCAAATTACGCTCAGATATATCGTCTGGTTCGGATTTTAACAGCTTCATAACTCAGTTAACAATTCATTAACCAAGTTGAGAGTTTACCGCAAACAAAAAGAGAGCATTCGTTAGAATACCCTCTTCTTGCTTCCTATATAATTAAACCCTCTAGGCAACCTTGAACTTCACGGTTATCCAGTAGAATTGATCTTCGATCAACTCTTCGGTGTCAATTTTCATACCTTTTAACTCTTTCTTTATCTCTTGTTTCAATTGAGGATTGTTGCACACGACCTCATGAAGAAGGACCATGCCATCCGCCTGAATCTTGAAACAAATCTTAATGTCTTCAGTAAATCGAGAGGATCCTTCGACATCCATCCCACTCAATTGAGTAGCGATAGTTTGACGAATTTCTTCTGTTCCCGTTTTGGATGGTGACTCCAATGGCTGCGCTGCGGCAAATTGAAATGAGAATAAGAATGCAGCAAGGATAGATAAAAGTGTTTTAGAATTCATGGTTTTGCGTTTTGATGATCTTCAGTATTTAGAAGACACTCATAAGACGCATGGCGCTGCAAAAAGTTATGTTAACGAAAGTCAAAATTTTACTCAATCTGCAAAGTCATTTGCCTTGTGCTAAAAAATGAATCACATGAGCCTTTTCCTTCGATACTACCCGGAGCTAAATTCTATTGAATTGTGCGAGCATTATAATTCTATATGATCATGAAAGTTTTCCACAAACAAAAAGAGAGCATTCGTTCGAATACCCTCTTCTTGCTTCCTATAATAAAACCCTCTACACAACCTTGAACTTCACGGTTATCCAGTAGAACTGATCTTCGATCGACTCTTCGGTTTCAAACTTCATGTCTTTCAACTCGTCTTTGATCTCTTTCTTCAATTCTGGATTGCTGCATACAACCTCATGCAGGAGAACCATTCCATCGGCCTTGATCTTGAAGCATATTTTAATGTCCTCAGTAAATCGAGAGGATCCTTCGACATCCATCCCGCTCAATTGCGTTGCGATAGTCTGTCGAATTTCGTCATTACCTGTATTGGATTGAGACTCCAATGGCTGTGCAACGGCAATTTGAAATGAGAATAGCAATGCGGCAATTGCGGATAATAGTGCTTTTGAATTCATGGTTTTGCGTTTTGATGATCTTCAATACTTAGAAGACACCCATATGACGCATAGCGCTGCAATTGGTTATGTTAACGAATGTCAAAGGTTGTTGCCGGTTGTTAATTTCATTTGCCTTGTGCTTGAAAAATAAATCCTAAAAGCCTTTTAGATCACCGTTGCGCAGGCCAACAATCGGTGTAATTTTACAGGCTTCACAACATTGAATAGATTAGTAATGGATATTCCTGCAAAATACGATCCGGCTACCACTGAAGACAAGTGGTATGAATTCTGGTTGAAGAATGAGTTCTTCAAGTCAATTCCTGACGAAAGAGAGCCTTTTACCATTGTTATACCTCCGCCTAATGTAACTGGTGTCCTTCATATGGGACATATGTTGAACAACACCATTCAAGACGTTTTAGTCAGAAGAGCTCGGATGATGGGGAAAAATGCTTGCTGGGTTCCTGGAACCGATCACGCGTCCATTGCTACAGAAGCCAAAGTAGTTCAGAAACTGCGCGCAGAAGGAGTCAAGAAGTCTGATCTAAGTCGCGAAGACTTCTTAAAGCATGCTTGGGAATGGACAGATAAGCATGGTGGAATTATTCTTGACCAACTTAAAAAGCTGGGAGCAAGTTGTGATTGGGATCGTACGCGATTCACCATGGATGAGAAGTATTACGAAAGTGTAATCGACACCTTCATCGACTTGCATGAAAAAGGTAAGATCTACAGAGGTGAGCGCATGATCCACTGGGACCCTTCGGCAAAGACCGCTTTGAGTGATGAGGAAGTTATATACAAGGAAGAAAACTCTAAATTGTATTATGTCAAGTATAAAATAGTTGACTCTGACGATTATGTAACCATTGCAACGACACGTCCTGAAACTATTTTGGGAGATACTGCAATTTGCATTCATCCAAAGGACGAACGATTTGTTGGTCTGCACGGTAAGAAAGCGATTGTGCCTTTGATAGGAAGAGAAATTCCGATTATCCTTGACGATTATGTTGAGATTGAGTTTGGTACGGGTTGCCTGAAAGTGACTCCTGCTCATGATGCCAATGACTTTATGTTGGGTCAAAAACATAACTTGGAGATCATCAATATCATGAATGCCGACGGAACTCTAGGGCCAGATGCTACTATGTATGTTGGAGAAGATCGTTTTGTTGTTCGCAAGAAGATTGCAAAAGAGCTAGAAGCACAAGGAAGCCTCGTTAAAATTGAGGAATACTTAAATAAGATAGGTTATTCAGAACGCACCGATGTAGTGATTGAGCCACGGCTTTCTCAGCAGTGGTGGGTGGATATGAAAGAGCTGAGTAAACCAGCATTGGACAATGTCATGAATGACAAAGTTCAGTTCCATCCTGCGAAGTTCAAGAACACGTACCGCCATTGGATGGAGAACATCAAAGATTGGTGCATTAGCCGACAACTTTGGTGGGGCCATAGAATTCCTGCCTATTATTATGGAGAGGAAGAAGGACAGTTTGTTGTTGCAAAAACAATAGAGGACGCTTTGGTCAAGGCTCATGAGAAGACTGGGAATAGTGCCTTGACGCTTGCCGACTTAAAGCAAGATGAAGATGTGCTTGATACATGGTTCTCTTCTTGGTTGTGGCCTATTTCTGTTTTTGACGGCTTCTATGAAAAGGAAGAGGTAGACTACTATTATCCTACCAATGATATTGTGACAGCTCCTGAGATTATGTTTTTCTGGGTTGCGCGAATGATCATTGCAGGATATGAATACCGTGATGAGCTCCCATTCAAGAATGTTTACTTTACTGGAATAGTTCGAGATACCCAGGGAAGAAAAATGAGTAAGTCCCTCGGGAACTCACCAGATCCTATCGAATTGATGAAGGAATTTGGTGCCGACGGAGTGCGAGTTGGAATGTTGCTCACGAGTCCAGCGGGCAATGACCTTCCATTTGATCCTAAATTGTGCGAACAAGGAAGAAACTTCTCGAATAAGATTTGGAACGCTTTCCGACTTATCAATAGTTGGGAAATTGAAGATAAAGAGCCTACTGAGTCGGCGAAAATGGGAAGCTTGTGGTTTGATAGTAAGTTCAATCAAGTCCTTGCCGAGCTTAATACTGCCTACGATCAATATCGAATTTCGGAAGCCCTTATGCTTTCTTATAAACTCATTTGGGATGATTTCTGCTCGTGGTATTTAGAGATGATTAAGCCGACTTATGGTGATTCAATAGATCGTACAACGTACGACTTAGCTGTGACAAACTTTGAGTCCATTTTACGCGTCATTCATCCGTTCATGCCATTCATATCAGAGGAGCTTTGGCACCACTTGAGGGAAAGAAAATCTCCGCAAGAGGCAATTGTAGTAGCCCAGTGGCCTACTGCGTCATCCCCGAATGAAGGCTTGCTGAAATCATTTGAGAAAGCCTCTGACGTTGTGAGTAATGTTAGAACTATTCGGAAGAATAACAATTTACCGAACAAGGTTGAGGTAGATCTTTTTGCTAAAATCAACAAGGACGAGGATAAATCGTATGATAGCGTTGTGAAACACCTATGCAACGTAAATTCGATTACCTACTGCGATGAGCAAGTTGAAAATTCATTCTCTTTTATTGTAGCTGGAAATGAATACTTTATTCCTTTCGGAGACAATGTGGATGTCGAAGGAGAGAAGGATAAGCTCACCAAGGAACTGGAGTATACAAAAGGTTTCTGCGCGAGCGTGGCTAAGAAGTTGTCGAATGAAAGATTCGTAAGTGGTGCCCCTGATCAGGTTGTTGCCAGCGAGCGCAAGAAGATGGCGGATGCCGAGGAGAAAATCAAGATGATCGAAGAGAAGTTAACTTCGTTGTCTTAAATCAATACTTTATCATTTGAGAGCGCAATTTTGAATTGTGCTCTCTTTTTAGCATATTCGTAGACTGTTTAGTCAGTCATTATTTATTATGAGCGATAAACGCAAACGTCTTTTAGAGTCGGCCTTGACTCTATTCGTAGATCAGGGTTTCCAAGGAACGCCAACAAGTCAAGTGGCTAACAATGCTGGTGTAGCTACAGGGACCTTGTTCCATCATTTCGACAGCAAAACAGAGTTGATTCAGGGTGTTTACGAATACTGTAAAGCGAAAAGAGTTGCTTCTATTGAGTTGGGAGACAATGGTCATTCATTAGAACAGAGGTTTAAAAA